>RECV01000232.1 GCA_007693845.1 Phycisphaerales bacterium
ACGGCTCGGAACGGTTCGTTGCTGATCATCTCAGTTGTTCCCCTGATGTTGCGCGAATTCGCCGGAGCTTGCGTGATCTGACGAAACAGGATGACCGATGTGTACAGGGCGCGATAGCGCGACATGACACCCCTTGAAGAACAGCCCGATGAATCTCTCCCCGAATCAATTCAGTCAGATTGCTCGGCTGGCCCGTGACCGTTGGGGGCTGCATCTCACCGAGAAAAAGATCTCGCTGGTGTCCAGCCGGCTGGCGTCTTTTCTGCGCAAGTCCGGCTACGAGAGTGTTGATGCGTACCTGCACTATCTGGAAGACAACGGCAGTGAAGAGGACATGCTCGTCTTCTTCGATCTGCTCTCGACCAACGTTACGAGTTTCTTTCGCGATCAGGCGCACTTTGATTACCTGGAGCGTGAGTTCTACACCCCGCTGGCGCGCGGGAACACGACCCTGCCCGGTCGGGCGATCCGCATCTGGTCCGCGGGATGCTCGACCGGTTGTGAGCCGTATTCGATGGCCATCAACGCGTGCGACTCACTGAGCAATCGCAGTGACTGGAACATCAGCATACTGGCGACCGATCTGTCCAACTCGGCGGTGGAGGAAGCGCGGAACGGGGTGTACCAGCGTCAGCAGCTTGAGAAAGTGCCGGAGGAAATCATTCGAAAGTACTTCCGCTCGGTATCGGGGCAGAAAGATCGCGTCCAGGTCTGCGATGAAATTCGCCAGATGGTGAAAGTGGCGCAGTTGAATCTGATGGACGTCTGGCCGATGAAAGGGCCGTTCGACGTGATCTTCTGCCGCAATGTGATGATTTATTTCGACACGGCCACCCGCCGTGATCTGGTGCTGCGTTTTCATGAATTGCTGCGGCCGGGGGGGATCTTCGCCGTCGGCAGCGCGGAGACCCTTTCCGGTTTGAACACACCGTTCCGTCCGGTTCAGGCGTCCATGTACAAGAAGTAATCGGAGTTTGTCCCCGTGGTACCTCCCAGCGCTCCAACCAGTTCCACCGAAGCGGCCAAGACCGTGATCGGTGTCGCGGATATGGCGATCAGCAGCGATCCCAACACCACACTGATTACCTACGCCCTCGGCTCGTGCATCGGGGTTACTGTCTACGACCCGCAAGTGCACGTCGGCGGCATGCTCCACTTCATGCTCCCCAGCGCCAAACTCAGTCAGGAGAAGGCGGAAAAAAATCCGGCAATGTTCGGCGATACCGGCATCCCCTTGCTGTTCAAGAAATGCTACGAACTCGGCGCGCAGAAAGAACGCATGATCGTCTGCGCCGCCGGGGGCGCGGAAGTCATGTCCGACAACGGTCAGTTCAAGATCGGATCGCGGAACCGAACCCTGATTCGAAAGATCTTCTGGAAAAACAACATTCTCCTCTCCGCCGATGACACCGGTTCGACCATCAGCCGCACGATGGCGCTTTCGATGGCCGACGGCAGTGTGACAATTCGGAACAAGGCAACGGAACGCGTGATATGGCCACTCTGAACGACATTCTCTCGCAATGTGAATCGCTGCCCGTGCTGCCAAGCACGGTGGCCCGGCTCACGTCCATGCTCAACCGCGCGGATGTGGAGGTCAGTGAGATTCATGAAATCGTCCGGACCGACGATGCGCTCAGCATGACCATCATGCGCTACGCCAATTCAGCGCAGTACGGCGCCAAGAACCGGGTGTTCAACCTGCAGGAAAGTCTGGCCCGTCTCGGCCGGCGTCACCTCATGCAGATCGTCTTGCAGCAGCAGGTGGCGGATCTCTTTCTCGATGCGGGTGAAGCGTACGGCATGCACCGCGGCGCTCTCTGGCGCAGCGCGCAGGGCGGCGCGCTCGCGGCGGAATGTATCGCCCGTGACCATGGGTTCGATGATCCTGACCTGGCGTTCGTCTGCGGCTTGCTCCGTGACGTCGGCAAACTGGTGCTCGATAAGCACTACGGCTCGGAGTACATGACGCTGGTCTCGGAACACCTGAACACGCAAACCAGCTTCATCGAAGCGGAGCGGGCGGCGCTAGGATTCAATCACGCGGAACTCGGCGCTGAACTTGCGGTGCGGTGGGGGCTGCCGGTCCGAATCGTCGCCGCCATCCGATTCCATCACGCTCCACCGCCGCCCGATTCGGACGACGATGATCTGTTTTCCATCGTGCACGCCGCCGACATGATCTGCCTCTGGGCCGGGCTTGGTCTCGGCCACGACGGATTGCAGTATCGGTTGGCGGATCACGTCCGACTGAAACTCAATCTCTCGCGCGATGTCGTCGAACGATTCATCGCGCAGACCGTCGTGGCGATCAAGGCCAGCGAGGAACTCGTTCAAGGCAAGCAGAATGAGGAAAAGTGCGCATGAATTGCAACGTACTCATTGTGGATGACTCACCGATCCTTCGAATGGCGATCAAGAAGGTCGTCCGCCTTGCCGGGGTGGACGATGACCGCATCTTCGAGGCGGGCAACGGCAAGGAAGCGCTCGAAGCGCTTGAAGCCAACTGGATCGATCTCATCCTGCTCGATCTCAACATGCCGGTGATGAACGGCGAGGAGTTCGTGACGGAGCTGCGCCAGCACCCCACGCTGTCGGACGCAGCCGTTGTCGTCGTCAGCACCGAAGCCAACCGCGAACGGCTCGATCGGATGCAGGCGTTGGGAGTGCTTGAAACCCTCCACAAGCCGTTCGAGCCCGAAGATCTCTGTCGAATCATCAACAAAGCCCTCGGAGTCAAAGCATGAGCCAACTTACTTCAGAACGTCTGATGGAACTGACTATTCTCGCGCTGGAGCGCACCGCGTTCGTCATGGCGGATCCGGCCGAGTCGAGCGCTGAGGACGCGGTCGCCGCGACTTCCCACGTCGCGAAGATCAACTACGCCGGTCCTGAGGGCGGCAGTGTCGTCCTTTGCGCCAGCGACGGGTTCCTGCGTGAGTTTGCTTCGAGCTTGCTCGGTGTGGAACCGGAAGAGGTCAATCCCAAGTGCGAAGGGGCGGATGCCTTGAAGGAACTGGCCAACATCGTCGGCGGATCGGTCATCCTCGAACTGGGCGGTGACAACTGCCCGTACTCGCTCGGCCTGCCCTCGCTGGTGGAAACGAGCGTGATTCCACCGATCGACCATGGCTCCAATCAGCAGATCGCCTGCGTGATCGAAGCAGAACTCGAGCCGCTTTGCATCATCTGGCAGAAAGACGCGGTCGCGCAGGCCGCCTGATCAACCGATCATAGACCGCAAGGAGATCCGACTTATGCAACGCGATGTCCGCGTCCTGATCGTGGATGATTCTTCCATCGTCCGCCAGGTGCTCAGCAAGGAGCTGGACAAGCAGCCCGGCATTCAGGTCGTCGGCACCGCGCCCGATCCCTACATCGCGCGCGACAAGATCATCAGTCTGCAGCCGGATGTGCTCACGCTGGACATCGAAATGCCGCGCATGGACGGCATCAGCTTTCTGCGGCGACTGATGAAGTACCATCCGTTGCCGGTCATCATGGTCAGCTCATTGACCGCGCGCAGCAAGGACACCGTGCTCGCCTGTCTCGAAGCCGGCGCGATCGACGTCGTGAGCAAGCCCAACGAATCCTATTCGGTCGGTGACGTCTCGCGCCAGTTGCGCGATCTGATCCGCGGCGCGGTGTACGCGCAGCTCAAGAAGCCCGATCAGGAGACGAATGCTGCACCCGCGGCGGTGACCCCCGCGGCATCGCACGCGCTCATTGAAACCACGAACAAGGTGATCGCCATCGGCGCCTCGACGGGCGGCACGGAAGCGATTCGGTCGGTGTTGCAGCCCCTGCCGCGCAACGTGCCGGGGATCGTGATGACCCAGCACATGCCGATCGGATTCACCGCTTCCTTCGCGGATCGTCTCAATCAACTCTGCCGCATCGAAGTGCGCGAAGCGCGCAACGGCGATGCGGTCGTGCCGGGCCTCGCGCTCCTCGCGCCGGGCGATCAGCATCTCAAACTCGCGCGCGACGGTGCCCGCTACGTGGTGCGCGTGGGGGACGGTCCGCGTATCTGTCGGCACCGGCCGTCGGTTGAAGTGCTCTTCGAAAGCACCGCGCGGTACGCCGGTTCCAATGCGCTCGGCATCATCCTCACCGGGATGGGCAACGACGGCGCGCAGGGGCTGAAGACCATGCGTGACGCCGGCGCGGTCACCATCGCGCAGGACGAGGCCTCGTGCGTCGTCTTCGGTATGCCGCGCGAAGCCATCGCGTGTGGCGGAGCGCAGGTGGTTTCGCCGCTCTCGGAAATCGCGCAGCACGTCATGTCCTACAGCGAAGGCCGGCTCACCGCTAAGTCGGCCCCGGCCAGCCCGGCCGCTGCGTAGTCATTCACCGGCCAACTTGTCCTCGGGGCGGCATCTTCAAAGTGATCGCCGGCGGCGGGTCGGCCAAAGGGACCGCGTGAATCGGACGTTCCCGGCCTCAGGGCGTGGGGGCGGCTGACGATTCGCGCGACATCCCCGCCCGTCGATTGACTCGATCCGCCCGGGTTGGGTAGCATCGTCGCTCTTGTCCGCGGCCGAGGCGTGACCCGAGCGGTCCCGATCCAAGGCCATGCACCCCCGAACGACCGAGACCGAACGCCGTGCGCACCGCGATTATCAGTGATATCCACGCCAACCTGGAGGCCCTGCAGGTCGTTCTCGATCATATCGAAGGGCAGAAGGTCGATCGGATTATCTGCCTCGGCGATGTGCTGGGCTACGGGCCGAACCCGGTTGAATGTGTTGATCTCGTCGCGGAGAAGTGCGAATGGTCGCTGCTCGGCAATCACGACTTCGGCGTGCTCTACGAGCCGACCAATTTCAACGTCGCCGCCGAGCAGGCCGCCTACTGGACCCGCGCCCAATTCGAAGCGGAGCAGGACAAGGTCAAGGCGACCACGCGGTGGGAGTTCCTCGGCCGCTTGAAGGTGCGGGTGATGGATCAGGGCTATCTCTGCGTGCACGGCACGCCGCGCCGGCCGATCAACGAATACCTCTTCCCGGAGGATGCGATCAACTCGCCGGTGAAGATGCAACAGATTTTCGATCGGATCGAAACGCGGTGCATGGTCGGCCACACGCACGTGCCGGGCGTTTTCACCGACGAGCCGGATTTCTACCCGCCGGGCGATGTGGACGGCGTGTACAAGTTCCGCGATGACGAGAAGGTCATCATCAATCCGGGTTCGGTCGGCCAGCCGCGCGACCTCGATCCGCGCGCCAGCTACGCGATTCTCAATGAAGAGTCGGTCGAGTTCTTCCGACTGGAATACGACGTGGAAGCGGTCATCGGCAAGATCAAGGAAGCCGAGGAACTGAGCGACTGGCTGGGCGAACGCCTGCGCGAAGGCCGCTGACTCCGGGATCAACATGAGTTGAAGAATCGAACAGCGCGCAGGGTGGCGGGTGCGACACCGCGCCATGCGGCGGATACGCTGCATGGATGGCGAAAGCGGTGCCGAGAAAATCCGTGGTGGTCACCACGTTCGTGCGTGAGCCGGCATGGCGCGAGCGCGCGAAGCGGTTGGCAGCGTCGTTGAATCTGCCGTGCATTCTCGAAGACGACCTGCCGGCAGACTCGCTGCAGTTGCGCGTGCATCCGGAAGGGATGGAACTGGCCGAACCGGCGGATCGACCCGGGCGCGGCCTCATGCTGCGCGCGCCCGAATCGTGGTTTGCTTCACACGCGCCGGAGCGGTCAAAGAAACAATTGCTCGGTCGCGCGCTCGGCCGCTCGGTGAACACGGTTATCGACGCCACGGGCGGACTGGGTGAAGATGCGCTGCGGCTTGCGCTCATGGGTTTCGATGTCCGTGTGGTCGAGCGGCAGCCGGTTCTGGCGGCCATGCTGGACGATGCGATGACACGACTGGAGGGGCGACTTGAACCGGGTCGGATGATGCTTGTTCGCGGGGATGCGCGGGAATTGTTGCCCGCGCTAAATCCCCGGCCGGATGCGGTGTACATCGATCCGATGTTCCCGCCGAAGCGCCGCGTTTCCGCGCTGCCGCGCAAATCGATTCAGGTGATCCGCGAGCTCGCGGGCGATGATCCAGACGCTGCGGATCTGGTGATGATGGCGCGGCAGGTCGCGTTACAGCGCGTGGTGGTCAAGCGTCCGGACCACGCGCCGCCGCTGGTGCCGGAACCGAGCCACGACATTCGCGGCAAGTTGGTGCGTTACGATGTGTACCTGAACGTGTGATGGTTCTCCAGACCGGAGTGGACGATTTCTCATGTCCGAAGCGTGGTTTTATTGGCCCGATCTGCCCGAACCGGAGTCGCGCGTGACTCTCAGCGGCCGGGAGGCCCGGCACGCATTCGGGGCCAGGCGCCTCGCGGAAGGTGATGCGCTGCACCTTTTCGACGGGTGCGGGCGGGTAGCGCGCGCCACGGTTGAGAATGTCGAGACGCGAAGTCACCGGGCGACTCTACTCGTTCAGTCGGTTGAGCAAGCCGAAGCGCTGCACCCGGCGGTTCATCTGGCGTGCGCGCTGCCGAAGGGCGATCGCCAGTCAACACTGCTCACGATGGCTGCGCAACTCGGCCTGGACTCGTTTTCACCGCTGCGAACCGAAAGGCGGGTCGTCAAGCCCACCGCCGCGTTTACCGAACGGGCTCAACGCTGGCTGATCGAATCGTGCAAACAGAGCCGGCAGGCGTACCTGCCGCGCATTGAACCGGAGCGGACGATCGACGAGGTGATCGAGCGGGCCGCGGCACGGAACGGCGGGCGGGTATTGATCGCGCACCCGAATGGTGGGGATATGCCCGCCATCGTGAAGGAACTCAAGGGGAATGTGAGCGAAGTTCACGTGCTGATCGGTCCGGAGGGCGGATTCACCCCGGACGAGGTGGATCATGCAGTGGCCGCCGGCGCGAGGCGCGTTTCACTGGGGCCGACGACTCTTCGGATTGAGACGGCAGCGGTGGTGATGCTCGGCACGTTGCGTGCCCTTCTCAACGAGCCCTCAGCGGCATGACCGAGCGCCTACCGCAGCGGGCTGGGCAGGTCGGACCAGTTGGTCAGGTCCAGCGGCATGGTGTGGACGCGCTGAACCGGGTCGGTCCACGGCAGGCGTTGTCCGGGCGTTGTCGCGATGGTGTCGTGGCCGGCAAACGTGCGCAACAACGCAACGGAAGTGGTCTGATCGATCAGGAGATCGAGCCAGTCGTCGGGCAGCACCACGCGCGCGATCCAGCGGTCCTCGTACCGCCGGCGATGTATCTCCAGTTC
>RECV01000256.1 GCA_007693845.1 Phycisphaerales bacterium
TGTGATTCAGCATGCACGATCCCTTCGGGGGTCGAGACATCTGCGAATGAATCGCCATGGGTCGGGGCCGGTTGGGAGTTGTGCGATGACGGATCCGATGACGTCGTGTCCGCCGCGTCACGATTCGGATCCACTTCCTCAGCCAGTGACGACTCTTCGAGCAGGATATGCCACTGACCATTGATGCGCGTCATCAGCGGGCGGCCTTCGCGCAAGCGCATCGTCTCGGGCAGCGAGCGCCGCAACATCGACTCGACCGGCATCTGCTGGTCGAGCATGATCAATGAATGACGGCTGACAATCGCTGAAAATTGATCGATGACTTCCGCGTATCGGACATTGATTCCACCGGGATCACTCACGCGCAGATTCGACTCGGCGGGAAGTCCCATTACCGTAAACGCATTGTTGGGATGCCGCGACCGAAGCATGCGCAATGTCGTCTCAAGAAACAACGAAAGCTGTGTTTCGTACCAAGCGTCGAAGCTCGGCATCGAGTCGGCCTGAACGAAGTCAAGCAATGCTTGTTTGTGTTCTTCATTCACATGCTGGCCGTACAGCGACAGCCCCGTCGGCTGAAGGACGATCAGGCGTCCGGGGTGACCGGCGATCGTGGGGCGTGCTGCATCCGCCACATCGCGGGCAATGGTTGCATCGAAGACCACATCTCGCTTGAACGCATCCAGAGAGAGCGGGAGATCCACAATGATCGGCGGCCGGGCCGGTTGGACCGTCAGGTCCCCCTGCGCCTCATTGGAGGTCCAGAGCGCACCGACAATCATGCCGATCCCCAGGGCCAGGCCGATTCGCTTCGTCATGACCTCCTCACGGGACGTCGATGTGGACGTGCCCCGCGGTCGGGCCACGGTCATGGTGGATCCGAGCAATCGCTGCAGTTGACGAAACATACGTAACTCCTCTGTCGAGATCGAGGTGACTGTGTGTATCGCAACTCTGTCAATCAGAAGCCGCTGCGTCCAGCGCGTCGTATCTTGCGCCGGTACAACGCGCGCATCCCGAACCCGCCAACCACCACAAGGCGCCCAGTCGTCACAGGTTGAACCGGTCATCGTGTCCGGAAAGCCCCCGCTGCGAGTCGCCGCGGCAATTCGTTCACACTTTGTTCAGAAACTCGTTGGCCATCGACCGGGTCCGATACCCCGGTTCCCGATACCCCGATACCCCGATGCCCCGATGCGACGCGGCGACCAATGCATGCACGGATCGAGATGACGGGTCCGGAAACAGTTACGTCACTCTGTGGGCGAGCTGCGCGGGAGATTGTCCGCAGAGAAACCGCGAGAGAATCATCTGATGTTCCAGCACGGTGCGCAAGGGGCCGCGCAACTGGTACCGGCGAGCCGAGGTGATGATGTGCGTATTGGCGAGGGCGATTCGGCCATGCTTCTTCAGTCGCCGAATCAATTCGAAATCTTCCAGCACCGGCCAGTCCGGATATCCGCCGAGGGTTTCGAACCGATCGCGCTGCAGGAACAGCGCCTGGTCGCCGTAGGGCAGACCGCCCCAGCGCGAGCGCAGATTCGTGCCGCGTTCGATCTGACGCAAAGCGGGTGAGACGCTGTCGAGCGCGAAGCGAAATGCACCTCCAGCGACATCGGCACGGCTGATCAGGCGCACAACTTCATCACGGTAACCGAACGGCAGCCGCGTATCGGCGTGGAGAAAGAGCAGCAGCTCTCCCCGAGCGCGTGCGGCACCGGCATTCATCTGCGCCGCCCGGCCGCATTGCGTATGGATCACCTGCGCGTTGAACTGCTCCGCAATCGAAACCGTCTCGTCCGAACTGCCGCCATCGGCGATGATGATCTCGAGATCGCTGTCTTCAGACCGTGTCGGCTGAATCGAGTGCAGGCACGCCGCCAAATGATCCGCCTCGTCCAGGGTCGGCACGATGACGGACAGCAGGGGTGCCGGGCCGCGCGCATCGATATCCTGCCGGATGCGCTCCCAGAGCGCGAGATCTTCCGCTTCATCCACATCATCGCGTTCATCGAGCAGCGCGATCCGCAGACCGGCTGCGCGACCGGCATCCAGTGATTGCGCCAGCACGCGCGCGGTGCCCCAGTCAATCCGGTGAAACATGTTCGGCTGGGGGCGGTTCATCCCGATGAGGTAATAACCCCCATCACGGGCCGGGCCGAGCGTGAGATCCGCGCTGCACGCAAGGGCGCTGAACGCGCGGTGCAAAGTCAGCGGCGTGAGCTCCGGGCAGTCGCTGCCGATGATCACGACGTGATCATTCTGCGATCGAAGGGTGTCGGTGCACGCGCGGTGCATGCGCTGACCGAGCGATCCCGTTCCCTGATCCTGGTAATCGAAGTCCGCTCCGAAATGTTCGCGCATGTCCTCTGCGCTGCCGCCGGTGAAACGCACCTCGATGGCGGCGTGTTGGCCGGCCTGTCTGCGCCAGCGTCGGGCGATATCGAGCGTATGCCGGGTCATCTGGTCCTGGAGTTCCGCTGCGCCGTCTTCGCCGAGCGTGGGGATCAGGCGCGTTTTCGTTCGGCCGGGTACGGGCAGGCGCGTGAAAACGATGAGCGTCTTTCGCGGCGGCGGTGGGGGGCCGGCGAGCGCTTCCCGCGCGATGGTGCTCAGGATCTTCGTTCCCGCGCCGACCACGCCGCGCACGGTGCCGGAGATCTTCGAGACCCCGATGCGTTTGTGGTAACTGACGGGGACTTCGAGAACGGGCAGTTTCTGACGGGCGGCACGGGCCTGCATCTGGACCGTCCAGCCGTAGTCGAGATCATCCATGCGCAGTTGCCGCAGCGCATCGTAGCGGATCGCGCGAAACGGACCGAGGTCGGTACAGTCAATGCGCCAGATCTGCCGGATCAGGAAACTGGACAGCAGGTTGCCGAAGCGTTGCGGCGGGGTGAGTGAGCCGGGCTCCGCGTGGCCGAGCGTTCGGGAGCCGATCACCATCGCGGCGCGACCTTCGAGGATGGGGCTGACGAGGTCGATCATTTCCTCCGGCCGATCACTGCGATCGGCATCGACGAAGACGACGATCTGCGGGTGATCGAGTGCCGCCAGTCCGCACAGACATGCCGCGCCGTAGCCGCGCCGAGGTTCGCTGACGACGGAAGCGCCGGCTTCGCGGGCGACTTTGGCGGTGTCATCGGTGGAGCCGTTGTCGACGACGACAATGCGGCGCACCCAGTCGGGCACGGAACGCACCACCTGGCCGATGCTGCGCTCTTCGTTCAGCGCGGGGATGACGACGTCGATGGGCGTTTTCGCCGGATCGATGGCGTTCATCCGGACGGTTCCCGTTGCAGATTGGCGGAAGTGTCGTGTGGCGAGGTTGAAAGGGAGGCCGCGTCGCGTGGAGCGAAGAGCGCCGACCAGCGGATACTCGAAAGGCCGACGGACAGATATCCGGCCGCAAAGATCGCAAGGAACGGCGCGGTCCAGATCGTCATCAGCGAGGTGAACGACCACGCCAGGCAGATGAGCAGGTACGTGCCGAGCAGGAGTTCGATCGCGATGGAGAGGGTTTGCCGGGAGAGTCGCCCGGATGTGATTTCACCGGAAGTGTCAGCGGTGATCCGAGCGGAATGGCCGGAACCCGCGTTGAACTTGGGCGTGCGGACGAAGCCGGATTCACGTTTGAGGAGCGCTTCAACCACCGCGAGGGCGTTGTTGACGCTCATGCCCACGCCGAGCGCGATCAGCGCGGGCACGCGGCCCAGCGTGCGCAGCAGGCCGATCCGCCGTTCGATCTGCCCGGCCACGTAGAACGTCACGCCGGATGCGGTGGCGAGCAGCAGAATCATCAGGCCGAACAGCCCCGCCGAGAGTGAGCCGTGTTCGAACGGACGCAACTGTAACGCCACCGCCGGGAGCATCAGCAGCGCGATCAGCAGCACGCACGGGTAGACGAGCGGCGAGGTCAGGTGGAACATCGCTTCGAGCTTGCGGGAATGGGCGGCGTTCGACTTCAGAATCCGCGGCAGCAGCTTCATGGCGGTCTGCACCGTGCCCTTCGTCCAGCGATGCTGCTGCGTCTTGAACGCGCGGATGGTCGGCGGAACCTCCGCAGGGCAGGGGAGATTCTGCAGATAGGTGAACTCCCAGCCGACGAGCTGCGCGCGGTAGCTCAGATCCATGTCTTCGGTGAGCGTGTCGTGCTGCCACCCGCCGGCGGTTTCGATCGCCTCGCGCCGCCAGATGCCGGCGGTGCCGTTGAAGTTGAACCAGTTGCCATCGCGGTTGCGAGCGGCGTGCTCAATCTGAAAGTGACTGTCGAGATACATCGCCTGACAGCGGGTCAGCAGGGAGTCTTCGCGGTTCAGATGATCCCACGCCGCCTGCACCATCCCGATCGCGTCATCGGAGAAGTGAGGCACGGTTTGCATGAGAAAATCGCGCGGCGGGAGAAAGTCCGCATCGAAGACCGCGATGAACTCGCCCGTCGCGGTGGCGAGCCCCGCCTGCAGAGCGCCGGCCTTGTACCCGATGCGGTCGGTGCGGTGAAGGTGTTCGATACTGATCCCGCGCTCGCGCCAGGATGCAACGCGATCGCGCGTGATCGAAGCGCACTCGTCGGTGGAATCATCCAGCACCTGGATCTGCAGTCGATCGCGCGGATAATCCAGTGCGCACGTTGCGTCGATGATGCGCCCCGCCACTGCGGACTCGTTGAACATCGGCAGTTGCACTGTGACGTGCGGCAGTTGATCGAACCCTTGGCGCGCGATCGGCGCGCGGTGCCGCGTGCGGTAGTAGCGCACGACGAGCCAGTACCGGTGCAGGCCGTAGATCGACGCCACCGCGAGCGCCCCAAGGTAGACTGTAGCGAGCACGATTCCCAGCCCGATCTCCAGCCCGATCCCCAGCGGAGACCAGAGTGTTGGCACTTCAGACGCGATCATGGTGAAGCAGTTCATCGGGCGGGTGGAAAGTCGTGCAGCCGCGATGTCACGGACCGCCGTTTGGATCAGAATACTGCCGGATCATACGCATGCGACTCACACGAATGCGCCTGGCCGGTGAATCTCCCATCCCGCGAGCCCATCCCGCGAGCCGGCCCCGCAAGCGGCATCCATCGCGATCAGATGAAGTAGTTGCCCGGCGGCATTTCCGGATTGCTGCGCAGGGTCAACTCCGCCTTTGGCGCGCGTACCACGTGGCCGGGCGGGACCGAACTGGTGAGAAACACGCCGCCGTTGACGACCGATCCCGCGCCGATGACCGTATCCCCGCCGAGAATAGTCGCCCCGGCGTACACCGTGACGTGATCCTCCAGCGTCGGGTGCCGCTGCACGGTGCGGAGATACTCGCCCATCTCGTTCTTCGGGAAACTCTTCGCGCCGAGCGTGACGCCCTGGTAGACCTTGCAGTGATCGCCGATGCGCGTGGTCTCGCCGATGACCACGCCGGTGCCGTGATCGATGAAGAACGAATTGCCGATCCGCGCGCCGGGGTGAATGTCGATGCCGGTCTCGGAGTGAGCGTACTCGGCCATGATGCGCGGGATCAGCGGCACGTCGAGCCGATAAAGCTCGTGCGCCAACCGGTACACGCTCAACGCGCGCAGGCCCGGGTAGCAGAAAATCGTTTCGTCGGTGTGCTTGGCGGCCGGATCGCCATCGTACGCCGCCTGCACGTCGAGACTGAGCTTCCGTCGCACCTCCGGCAGGGTGGAGATGAACGAGGTAACGATCGACCCGGCCCGGGTGTCGCACTCCACGCTGCGGCCGTTGCGGCCGGGGGTATCGTGATCGATCGACTGCTCGTAGCGCAACGCGCGGGTGATCTGCTCGAACAGCCGATAACTGACCTCGTGAATGACCGAGGAGACGTGGTTCCGAAGCGTGTGATCGGAGATCTCGCGCGGGCCGAAGAACCCCGGAAACAGCAGCCAGTCAAGGCGTTCGATGACCTTCAGCACCACCTGCCGGTCGGGCAGATGGGCGGTCGAGAGGTGCCGCGTTCTCGCATCAGAGTGGATCGATCCGGTGACACGGTCAATGGCCGTTTCCAGCGCTTGCGGAGAAACGGCTGAAGTTGACCCCAAAATGGGTTCGAATGAGTCCATACCTTCGTTATAGTAACGGCTGTCGACGTGATTTTCGCCCTTCGGGCGGAAAGACGCGGAGGAAAACAGGAAACGGGCCGGCCGGATCGGCTGGTCTCTTCGAGGAATCCCGCTGCTGGAGTCTAAGAGCAATGCCACACGGTAAGCTGTATCAGAGCATCGTCGAAACGTGCTTCAACACGCCCATGGTCCGCCTGCGACGCGTCGTGCCGGACGATCACGCCGAGGTCTACCTGAAGCTGGAATACTTCAATCCCATGGCGAGCGTGAAGGACCGCATCGCAGAAGCGATGATCGGCGCTGCGGAAAAAGAAGGCAAGATCAACGCCGAGACGGAAATCATCGAGCCGACCTCGGGTAACACCGGCATCGCGCTCGCCTTCGTCTGCGCCTGTCGCGGGTACAAACTCACCCTCGTGATGCCCGAATCGATGAGTATGGAACGGCGCGTGCTGCTGCGCTCGCTCGGCGCGAAGCTCGTCCTGACCCCCGCCGCCGAAGGCATGTCCGGCGCGGTGCGCAACGCCACCGAACTGGTCGAGAAGACCCCCGGCTCGTGGATGCCGCAGCAGTTCGATAACCCGGCCAATCCTGAGATTCACGAGAAGACCACCGGACCGGAAATCTGGGAAGACTCCGGCGGGAAGATCGACATGATCGTCTCTGGCGTCGGGACCGGCGGCACGATCACCGGCGTGACGCGCTATATCCGCACCGCTGAACGCAACCCCGACTTCGAAGCGATCGCTGTCGAACCCGCCGCCTCGCCGGTGATCTCCGGCGGCAAGCCCGCTCCGCACAAGATCCAGGGCATCGGCGCCGGCTTCATTCCCAGGAACCTCGACACCGATCTCGTCAGCGGCGTTGAACTCGTCAGCAACGAGGACGCTTTCGAAATGGCGCAGCGGCTGGCCAAGGAAGAAGGCATCCTCGGCGGGATCTCAACCGGCGCGAACGCCTGCGTCGCGGCCCGCATCGCCGCCCGACCCGAGAACAAGGGCAAGCGCATCATCACCATCGGCTGCAGCTTCGGCGAACGCTACCTCTCCACGCCGCTCTTCGAAGGATTGTGGAACTGACGGAAAGGCACGGAGTTACTGAGGCACCGAGGCACGAAGGAAGGGCAGACGTCCCGGGCACTTCGTGCCTCGGTGCCTACGTGCCTACGTGCCT
>RECV01000257.1 GCA_007693845.1 Phycisphaerales bacterium
TCGTCCCTTCGTGCCTTTCCTGATCCGTTACGATAGTGCCTCCCGATTCCAGCTTGAGGAGTCCACTCGTGGCGTTGGCGTTTCGAACATGTGTTGCGGTGTACTGGCTGGCCCTGGTGATCTGGGTCAGCGTGCTGATTTCCGCCGGCGTGGCGGCCATGAGCGCGTTTACCGTCCTGCCGGAGGATTCGCTCGGCCTGACGTTGGACCAGTTCAGCGCGTACGACCTTGACCACGGCCGGATCGCTGCGGGCAAGGTGCTCGAACCAATTTTCACGTTCGTCGATGTCGTCCAGGTGGCGGCCGGATCAATCGCCCTGATCACGCTGATTCTGATGTTCACGCTCTTCGGCCGGGCCTACGGCCAGGAGTGGAAACGGCCGGCCAATCTCGTGCGAGTACTGGCTCTACTGCTGGCGGCCGGACTGTTTCTTGTCCGCGCGATCACGGTGACACCCGAGATGAACCGCGATTTGCAGGCGTACTGGCAGGCGGCAGAAGCGGGTGAGGTGGAACGCGCTGCCGCGTTGCGCGAATCGTTTGATGCACTGCATCGTCGGGCCCGGCCGCTGTTCGATGGTTCGCTCCTCGCGCTGCTGGTCGCGGTCGGCGCGTCAGGGGTGGCGACGCTGCCTCGCCGCTTTGGCGATCGCGCGCCAACTTCCGAACTCGATGCCCCCGCCCTGCTCAACAAGCCACGACCATGATGAGCCCCGCCCAACCGCCGATTCAACCCGCCGGCCCGACATCCAAACGCGGTTTCGACCTGTCGCCGAAGATGCCTGCGGAGAAAGCCCGAGCGCGGCGGATTCTGGACGGACTGTACCGTCACTACCCCGATGCGCACTGCGAATTGAATTACACCACGCCGCACGAGTTGCTGATTGCGACGATCCTCTCCGCGCAGGCGACCGATGTGGGGGTGAACAAGGCCACCCCGGCGCTGTTTGCGGCGTATCCGACCCCCGCGGATTATGCGGCGGCCTCACCTGAGGAAATCGAACCCTACATCAATTCCATCGGACTGTACCGAAACAAGGCCCGGGCGGTGTACGAAGCGATGAAGCGAATTGTGGATGAGTATGACGGCGAGGTTCCCAACACGATGGAAGACCTTCTGACCCTGCGCGGTGTCGCGCGCAAAACCGCCAACGTCGTACTGGGTAATGCGTTCGGCATCAACGTCGGCGTTGTCGTCGATACTCACGTCAGCCGTGTCAGCCACCGCTTCGGGCTGACCGCCGAAACCGACGTCAAAAAGATCGAACGCGACCTGATGGCGCTTTTTCCCCGGCCGCACTGGTGCATGCTGAGCCATCTGCTGATCTTTCACGGCCGGCGCGTGTGCAAAGCGCGAGGAGCGCTCTGCCACGAGCATCCGCTCTGCCGCGCGTATTGCAGCCACGCACAAACATGACGGTCAGTTCTTGTTGTTCCGGCCGGTCAGTTTGATCGCGCCCGCTCACGGACGTACGCCGCGGTCCCGAACCCGCCGTAGGTGCTGACGAAGGCGACGCCGTCATCGACCATGAGGGGGAAGAGCGCGGTCACGGGTCCGTCGATCCGCAAACGTGCGGATGCGAGATCGCCTTCGGTCACTCCCTGCTGGAGTTTCGCTTCAATTTCGATTCGCGCGGAGATGACCGTGATGCCGTCATCGTGCCCCACCCAGAACTCACCATCAATCGGGACGATGACGGACATGACGGCATCGTTCGGTTCGCGGTGGATGATCGTTCGCCCGTCCCGCGTGATGGAGAGCGCGCGTCCGTCCTCGATGATCTCCGCTTCCGCATCCAGGGAAGAGGCGCGCGTGATCATCGAATCGCCGGGCTCGTCGTAAGGTTCATCCGTCAGCCGGACCGTACTGCCGATCCGGTAGAGCCAGACGCCTTCCTCGCTGCCGGCGACGATGTGCCGTCCGTCGGAACGGGCGTTGAGAAGTCGGCTCGGCTCGCGCTGCGTGTGCAGAAAGGTATCGCCCGGCCCGCCCGAGGTGCTGCGAATGCGGTAGATCGTGCGGCCGAAGGTGCCGGCCAGTGCGAGGTAATCCCCAGCGGAAGGCGCCACATCCATCGCGCCCAGAACATCGACATCGCGCACCCGCACGAGTCGGTCGTCCTGCACCGCGTAGCAGAGTACCTGATCATCACTCACAACCCACAGGCGATTGCCGAAGGTGCGCACACTTCGCACTTTGCCGCGAACGGCCACCGTCAGATGATGCGTGTCGAGCTCGCGCAGATTCGGCCCCATCAGGCCGACGATCGCGCCGGCGGATGAGGTTCTGATGAACGCCAGCGTGCCTTCGGGAACCCGGCTCAACGCTGTGGGGATCAATTCGCTGGCCGAGCCGACGAACTCGCCGTCGTCCAGACGATGGATCCGTCGCCCGACGGTCGTGACCAACCCTTCATCACTGTCCACAACGGGACCGGCCTGCTCCGGATGGCTGAAGATTCGTCGCTGATCACGCAAACGCACGACGCCTCCCCGGCCGGACACATACGCCTCATCGTTGACCACGCTCAGACGCTGCGGCTCGATGCCCAGTGTCTGCGCGGGGTATCGCTCGAGAACCCACGGATTTCGCGGTTCACTGAGAGAAAGTTCAACGACCTCATCACGATCCAACACGATGTACATCCGTTCGTCTGTGATCGCGAGGTCTGTAGCCGGTCCCACTTCGCCGACCCGGCCAAGACTGACCTTCCGGATCGAGCGCCCGGAGCGCGGTTCGAGGACCAGAAGGTCCGTGCCGAACGTCTGGTACCAGACCCCCTCGTGCACCAGCATGCGGTAATGCGTGCCGCCCACCTGTTGGGTGATGCGCACCGCCCGTTCGGTCGGGGCGCGCTCCGGTCGCGGCGGCGTGCTCTGACAACCGATCAGCCAGACGGCGGCGATTGCGGGCAGAAGGCGGGTGACCAGAGACCAGTACGAATGAGGGTGGCGTGGCGTGTGCATCGCGGTATCGTACTGGGATGTCCGAACGAATCGAACAATTGCAAAAACTTCTCGAAACGGATCCGAATGACCCCTTCTGCCTCTACGGCCTGGCGCAGGAATACGGCAAGGAGGACGACCACGAGCAGGCCGTTGCATGGTACGACCGCACCCTCGAGGCGGATGCGAACTATTGCTACGCCTACTACCACAAGGCCAAGTCGCTTGATGAACTGGACCGAACGGAAGAGGCGCGGGAAACCCTCGAACGGGGGATCGAGCGTGCCCAGGCGGTCGGTGACGAGAAAGCCCTGGGCGAATTGGCCGGCTATCTCGATGCGTTGACCTGAATACCCGCCCTCCGTTCGCGCGTTGCTTTCGACCTTCCTCCATCATGTGTGAAACAGACACTCCATCCGGGACGGTGACGATCACCGCGATCGAACCCCTGCCGAGCAATCCCAATCGGCGGCGCATCAAGGTCGCCGGCCGCCGCCGCGTGACCCTGGCCGACCACGAGGTCGAGCGGCTGGGGCTGGAGGTCGGCATGGCGTGGACCGAGGAACTCGCCAGACGCGTCGAAGCCAGCCAGACCGCCATGAAAATCCGCAAGGCCGCCATGGCCCGACTCGCCCGACGGAGCTACAGCCGCGGCGATCTTGCCGAACGTCTTCTCAAGAAAGATTTTCCGTCCGAACTCGTGGATCAGGTTCTCGACCAGCTTGCCGAAGACGGTTGGCTCGATGATGAACTTTTCGCGCGGCAGTTGGCGGAGTCGATCCTGCGGCAGAAACCCGCCGGTCGTCGCTTGCTCGTGCAGAAGCTCGTTCAGAAGCGGGTCGATCGTGAGCTTGCGGAACGTACTGCGCGCGAAGTGCTGTCGGAAACCGATCCCGTTGAGGACGCAACGGCCCTGGTGGAACGAAGACTGCAATCGATGAGCGGCCTGTCCCGTGCGACCAGGATCCGTCGGCTTTCCGGCCTGCTCGCGCGACGCGGGTTCGACCCCGACACGGTGCGCAGCGCGATCAATGCGCTGCGATTGCAGGACGATGACAGTGATGCGGGCGATCCCTAGATCACATCCCGCAGGAAACACCCGAGGTCCCGCGAACTGGTAAGATCGTTTCGTCGATTGCACCAATTGAGCTCGGCATCTGTCTGGTCCATGGAGCACGCCAGCGATGAAAAGACACCGACAGAAAAGTTGGCTTCCCCTGACCGCGTTCGTCGGGATCGCGCTGCTGATGCCGGCGCTCGCCGGGTGCGGCCTGCGGCTGAACACATCGGCGGGACTGGACGGCGTGGACCTGCCCGCCCTCGTGGGCGCGGAGCAGAGTTTCGTCAGCGACACCCCTTCCGTCACCCAGGGCCATGACCGCAGCCATTGGCCGCGGATCACGGTGCAAGTCCGCCGCCGCCAGATCGAGCATCATCCGCAGTACGTGCGGGATGTTACGTGGACCGATCAGACCGCGCGACAGCGCAGCGAAGCGCCGACCATCGACACCGTGCTTGAGACGGAAGAGAATGAACCCGTCCACCTCGCCGAAGGTGCGGTGGATCTGCTGCTGTCCGGCGGCGTGCTGATCTTCGCGCCGATCGAGATGATCGTTCGCGGCCGACATCCCTGGCGAATCGAGCGGCCGATCAGGTCGACCGACGTTCGCCTGCCCGATCACGAGTATGCGACCTACCGCGCGTGGATAGATACGGAAGGTGCGATCACGCCGCAGCACATTGACGAGCCGGATCCGCAGATGAGATACCCGGACGATTGGCCGACCCGTTAGAGATTCTGCAAGAGATGACAACGATCACCCCCCACCAGACGCACGAACTGCTGAAGCAGAAGGAAGAGTCGATCCTTCTGCTGGACTGCCGCACGCCTGAGGAGCATGAGGTCGCTCGGATCGACGGATCGCGCCTGCTGCCCATGCAGGAGATTCCGCAGCGGTTGGACGAACTGGAGCCGCACAAGGAACAGCCGATCGTGGTGTACTGTCACGCGGGGATGCGTTCGCAACGCGTGACGGATTACCTGCTGCAGCAGGGTTTCACCGATGTCCGCTCGATGGTCGGCGGCATCGATCGCTGGTCGGTCGAGATCGATCCGCAGGTCCCCCGCTACTGAACACGTGGTGCAACCCTCCCATGCTGCGGTATCGTCTCATCACCGGCCCGGTTCTGATCATCGCCCTGCTCGCGATCGTCTGGTTCGATGACTGGCTCGATACCGTACAACTGCACGGCTTCTGGCAGGATCTTTTCCGAGGCAAGGACCACCCCCCCCGCGGCTTGATCCTGTTCATGCTCGCGCTGATCGTCGCGCCGATCGCAGCATTCGAACTGTCCGCCATCGTCAAAGCGAACAACATTCATACGCGCCGCTGGCTAACCGCGCTCGGCGCGGTCGTCGGGCTGGTCATGACCTACGCGATCCCGATGGATGCGGAAGTCGTGACCGCCATCGCGGTCTTTTCGACCGGCTTGATCGGCATGTTCGTGCTCTCGCTGCTGACTTTCAGTCGGCAGAAGAACGTGCAGGGCGTTCTCGCCGCCGCCGGCGGGGTCATGTTCGCCATGGTCTACCTCGGCATCATGCTCGGGTTCCTGCTGCTGCTGCGCCGGGACAATACCGCCTGGTGGATCGTCGGCATTGTGCTCACGACGAAGGCCTGCGATATCGGTGCGTACTTCACCGGCATGTCGATCGGCCGACACAAACTCATTCCCTGGCTCAGCCCCGGAAAAACGTGGGAAGGACTCATCGGCGGCGTGGTGACCTCGGCTCTGGTTGGGCTCGGACTCGCGGCGTTGAGCACCGTCCTTGACGACCCGACCGATCACATCCCGCTCTGGGTCGGCCTGTTTTGTGGCGTGGTGTTCGCACTCGTCGGCCAGTTCGGCGATCTCACCATGAGTCTGCTCAAACGCGGCGCGGGGATCAAGGATTCCTCACAGATCCTGCCCGGTATGGGCGGCATTCTGGACGTGCTCGACTCACCCCTGATGGTCGCCCCGGTCGCGTTCTGGATGCTGACGCTGTTGACCTGATGCGGCATTCATGACTGCTTGATCGGATTCTCGGGACGGGGTACACTGCCCCGCTCGATTGTTCAGCACGCAAGCAGGGCGAGTACCCAAGTGGCCAAAGGGGGCAGACTGTAAATCTGCTGGCGTATGCCTTCACAGGTTCGAATCCTGTCTCGCCCACTCGTCCGCCGCCCGTTTTGTTGCGGGCCACAATTCATGAGTTCGCTACACACGGGGTGTAGCTCAGCTTGGTAGAGCGCGTCGTTCGGGACGACGAGGCCGCAGGTTCGAATCCTGTCACCCCGACTAAACATGCACGAAACCCCTCGGCTGAGCAGATCGAGGCGGATCATGTACAGCATCTTCTTCAAGCGACTGTGGCGGACCGTGTAGTCTGAGGCATGTGCCTGCTCGGGTAGGCTACGGTTGCAGAGGCGCGGCGAGCGGCCGCACCGGGCTTGTGCCACCGCACGCCTGCGGATACGTACGGCGTGGCCCAATGTTCAGCGTCGGGCTAGGCCCGGATTGGGAAGCAATTGATATTGAATCGGTAGGGAGCAACCGGAGCATCCGCGAGCAAACCCCATGAATCCACTCTAAGTCAGCCATTAGGTTTTGTCTGACGGACCAAGAAGTCGAAGGCATCGTTGAATCATCGCCAGCTTCTCGTATCGGGTCGCATTTCGCCGGCAGCACTTCAGCCAACCGATGCACCGCTCAACCACGTTCTGATCCGTGGATAACGGTATCCCTTGTCACCCGCCACCGCATCCAATCGACGCCGACGACGCATGGGCACCGTATTCATCAACGCCTCAAAGCTCGTCGACTCGTGACTCTGCCCCGCCGTCACCAACGCGCGAAAAGGCACGCCGTTGCCATCAGTCACCAGATGAAGCTTCGAGCCAAAGCCCCCGCGGGCTTGCCTGGGCAGCAGCGATTCGATGCGCTGCCACGCCTCATCGGTGACTCCATAGCGGCGACCAGGTTTGCCCTGCACGCCGCGACCCGTTGTGGATCTGCCCTTGGCCATCCGTAGCCTACTTTCGAGTACCACGATGACCGAAGTGTACACTGAGCGCAATCGCGCATGCGCCGAACAAATGATCCGTCAAACAGGAACTAGGATGAAAGCCATGACCGACACGCAGCGCAATCAACCTGCCCGGCCGAAGCGCATCGCGGTGGTGACATCGTCCCGCGCTGACTACGGCCACATCTACTGGCCGATGCGTGAAA
>RECV01000258.1 GCA_007693845.1 Phycisphaerales bacterium
ACTCCGCCGGCTGGATGACGCCGCGGCATTCGCCGAAGCCGATGCGTTTTGCGCCCTGGGCCTCGCAGTAGCCGCGCAGGATGACTTCATCGCCGTCCTTCAGGAAGCGTCGCTCGCTGCCATCGGGCAGTTGGATCGGGTTCTGGCCGCGCCAGGTGCGTTCGAGCAGGCAGCCGCGGGCTTCTTCGGTCGGGCCGGAGACGGTGCCGCTGGCGAGCAGGTCGCCGGGGCGCATGTTGCACCCGGTCGAGGCGTGGTGGACGAGCATCTGGCCGATCGTCCAGTACATGTCCGCGAAGCTGCCGCGGCTGACCATGTGCGGCGCGATGCCTTCCGCGCGCATGTGTTCGCTGGTGATGTACACCTCGCAGGTGAGGTTGATGCCGAGCTTTCGGGAGGCCTCATCGTTCGGCTTGAGGTACTCCAGCATCGGCGGGTCATCGCTGCCGCCGGACGTATCGCGCGGCGGGCCGTCCACACGGAACGGCGCGAGCGCTTCGAGCGTCACCACCCACGGGCTAAGTGTCGTCGCGAAGTTTTTCGCATTGAACGGGCCGAGCGGCTGGTACTCCCACTTCTGGATATCGCGCGCGGACCAGTCGTTGACGAGGCACAGGCCGAAGATGCGCTCCGCAGCGTCCTTCATCGAAAGCCGCGTGCCGATCGGGTTGCCCGGGCCGACGAAGAAGCCAACTTCGTATTCGTAATCGAGCAGTTTGCACGCGCCGAACGCGGGCAGGTCGCCATCATCGGCCTTGGTCTGCCCCATCGGCCGCTTGACGGGCGTGCCGTCGATGATGAGCGAGCTGGCGCGGCCGTGATAGCCGACGGGCAGATGCTTCCAGTTGGGCATGAGCGGGTTGTCCGGCCGGAACATCGAGCCGACGTTGGTCGCGTGGTGGAGCGAGCAGTAGAAGTCGGTGTAGTCGCCCACTTCAGCCGGGAGCAGCATCTCCGCATCGCTCTGCGGGATGATCAGGTCTTCACTGAGCCCGCTGTTGTCGCGCAGTTCCGCGTGGTCGGCGGCGAGCAACTGGCTGATGCGCGTGCGGACGGATTTCCAGGCGTCCCGGCCGCGAGACAGAAAATCGTTGAGGGTGGTCGCAGCGAGCGCGCAGCGGACCTCGGGGTCGATCTCTTCAAACAGATTGGCTTCGACCGCTCCCCCGAGATCGAAGATCTGGTCGCCGATCGCCACGCCGATGCGGGGCGGAGTGTCGGGCTGGTCCTTGCGGCGGAAGACGCCGAAGGGCAGGTTCTGAATCGGGAATTCGGTGGCGGGATCGTTGGCGGATTCCACCCAGCTCGAGAGGTTCGGATCGTGCGTGTGGTCGGTGAAAGTCATGGTCCTGCTGAGACTAGCGGATCACGATGATTTTGCAACGAAACCGGTTGTCAACGGCACAACTTCAGTGCGATGGATCGTCCTGATGGTCGTGGTGGGCATCGTTGCTGTCATCTTCATCAACGGCCGGAGCGGCGCGTTCGATGGCTCCGGTGTAGATGATGATGTCGGCCCGGCCGCGATCCTCTTCGCGCGGTTCAATCGCATCCGCCGCCTGAAGACTGATGTTGAGGATGCGCAGATTCGGGCGATGTCTTCGCAGTTCGATGATCAGCCCGCCGTCGAAGTCACTGTGAAACTGTCCGACCAGGTGAACGACCTTGGCGCGCCGGTTCGGACGGGCATTCACGATCGATCGCGCCATGGTGGCATCCCAGACCAGTTGACTGCGGAAGATCGATTCGATGCGCGCATCGGCGGCAGAGCGCTCTTCTTCTGATGTGGGATGCGCATGGGACATGACGTCCCAGAAGCGCTCGCGGTAGGTTCCTTCGGGCAGGCGGCGCGGGAGATCGAAGAATCGTCTTCGTTCACGTGGAAGCGCGCGCAGTGCATCGTAGCCGTGGGTGCGCGCCATGCGAACGTACCGGCGCGGCGCGTTGGCCGCGATGACCCGTGCGCCCCGGTCCTTCGCTTCATCCACAATCGGCTGGTACCAGTCCATCCAGCGATCTTCACCGCCCCAGTTGGCGGAGAACGTCAGGCGCATGAGCGTCTCGCGATCAATCACATCGTCGAGATAGTCATCGACCAGCACCTGCTCATCGCGTTCGAACATCTCCATGGCGAGGGCGGAGCGTGGCCAGGTTTCGAGAACATCCTTGACGATCAGCCGCTGAACTTCGTGGGCCATGCCATCGTCGTGACGTTCGCCGAGAATGACCACATCGGCCCAGGCGATCGCGCGGAGCAGGTCGATCCACTTGAGTTGTTGGCCGCTTTCCACGGCCACGATGGGCCGGGTGCGAGCATCACTTTCAAGGATCGTCCGGTCTTCTGCCGCGATCGGCTGCGCGGGTTCGAGCGGCGGTGCCGAGACGCTGGCGCAGCCGCCGGTGAACGGAAGGCCCGCCAGGCCGAGGAGAACCGCGATGCGCAGAAGAAACGCGACCCGCCGGTGCGGATCGCGTTGCGAGACGTGTTGTTTGTGTGCCATCATGCCACCATCGTAAGAAATCCCGCGATGGTGTGCAGGTGCGGTCGTCAGCTCGATGTCCAGCGATCGCGGGTGTCCGCCATACGGACGGCTCGATCGGCATCAATGATCTGCTGAATCGTGTCTTTCCGGAGTGAGGAGGGATGTCCCTGCCAGCGAACGGTACCCTGACTGCAGATGACGATGGCGTGCGGCACGCCGCTGACGCCGATGTTGTTCATCGTTCGACGCCGTGCATCCAGAGCAATGTAATACTGAAACTGCGACAGCGAAAGATTGCGGCTTCTCATCCCCTGCTCAAACGCCGGGGGAGATTCGCTGCTCAGGCCGACGACCACCAGATCGTCGGCAAACTCGCGGGTGATTTCATTCAAGTGCGGGATGGCAGTGATGCAGTGCGGACACCCTGTGCGCCAGAACTCAAGCAGAACCACCTGGCCGTCGAGCGTCGGTTCGCCGTTGACCCAATCGGTGGCGACAATCTCCGGCGCCTGCTGGCCGCGAACATCGGTGCTCCGGCCGGTTGTTCCAACAAAGTGCGGGAACTGCACATTGGTGGCCACGTTGGAAGGATCAAACTGCTCGGGAACGCGTTCCGAGTCGTACGGCTGGTCAATCAGTGTGGCGAGTGCCTGCTGAATACCGCGCGTTGTCAGGGCGACCTGTGAAACTCTTCCGTTACGGTCAACGACAATGTTGACCGGCTCGCGGTAGATGCCGAGGGCATCGGAAAATTCTCCGGTGGGATCGACCACGGTGTAGCCATACTGGCCGAGATCAAAGGGCAACTCGTCCGAAAGAGCATCCGCATCTTCCGGGGTGTGCAATGCGATGATCTGCACATCGGTGTAGAAGTAGCGTTCGGTGACCATATCGTGCAGCGCCTTGACCTGCTCGATGGTGTCCGAGTGGCCGTGGTTCCATGACTGCAGAATAATCACGCGGTCGCGCAGCGTGTGCCAGGATTTGCAGCCGTCGTGATCCCAGTCGTGCCACACCAGGTCTTCCGTAAACTCCGGCGGCGCGAAGCGGCGCATGACCTCAAGCGGCAGGCGGTCTTCATCACGCAGATCGAGCTGGGGAAGGGAGCTTCGCGCATCGCGTTGAGACGAGCCCGTCGCGGGACGCTGCGATGAGAGCCGATCCTGAGCGTCGGCGGATGCCGTCGTCATCATGATTGGAACACAGAGGCCGCCCAGAAGTACCCCGCCCGCGAGTATCGTCCGAGAATGCTGAATAAGACCTGCGTACATAGTGCAATTCCTTTTTTGATGCCCCATTCATGCGGGCCGTCCACCAATAAGAATACCTCTCAAGCGTCGGTCGTATCCAGCGGGAAATCCAACAATCCTTTTCCACTGGCTGACGACGCCGACGGCAGGACCGCCACAACGCTCAGCGAGCTTGATACGGTTGCGTCTCGAATCAGCCCTCTCTCGACCGATCCAACGCCCGCCCGCCGTTCCTTATTGCTCTTGTTCCGGCAACGGCGCGGAAGCGAGACAGATCAATTCGAATCGATATTGATCCATTGACCGTGTCGAAACGAGCGATTTCAGCCCAGATTGCGGTCAGAATGCCCTGAATGCCGCGTGCTGAAGCGTCATGGTCGCAATTCTTCGTCAGCCCTTCAGGTCGATCTGCTTCCCGAGCTGAATATTGACTGCCGCTTCGACGCGATCAGCCGCCCGGGTGTACATAGGCAGCACTTCGCCTCCGCCCGTGGGCGGGCCGGCTGCCGGCGTGAACGCAACCTTGCCGGGCACGGTTCCCGCCACCAACTCTCCGGTTCGCATGACCTGATCCGGCGTGCGGGAAGGCGCAGTCGGCTTCGGCGCTTCCGGCGGTGACGCGTGGGTCGGCTTTGACGCCCGCGACGCCGCTTTCATGCCGTACGCCTGGGCCACATGGAATGGAATCGGACCGTCAACTCGCATGGGTTTACTCTACCGCCCTCCGACGCCGATTGGCAAGCGCCTGAATTATCCGGACCCTGGCCGAAGATCTGGCACTATGCGTCTGTGAGCACATCGGCAGCGATGCGCCATCGGGTTAAAGTTTTCGCCGATCGAGGCGGCTACCATCCGGTATGACCCCGACCGGGTCGAAATGTACGACTGCATTGTCTGGGAGAATCCATATGACGACCATCCAACCCCTCACGAACACCCGGTTGATCACTACCGGAGCCGCCGCACTCGCGATCGGCTCCGTGCTGCTGGCCACGACGCCCGGCGATGATTCCCGCGCGGAAGAGGAGCGGACACGCCCCGTCGATCAACGGAGCGTGTACGAAGCGACGGACCGGCCGCTTGATCCGCGGATCGACCCGGAGCGCATCACCGAATCCGAGCCGCCGCCGCTGCCGGAGATGGTGCTCCTGCCCAAGCCGCCGGAACATCGCATCGCACCGGATGCGAAGTGGGTGCCGATTGACGAGTCCTACTGGGAGAAAGCCCTAGAGGCGATCGAGCGCGGCCTGACGTTTCTGCGCGAAACGCAGGATGAAGACGGCGCGTGGATGGTTGGCCATCGCGTGGCCCCGACCGATGATCCGAGTGCGCTATCGCCCATCTCCGCGGCGGTGACCGCCCTGGCGGTCAAGGCGATCGTGCAGTCGCATACGGATGGCAAACAGCGCGCAATTGAGCTGGAAGAGGTGCAGCGCGCCCTGCGCGCCATTCGGCGCAATCAGCGCGAGGACGGCTCGTTCGAGGGCGGCGCACTGACCAACTACGTCACCAGTTCCGTGGTCATGGCGCTCGCTTCACTGGAAGATCCGGAATCGATGAACACCATGCGTGAAGCGGTGCTGTGGCTTCAGTCCAACCAGTGGACGCAGGAACAGGGTGTGAGTTCCGAACAGGACTGGTTTGGCGGCGCGGGGTACGGCGGGCACGGCCGGCCGGACCTCTCCAACACGCAGCTCATGCTCGATGCGCTCTACGACGCGGGGCTCAGCCCCGATGAGCCGGCGTTTCAGAAGGCGCTTGCCTTCGTCAGCCGGGCGCAGAACCTCAGCGAAACCAATCAGAGCGAATGGGCCGGCGACGATGGTGGATTCATCTATACGCCCGCCGGCGGCGGAGAGTCGTTCGCCAGCCAGGAAGTCGGCGAAGGTCGCTACGGCGAGAAGATCCCCGAAGGCGAACCACGGTCGCTGCGCAGCTACGGCTCGATGACCTATGCGGGTTTCAAGAGCATGATGTACGCAGGACTCTCGCCGGATGATGTGCGCGTGCGAGCCGCATTCGACTGGATCCGCCGAAACTTCACGTTCAAGGAAAATCCCGGCCTCGGCCTGCAGGGGTTGTACTACTACTACCACACCATGGCCCGCGCCCTAAACGTCGCCCAACAGCACGAGATCACCGATACGGAAGGCGATCAGTACAACTGGCGTGAGGAACTGATCGGCGCGATCGCCGAGCGGCAGCGCGAGGACGGCTCTTGGAAAAACGAAGCAGATCGCTGGCTGGAAGGCGAGGATGTGATGGCCACGGTCTACGCGGTCTTGTCGCTGCAGGAAGCGATCAAGCCGGTCTGGACGCTGGAGCCCGATTCTGAAGATGTCGAATGATCGGCGGGGCGCGGATGAAGTACACTCCGCGTTGATGTCAGCAGAAGATCAGAAGCATCCCTCGCGCCGCGCGGTCGTGCTCGTTTCGGGCGGCCTGGATTCGGCGACCACGCTCGCGATCGCCCGCGATCAGGGCTTCGACTGCTACGCGCTGAGCTTCGACTACGGCCAACGGCATCGACGCGAGCTCGAAGCGGCACGAAACGTCGCGGAGTATCACGGCGTCATTGAACACCGAATCATGACCATCGACCTGCGCGCCTTCGGCGGGTCGGCATTGACCGCCGATATCGACGTGCCGAAGGATCGCGTTGAGACTGAGCAGCAGGGAGACATTCCGATTACCTACGTGCCGGCGCGGAACACGATCTTCCTCGCTTTCGCGCTCGGTTACGCTGAGGTGCTCGAATCCCTCGACATTTTTCTCGGCGTCAATGCGGTTGATTACTCGGGCTATCCCGACTGTCGCCCGGCATTCATTGACGCGTTTGAGAAGATGGCCAATCTCGCGACGCGCATCGGCGTGCACGGCCGGCACCTGCATGTCCATGCGCCGCTGATCGATCTGACCAAGGCGGAGATCATTCAGCGCGGCCTCGCGCTGGGGGTGGACTACGGGCTCACGCTGAGCTGTTACGACCCGGATTCAGAAGGCCGACCGTGCGGCCACTGTGATTCCTGCCGCCTGCGCGCTGCCGGATTCCGCGATGCTAACGCCACGGACCCGGCACTTTCCGGGTGACAATTTCATGCGCGGAGCATCCGGCGGCCGATTCTCCCGCCCATGCGCACGATGACTTTCCTCGGCCTGATCGCTTGTCTCTGCATCACGACCGGCGTTGCGGACGATGGATCGACACTTCAGGCGGCTTGCGGGTTACCTGCGATGGCGTACCTCGAAACCGGCGACTTTCTTCATGGCGACACGTCGGCCGACGCAACGCTCGAACTCACCTTTGGCGGGGATGAACTTCAGACCCTGACGTTTCTCGCCGGCACGAGCCAGCCGAACATGATCAACGCGATCAATCTGTTCACCCCGATCACGAATGTCATCGCTGCGGTTTCCACGGACAATCGCGCCCG
>RECV01000260.1 GCA_007693845.1 Phycisphaerales bacterium
GATTCACGAAGCTGCTCTCGCCACGGAAGGCCGGGCCATCCACGCGTGATCATTCAGCACTTCAAACCTGATGCGCACAGGCGGATCGGTCGTCCGTCGGCCTGAGTCGGCCTTCTGGAGACGCTCGCTCCAAAGTCGCGAACGCATTTGACTTACTCAACGGTTTCGTGTTCCAAACTATCGACTTTCGCCCGCCACTTCTCGGCATCTGCATCGTGCCCGGCATCGGGTTGGGCATCGTGCCACGCATCGTAAAGGTTGGCGAGGTGTTCGGAGATGGCGATGGTGCGATCGTGATCCGCGCCGAGCGCGGCTTCGTAGATCTCCGCCGCTTCCAGAAAATGCTCCTCCGCTTCGGCGAAGCGTTCCATGCCGGCGAGCGTGCGGCCGTGGCCGCTCAGATCCAGGGCGAGATCCGTTGAGTCGAGCTCGTGCGTCTGCCTGCTTTGCTTTACGACCTGACTGGACAACTTTTCCGCGGCATCGAACTTTTCTCGTTCGCGCAAGACGGCTGCCAGCCGCCGCATCGTCTGCTGCGTGCGCGCGTCGGTATCGCCGAGCGTGCGTTGGCGGATGTCATGCAGTTCGCGGTAATGCGTTTCCGCTTCGGCGAGGTTTCCCATGTTTTGGTAAAGGGCGGCGATGTTATTGATTGAGGTTTGTGTTCGCGGATCATCATCGCCATGCAGTTCGCGACGAAGGCGTAGGATCTGATGAAAGTAGGATGATGCGGCTTCGAGGTCGCCCTTGCTGGCCAGCAGGGCGGCCATGCTGTTGAGTGATGAGAGCGTGTCGGGATGTTCCTCGCCGAGGATGCGTGTGCGGCCTTCGACGGCTTTTTCGAGATACGCCTTTGCCGCGGCATGGTCGCCTTTGGCGCGCTTGAGCGATCCCATGTCGTGAACGGATTGGAGCGTATCGGGATGGTCGCCGCCCAACACGCGCCGGCGGGCTTCGAGCGCTTCCCGGTTGTAGGTTTCGGCTTCATCGAAGTGGCCCTGATGAGCGAGGATCGCGCCGATGGTGCTCATGCTGCGGAGCGTCAAGGGATGATCCGTGCCGAGCGTGCGGCGGCGGCCGTCCAGGGCATCGCGGAAATGCGACAGGGCTTCGTCAAGCCGGCCGCGGCGGGCGAGAGACGAGCCCTTGTTGTGAAGGGCCTGCAGCGTATCGCGATGGTCGTCGCCAAGCGTCTGCCGAAAGCCATCAAGCGCTTCGCGACGATAGTCCATGGATTCATCAACGTTTCCCTGCGCGTCCAGTGTGACGCTCAGCGCTTCCACGGTGCTCAGCGTGTCGGGGTGATCATCGCCGAGAACGCGCCGGCGTGCTTCCAGCGCCTCACGGTAATACGCCTCAGCTTGTTCATGGTTATCCTTCGAGCGATGAAGCAATCCCATGTTGTTCAGGCTGATCAGGGTCAGCGGATCATCTTCGCCGAGCGACCGGCGGGCGGTCTTCAGTGTGCGGCGGTAAAGCTCGCCGGCCTTCTCAAGATCGCCCTCAAGCCAATACGCGCCGGCGAGACTGTTCATCGCGGCCAATACTCTTCGATGGTCGTCATCGAGGAAGCGCTGGCGGAGATCAAAAGCGCGTTCTAGTTCCGCACGTCCGCGATCGGCCATGCCGATCGTGCTGTACACCTCGCCGATCGTTATTCGGAGTGACGCCTCGATGAGCGGCTGGTCGGCGAATTCATGTTCAACGATCTCAATCGCGCGGGCGAGGAACAGGCGGTCGATATGCTGCCGAGCGAAATCCGTCGGATTGACGTATCGCTGTAGTGCGCTGATCTGCTCAACCGCGGCGTCGATGTCCGCTTCTTCGTAGCCGGCGGCGTTCATCTCTTGGGTAAGCATGGCGCGCATGTCGGTGAAGAGATCAGCACCGACGGTGTATGGATCGATATCCCGAAGCAGGGTGGTTTGAAACTCGACGACCTGCTCAAGTTCCTGCGCACGCTGTTCGGTTTCCGCTTCCGCGGCCAAGGCGAGTTCCGCCTTGGCCTCGGCGCGTTCTGTCTGCCGCTCGGCCTGAACGTACAGCATTGTCATGCCTGCGAGACCCGCGCTCAGCACGATGAACAATGCGGCAAGCGATGCGGCGACGCCCGTGTTCCGCTGTACGAATTTCCGAACGTGATACGCTGCACTCGGCGGACGCGCGACGATCGGCTCATGCTCCATGTACCGGCGGAGGTCCTCCGCCAGTTCCAGGGCGGAGCGGTAGCGGCGGTTCGGGTCTTTCGCCATCGCTGTGCGCGCGATCGTTTCCAGGTCGCCGCGAATGATGGTGTTGATCGTGCTCGGCCGGGGCGGTTCGGACTCGCGAATGATGCGCGTTGCTTCATCAATTCGCACGCCCGCAAGATCAAACGGCGGTCGCTCGCACAGCAGTTCATACAGCACCACGCCGAGCGAGTACACATCGCTGCGCGCATCGATTTCGTGCGGCTGGCCCGTGCATTGTTCCGGATTCATGTACTGCAACGTGCCGACAATGCGGCCGACGTCCGTCTGCTGGGTGGTGACAGCGAGGTCGGCATCAGTCGCTCTCGCCACGCCGAAGTCGATCACCTTCGGCTCACCGTGGGCGTTCACGAGAATGTTCGCGGGCTTGAGATCGCGATGAATGACGCCCTTCTGATGGCCGTGATGCACCGCTTCGCAGACATTGCGGAACAGTTCAAGCCGCTCGTGCACTGACAGATGATTGGCGAGGGCATAGTCAGTGATCCGGCGAGCATCAGTAATGTACTCCATCGCGAAGTACGGCACGCCGCCGGTGCCATCGTCATGCACATCGGCTTCGTAGATCTGCGCGATGTTCGGATGCTGCAGTTTGGCGAGAATCTCGACTTCGTAGCGGAATCGTCGCAGAGCGGATCGGGACACCAGGCCGCGACGCATCAACTTCAGGGCAACGGGACGGCGCGGCTGATCCTGTTCCGCCTCGAAGACAACCGCCATTCCGCCGGCCCCGAGGACGCGCTGGATGTGATACCGGCCGATACGCTGCCCGACGAACCGAGTGGTCAGCTCATGCGCTGCCGCATGCGGCGAATCATCGTCATCCGCATGTTCGAACAGCGGGGTTTCGAGAAATCGCAACCGTTCATCACGAACCCCGAGCAGTGCTTCAACCTCAGCGCGAAGATCGTGGTCATCGCCGCACGCTTCCGAGAGGAATGTTGTCTGTTCTTCGGGCGGCAGTTGCTGCGCACGCTCAATCAGGGCTTCGATTTGTTCCTCACGTTGGTCACTCATGCGCCCTCCCGCGGTCCCGGACGTCCCTCGTGACTATCCAGCAGCAGTGACAGTCTTCGTCGGGCTACTTCCCATTTCCGTTCGATCGTGCGTGTCGTTACACCGAGTACTTCCGCGATCTCCGCGTTGGTCAACCCGCCGAAGTAACGCATCTCGATGATCTCGACCTTGATGGGATCGACTTCCGCCAGATGAATCATCGCTTCCTCAAGCGCGAGGAGGTCGATGGTGTTGTCTTCGATGATCAGCGTAAAGCCGGTGAGCGAAACGCGCTCGTGTGAGCCCTCACGTTTCTTCCGGTTGCGTGCGCGTGCGTGCTCGATCAGGACGCGCCGCATTTCCCGGGCGGCGAGGCGGAAGAAGTGCAGACGGTTCTGATACTCCACCGACGTGTCGGTGGCAATGAGACGCAGGCACGCTTCGTTCACCACCGCTGTCGGCTGCAGCGTGTGTCCTGTGCGCTCCCGGTTCATCATGATCCGCGCGAGATCGCGCAACTGCTCATAGACGACCGGCAGGAGCTCATCGCGGGCGCAGGTGTCGCCTTCGCGGGCCTGGTCCAGCAGTCGGTTGAACGTCGCTTCCCTGGTCATGGCAAGACTGGCCCTCACGCGCCTCTCCATACAAAACTCAAACGAATTTAATCGCAAAATTCTCTGTCGGTACTTTCGGTCCGCTGTCGCATGGACCTGATGAAACCGAGGCGAACAGCGCAACAAAGGAGCCCTCGCCGCATTTGACAACTGCGATTGCGGCCTCGCACGCGCTAGCGCCCACGGCGGTCCGGCATCAAGACATGGTAGTCCGAAACAAAGAGGAGATTCAAATGATTTCAAGACCGATCAACACCCAAATTGTTGCGAGAACCATCTCGATTCTGTTCACACTTCTCATGCTGTTGATGCCGGGACACCGGGCCATCGCGCAAGAAGGGGCTGTTCTTCACGTCCCATCGGATTATGGAAGGATTCAACTAGCGATCGATGCTGCGCCGCCGGGGGGCGCTAAGATCATCGTCGCCCCCGGCTCATACGGCGAAGCGATTGACACGCTCGGCAAATCGATCTACCTCAAAAGCAGTGACGGGCCAAACGCCACAACGATCAATGCAACCGGCAGATTTACAAGCGCGGTCAATGTCAAGAGCGGAGAAGGGCCAGCCCCGATCATCGAAGGATTCACCATCACTAGCGGCTTCGCAGGCGTCGGTGGGGGCATTCGGATTCAACATGACGGCACCAACGTGATCGACTGCATCATTACGGGAAACTTTGCGAGTTCGGCCGGCGGGGGAATTCAGAATCTCGCCAATGATGTTCTCATCAAAGATACTCTTTTCGAGAACAATGACGCAGAACTCGGTGGCGGTCTCTGGAATGACGGGGGAGCGCTGACGGTCGAAGACAGCGTCATCAAGAACAACACCGCTGACACCGGCGGCGGGATCTTCCACGCCGCATCCATTGGCATGATCACCGGCACCACGATCGCCGACAACAGCGCCGATCTGGTAGGCGGTGTGTACGTGCAGGAGCAGTCACACCTCATCTTGATCGGCGACTCGTTCTTCTGCGGCAACGAACCCGATGACATCGGCGGCAGCGGCGCATGGAAAAACCAGCTCGGAAACGAGTTTCTCAATTCGTGTGAAGTGACCTACCACGTGCCGGCAGATTACGCGGACATTCAGGATGCCATCGACGCCATCGACGCCAAGTCGGCTTTCGGCGCGGAAATCGTTGTCGCCCCCGGCACGTACAACCAGCCGATCAATACGGGTGGCAAAGCGGTCCACCTGAAAAGCGAAGCAGGGCCGGAGAACACGATCATCGACGTAAGCGAACTCAATACCAATGCCGTTCAGATCGTGAATGGCGAGGGGCCGGACACGATCATTGAGGGGTTCACCATCACCGGCGGCAATCCATCCGGCAGTGGCGGCGGTCTGGCTGTCCTCTCGTCAAGCCCCACCGTGATTGACTGCGTCTTCGAAAACAACTCATCGGGCTTGAACGGCGGCGGGATTCGCGTTTCGGCGGCTATCGGCGATGCCAATGTTGAGTTTCTTGGCAACACGGTGATCAAAAACAACACCGCGGTCGGGTTCGGTGGAGGATTGTCGGTCGATCAAGGTGCCAACGTTGAAATCGTCGGCGAACTGCACGTCGAGGACAACACCGCCGAGTTCGCCGGCGGCGGCATCGCTCTTGTGGACAGTGATGTCATCTTCCCGGGTGATACCTTTATCACCAACAATTCCGCAGAAGTCGGCGGCGGGATTGCCATCTCGGGTGGCGTGATTGATTTTCCCGGCGACACGTTCGTCGAAGACAATGAAGCGGACTTCGGCGGTGGGATCTCCCTGATCGGTGGTGATGTCACCTTTCCCGGAGATACCTTTATCACCAACAACACTGCAGGAACTGGCGGCGGAATCGTCGCGGAGGACGGCACGATCGAGTTTCCCGGCGACACCTTCGTTGAAGACAATGAAGCGGACTTCGGCGGCGGGATCGCCCTCATTGGCGGCGATGTCACCTTTCCCGGAGATACTTTCATCACCAATAACACCGCCGGCAGCGGCGGCGGCATTTACGTCGGCGATGACGGCACCATCGCGATGCATGACCTGACGGGATCGCCGAAAGTCGTGAACAACTCCGCATCGCAGGGCGGCGGGCTGTACAACGAGGGTGAGGCGTCCATTGATGAGGGGCTCTTCGAGAACAATCACGCCAATGCCGGCGGCGGGGTGTACAACGCGGGCGGCGGCACGCTTTCGGTGCAGGACATGGAGTTTGTCGGCAACTCGGCGGGTGATGATGACACGACCTTGCTCACCACGGCCGGTGGCGCCATCGCGAGCGAGATGGATGCCACGACCGAGATCGGCGACAGCACTTTCTGCCAGAACACGCCGACTGATATCTCAGGTCCATGGAATGACCTGGGCGGCAACACCTTCAGCGCCCCGGCTGACTTGAACTGTGACGGCGTCGTCGACGTCTTCGACCTGCTCACCCTGCTCGAGGATTGGGGCGCGTGTTCCGACCCTGCCGACTGCCCCGCGGACCTGAACGACGACGGTGTGATCGACGTCTTCGACCTGCTCATACTGCTGGAAAACTGGGGCTGAGACGGCGAGGAGAGAAATGAGAGAGAGAAGTGTGTTGAGCTTGTTGCGCGCGTTCCGGCGGGCGACTGAACTGACGCTCGCTCCGCTCGCCGAATGGCTCGCACGAAACCACATTCGAGAATCACGAAAACAAGGAGCACTTTATGAGATTGAAACGATTCATATCTGGTCTCGCGATCGCCGGTCTCGCCACGGCCATGCTGAGCGGTTTGAGCATGGCGGCCGAAGATCGAGTCGATTCACGTGATGCCGCGGCATCAGCAGACTCAGACCCAGCTGAAACCCGCACCGAGCGTGATGGTGCACCGCCCACCGATACTGCCGGCGGCTCACTCGCCGGTGCGGCATGCCCGGGTGACCTTTCGGACAGCGGAAATGTCGACGTCTTTGATCTGCTCGAGCTGCTTGATGCATGGGGATCGTGCAGTGATCCGTCCGATTGCCCGGCAGACCTGACCGGCTCCGGCGTGGTTGATGTGTTTGATCTGCTGGAACTGCTGGACAACTGGGGAGAGTGTCCGACTGATCCGAACAGTTGTGAAAATTCATGCGGCTTCGAGGCACTCGGCGGCTGCTGGTGCGATGAGGCGTGCGTCGGCTTCGGTGACTGCTGTGATGACGCCTGCGAGGTGTGCGAACTCGACAGTTGCGTGGATTCGTGCTAAGGAGACTACTGCAGCTCCGTGCCCCACGGATGGTGG
>RECV01000195.1 GCA_007693845.1 Phycisphaerales bacterium
GAAACGGCGTCACCCTCGAGTACCTCCAGATTGGTGGCCGCCGCTACACCACGGCCGAAGCCCTGCAGAACTTCTTCGAAGCGATCAGTGATCGACCGCAACTGCGAATCGAATCGCCACGGCAGCGTACCGCTCGCGCCGAACGTGCCCACCGTGAAGTCGAACGGCTCCTGTATCCGAAGCGACGCAAGGAAGATTCGCAGCGACGGGTGTCATAACTGCCGCCCTGTCGAACCACTCCCTATTCACGCCGTATCCCGACTGTTAATCAGACACCTGAGCTGTGAATTGACCGGGGCTGCGCCAACCGCGATGTGAAATCACTAGGGCGCATCTGCCTCCATCCACAACCGTTCCCACCGTAAGGCCAGTTCTCATCGCAGATGGTGGCTGAACATCGTCCACCAGGTGATCGATTCTCAACGCCACGCTGAGAGCGAGGACTTTCGTTCTCGTAAAGCGATGGTCATACCGGCGAGTCGGCCTGAATGAGCAAGACATCTGCCAGAAGGCGATCATGTCTCGGTCAATACGTGACACCTATCTGCAATATCAAGGAGTCACAGGTTCGAAATTCCCTACCGGTTTCTACCGTTTTGGCTTTTTGATACCGCGATTCTGTGCGCAAAACGGCGGTAGTAAACGACGACTTGCAAACGCACCCAAGCGTGCTAAACTCTGTAAAAATAGTGGTTTTGAGCCAATCGGTAGGGGTCTCAAAGTCAGCTTCGGGACGACGAGGCCGCAGGTTCGAATCCTGTCACCCCGACTTTCGCGATGAGAAGCCACTGCAAACGCAGTGGCTTCCCGCATATGACGCCGCTCAGACTTCTTGCAGTGACAGAAACAGTGTTGCACAACTGTTTTCTTTCATCGCTGCGCCAGACGTTGACGTTTGAGAAGGACTCACGCGGCTTCGGCTTCGCTTTCCTCGCCATTGGCGCGGAAGCCCGTCGCTTCCACAAAGAACTTCAGTGCGCGGAAGGCCTCGGGACAGAGTCCGCTTCCAACTTCTCCTTCCATGATGCTGAGCACCTGCGCCATGGGCATCGTGTCGCGATACGGCCGCTGGGCAGAGAGCGCTTCGCAGATGTCCGCGACAACGAGACACCGCATCGATTTGGAGAGAAATTTCGCGGTGATGCCACGGTGGTATCCCTTGCCGTCGAGCCGCTCGTGGTGCGCTGCTGCAATCGCGGTGATCTTTTCGAATCCCTGAATGCGTTCGAGGATGTGCTGCGTGTAGGCCGGGTGCTGCTGAATCGCGAGCCGTTCGTCGTCGGTGAGTTTGCCCGGTTTGTCGAGGATCGCGCTGGAGACGCCGAGTTTGCCGATATCGTGCAGAAGTCCGGCCCGATGCAGGCGGCGAAGTTCCGCATCGTCCTGACCGAGCGCGGTGGCGGCCCCCACCGCAAGCCAGGTGACGAACTCGGAATGTTTGGCCGTCCACGGAGACTTCGCATCAACGACCCGGGCAAAGCCGAGCGCCACGCGGTCGAGCCGCGCATCGTCCGCAATGATCAGCCGATCGGGCGGCTCGTACTGCGTGACCTGCCGATACGCGTTCTCACGGGAGTAATGGTCCCAGAGATCGCGATCACGGCGGAGACTAAGCAGGATCCTGACCAGTTCAGGATCAAACCACCGTCCGCTTCGGCGTTGCGCCATCTCCATGGCATTGTCCAGCCCAGTCGAGGCGACGAAAACTTCGACCGTCTGCGACAGACCGGCAATGCGCGCGAGCAATGGGATCTCCTCGCCGCTCAGACCGCGGGGATGCCCCTTCCCGTTCCAGTGTTCATCCAGTCCACGAATCGCCTCGGCAGTCGCGTCGGGCAGGCCGAAGATCTGCGCGATCTCCGCTCCGCGCTCGCAGCGGATTCTGACCATTTCGCGTGCGCCCTTCTGACCGGACACGCCGATCGCAACAAATCTTCCGATCTTGTGAATGAGCGAACGTTGGGGCGCAACATTGCGCAGGATGTACGCCATTGAACTGCTCAGGCGCGGCCAGTCGGTGGTCTTGAAGTCGCGCTTGATCGTATGATCATCCGCGCCAAACAACGATGCCACCTTGGCCGCGTTGCTGGAACAGCCGAGATCTTTCAGTTGCAATGCGTAGAAGAGTGCGGACTTCATGTCATCATCGAGGCCGAGCGTCTCCGCGATACGCATGCCGATCATGCAGGTGCGGGCCGCATGGCCTTCGGGCTGACCTTCGGTAATGTCCAGCGCATAGGACAACGCCGAGACGACTCCCGATAACCTGACAGCGCCTTCAGTCGATTCAGCGTTCGGTTGTCGCTCCGGAACTGGGCAGACACGGGGTGCCGGTAACCGGAGATCCCATAATGAATCGCGCAGATCGGGCTGAGCGATAACGGATGGCAATCGTGGATCAGACATGGCAAAACAACCCGAAGGAAGCGGAAGTGCACTGTCTGTTTCGGCCCGATCCGCCAACTGAGTGAGTGCGAACCCGAAGTTTCCTCACCCGCTCTCGTTCACACCCCTCCCTTCAGTTGAGCATTGGAGGGATGCCCGCGATCCAGAGTTCCGTGTATCTTGGATTGAGGCCCCTGCTGGACGGAACTCCGTCCAACGACCGGTTCCCTTTTCATCATGACAAGTCGAAATCAAATGGTGGGTGTGAGTACAGCACTGGTCGCCCTGGCGGCGTTTTGCTGGGGGCTGTCGGGCGGGATCGGCGGCATTCTCATGGCCGATGACTGGGATGCCTTCGTGGTCTCGTTCTACCGAGGCGTGATCGGACTTCTGTTCGTCCTCATCTGGCTCGCGCTGCGCCCGCACGGCAGCGGTCTGTCAAGCCGCCGGCTGTGGTTCTGGTCAACAATTGCCGGCATCGGCGTCGCAGGAAACTTCTCGTTCTATTTCCTGAGCATCGCGCACGGCAGCGTTGCGGTTGCCGCGACGCTCATGTACTGCGCACCCGTGTTCGTCTATCTCGTGTCGTTCGCACTCAAGCTTGAACGATCCACGGCGTCCAAGTGGGCCGCGATCGCGGTGGTGATGGTCGGTATCGTCCTGCTGACACAAATCTATGATGTCGGCGCAAGCGGGGTCACGGCGATCGGTGTGGGTGCCGGCCTGCTTGCCGGTCTGTCCTACGCAGTGTTCATCTTCGGTTTCAAGTACGCAGCGCCGCACGGCAGCCCGCAGTCGATTCTCACAATCGCGTTTGCGGTCCTTGCCATCGTCCTGATCCTGCCCTCCGATATCGATCAGGCCGCGGCCGTGCTGACCACGCCGGACTGGCCGCTGTTCATCGCCCTCGGCGTACTCGGCGCAGGATTGTCGTTCGTGCTCTACATCATCGGCTTGAATCACACAACGCCTTCCGCGGCCTCCATTGTGGCGATGGTCGAGCCGGTCACTGCATCGTTGTTTGGCGTCGTGGTGTTAAGCGAAACGCTGGGTGGTCTGCAAGTCCTGGGCATGGGGTTGATACTGGTCACCGTGACCGCGATGAGAGTCATTTTGAGCTCCGAACGGCCGCCTCCTGATTTACCACTCACTGAGTAGTGTGCGGATCCGGAATCGGGCAATCATCCCCAGTTTTCGAGGAGAATCAGCAGGTCGAAGACATTGACCTCGCCGTCGTCGTTCAGATCGGCCGGGCAGTCAGCGAGGTCAGCGCACGACCCCCAGTCTTCCAGCAGGAGGAGCAGGTCGAAGACGTTCACCACGCCGTCACAATTGAGATCGGCAGGCGGACTGAACACATTGCCGCCAAGATCGGTCCACGGGCCTGCGATGTTCTCCGGATTGTTCTGGCAAAAGAACGTATCGCCGATCTCGGTCGTGGCATCGTCAGTGGTGACGATGGCTCCGCCGGGGCCGTCACTGTCACCACCAGCGACCGTGCCATCGCCCGTGGCGGTGTTGCCGATGAACGAACTGTCAACGATGGAGAGGGAACCGTCGCCACCGTTCGCCACCGCGCCGCCGAACTGCGCCTCGTTGAAGTTGAGCGAGACATTCTCCATCAGCCCTTCACCCGCGTTGAGCATGCCGCCGCCGATCTGAGCGCTGTTGCCTTCGATGTGGAACATCGTCTCCTCAAAGCCGGAGGGCATATGCAGCGTGCCGTTGTTTTGAATGAGGATTCCACCGCCGGCAACGTCCGCGGTGTTGTTGGTGATGAACATGGGGCTCCAGTCTTCGGGATGCGGATGCGCGATGCTGCCGCCGTCCATGATCGCCAGCCCGCCGCCGCCTGTGGCGGAGTTGCCTTGAATATCGATCCAGTTTTCGGGATTGGGAACCGCGACGCTGCCGCCGTCCATAACGGCGATGCCGCCGCCGACTTGCTGTGCGAAATTGCCCTCAATCGTGAGTTCGATGCCGATCGACGCCTCGCCGTCCATGATGGCCAGTCCGCCGCCGGTCTGGGCGTTGTTATTCTGAATGAAGACCTCAGTCCAGTTCTCGGGGCTGGGGTGCCCCATGAGCCCGGCGGAATCCATGAGCATGCCGCCGCCGGCCATGGCGGTGTTGCCCTCCACAACGAGCATGCCGTCGAGGAGTACTTCGCCATTAAGAATGGCCATCCCGCCGCCGGATGCAGCACTGTTGCCAATGACAAACAGGGCCTCGGGGCACCTGAACAGTGTTTCGAGATCGATCACGCCGCCGCCGCCGTACTGGCTTGCGGTGTTGTCCTCGACGATGAACTCGCCGTCAAGGAGTACGTCGCCGTTGTGCACGAAGAAGCCGCCGCCATTGGTCGCTTGATTCTGTTTGATGAGCGTGTCGCCGGGGAAGTTCACCACTCCCGGCCCGACATAGATGCCGCCGCCCTCCGCTGCGTCGTTCAGTTCGACCAGCGTATCGCCGGGGAATGCCACGGTACCGCCGTCGAAAACCGCAAGCCCGCCCCCTTGATTGGCGGTGTTGTTGTTAATCAGCGTATCGCCGGGGAATGAGACTTCAGAGTTCGAAATCAATATGCCTCCGCCGGCGTGCTCAGCGACATTTCCGTTGATCAGCGTATCACCGGGGAACGTGACTTGACCCGACAGGACGTATATCCCACCTCCTTGCTCTGCTTCATTGTTCTGGATGAGCGTGTCGCCGGGGAAGTTCACCTCGCTGTTCTGAATGAACACGCCGCCGCCCTGTTCGGCGGAATTGTCGGAAACAAACATATCGACGGAGAACGACATGCCGCCGTCGAGTACGGCGACACCTCCGCCGTAGGTCGCCGTGTTATTGATGAAGTGGCAGTTGATGACGGTGGGATCCGCGCCGCTGACAAACATGCCGCCGCCGTACTGGGCGTTCCCGCCGGTGAAGGTGAAGCCCTCGATGATGGTGTCCGGGCCTTCGCCGTTGGCGATGGTGATGGCGCTGGTGTTCAGGCCGGTGACGTCGATGGTCGTCACATCGGGCCCGCCGCTGCTGAGCAGGTGAACGGCTTTGCCGGCCGTGTCGATCGGTTCGGTATAGGTGCCGGGCGCGAGGATGACGGTGGTGCCGGCGGGTGCGGCCTCGATGGCGTCCTGCACGTTGGCGAAGTCGCCGGGCACGTTATATGTGAACGCGCAGTTATCGTCGAACTGGGTTTCCGGATCGGCCACGTGCGGGCCGGCGATATGGTCGCGCTGGCTGCCGCAGAAGAAAGAGACCGAAATGTTCAGGAAACCGTTCTCGGTGATGTACGCCGCGTCGCCGGCGGCGGCGGCGGAGTTGGCGAGGAAGGCCCTGTTCTCCACGAAACTGACGGGTTGATTATTCCAGACGGCCCCGCCGCGGAGGGCGTGATTCTGCTGGAACAGCGAGCCATCCATGAATGCGCTGCCGCCCTCTTGAATGGCCACCGCTCCGCCGACGCCATCGTCGTCTGGGTTGGCGGTGTTGCCGATGAACTCGCAGTTGGTCATGACGGCCTGGCCCGGCGCGAGGTCGGGGAAGCCGGCGACAAGGACTGCACCGCCGCCAATGATTGTGGTGGCGCCGGCGTCGATCTCCGTCGCGTGGTTGTCCTCAAAGGTGCTGTCATTGATCATGCCGAGCGAGCTGAACGCAACGGCAATGGCGCCGCCGGTATGCGCCGTATTTCCCTCAAAATGCGAATCGGCGACGTCCAGTTGTGCCGAAGAGAACGCCGAGATCGCGCCGCCGATGATCCCGGTGTTGTTTTCAAAACGGCATTCAGTAAACGTGGCGCTGCCGTCGTCAATGAACACCGCCCCGCCGGAGAAAGCGGTGTTGTCGGTGAAGATGCAATCGTGGATGGTCGGGCCGGCGTTGTTGATGAACATGCCGCCGCCCGTCTCGGATTTGCCGGCATCGCCGCCGGTGATGGTGAACCCTTCGATGATGGATTGCGGGATGCCGTTGACGGGGTGGTTGGTGACGCGGACGATGCTCTGGTCCGTGCCGTCGCCGGTGATGAACGTGACTTCAGGTCCGCCGCTGCTGCGAAGGTGGATGGATTTGTTGTCGATGGTGATGGATTCGTCATATGTGCCCGGCGCGACGATGATCTCAAAGCCGCTGAACCCGGCTGCGTCGATAGCATCCTGGATGGTCGGGATATCGCCCGGCACGTGGATGGTGAGTACGCCGGCGACAGCGCGATCGGCCAGCATAGCGACCACGAGCACGCTGCAAAGCGACGCGGCGACAACCGATCGGCTGGCGAAACGGACGGACGAATCAGTACGATGCTTCAACATGTTCAACATGGCAGAGCCCTTTCCCATCACGGAAATGAATCGGGATTTGTAATGCGTAACTGGTGTGTTGACGCACATAACATCCCCCCCGCGCGGGGCCGATTGCAAGCGCGAAATCGGTGATTTGCTCCGCTGATGTGCGCCTTTGCTTGCTTCACAAACATCTTTGGATGCGCTAGTGGATACCATCACACAGCCAGAGCATTCCCGCAGGCGACCATGGTTACCAGACATTACCGCAGGGCTTCAATGCACGCGCGCCGAGGCATCAATCACTGTTTTCTGGCGAAAAATAACGATTTCGGGGTCTCACATCACGCAATCAGCGAACACCCGTACTGCGCCGGATGCGCGTACGGATGGCTTGGACACCGGTCCGGGCCATTCGTATTCAGATGCAGATGGGCCGGACCAGTGGCCGAAGGCGCCGGAGCGTAGGCCAGGCTCGTCGGAGGTGGGGCCGGGCAGATCGTTGCAGGGCGCGGGATGTTAGGAGATGCAGCCGGGCGGGTTGGAGTCGGGGCCGCAGCGTGACTTTTCCGGGCCTGGTGTGATTTCGTGTCGGCGCGGTGCCGGGCGGTTGCGCCTTGCGCGAATCAGAATGGGCAAATCGTGCGAGCATCTTGCATGTATCGGCAGGATTTCGGCCGCGGATGATTGACAGATTGTCGCGGGCAGACGTGATCCGCTGCGCCGGGTTACACTTGGTGGTTTCCGCGCACGTCGATCGACCAATTTTGCTCCCTCCCCCACGACGGACGGCCCTTTCTCTATGCCTGATACCCCGACGGAACACCAGCAAGCCCTGCTCCGGGAGATCGATCACGAGCTGATGCAACTCGATCATCTGCCGGAGTTGAGCGATCAACGCTATCACGAAACGCACGACACGTTTGAAGCGGCGAGCAATCAGCGAGCCATGATTCTCGAGTGGCTCGACGGTTGGGCGGCGACATCGCTCGAAGTTGAACGGGCGGAGGTGCTCAGCGTCGGGTGCGGCGGCGGCACGATGGACCTGCAGATTGTCGAAACGCTCATGGGTCACTGCGGTTCTTTGGCGTTGGCCGGGGTGGACCCCAACCCGCTGCACACGCGCGCCTTTGCGGATTGTTTCGCGGACCGGGTGGCGGAAGTCACGGTGGCCACCTCGCCGTTTGAAGAATACGAAACCGACCATCGTTTTGATGTCATTCACTTCATCCACTGCCTGTACTATTTCGAGGATCTGGAGCAGTCGCTTAAACGTGCGCTCACCATGCTGAAGCCGAGCGGCAAGATGCTCGTGCTCAACGCGCCGAACGGGCTGCTCAATCACCTGGCGCACCGGATCTGGAAGCGGCAATGGAATCGCACGGCGTGGTACACGGAAGACATACTTCCGATCGTTCGCAGGACCGAGCGGCCGGTTCAGGTGGATCGACTCGATGCGTGGGTGGATGTGACGAGTTCGCTGGACGAATCAAGCGAGCACGGACGACTGATCCTTGACTTCATCGTGCAGGCGGAGACATCCCGGTTGCCGGCGCGTCTGCAGGAACTGCTGCGCGATTATCTCGATGCCATCGCCAGGTCCGAGGATGGTCGACGTCTCGCGCCGCATCCGGTCGATGCCATCGCGGTATGAGAAAATAGGCTTCTCATCGATGGCTCAGCCAGATCCATCGATACCTTCGGATGTACAGGCATTTGCGCAGATTTGTCTTGTCAAGCGAACGGGCGCGAGTTAGTTTGATTGAGGTATTCAATCGATTTCCTCGGTTCGGCCGAGAAGATGCCCTTGTGGTGGGCTGTTTGAAAGAAATCGGGGGCGGGCCAAGTCCCCGATGTCGAAACCTCCGGCGTTCTGCCGGAGTCACTCAACCACAGTAGTCAAGGACCACAACTCAATGATGATGCACAGAGCGATTCTGACGGCGGCGGCTTGCCTCGGACTGGTGGGTGTGCCCAGCGCACACAGCGTCGACGCGATCGACGGTGGTCTCGATGAAGTTCTCGATCGCTCGCAGCCGGAGGAACTGGTTTCCGCGATTTTCTTTCTCTGGGATCAGGGCGATATTGACGCACTGGGTGACGAGCTGAATCGTGAACGCGCATCAAGACGCGTCAGGAACCAGGAGGTCGTCCGGCGACTGCGTGATACGGCATCCATCAGCCAACAGCGACTACGCGCTGAACTGGCCGAACGGCTGAATGCGGAACAGATCGATTCGTACGAGCCGTTCTGGATGATCAACGGCATCCGTGTGGATGCGCGCCCGGCGATCATCCGGGAGTTGGCGCAGCATCCCGATATCAAGCGCGTGTTTTACAACCTGCCGATTGAAGGGCCGAACGTGATCGTGCCGGACGATCATGAAGTCGTGGAGTTTGCCAACGGTGCCCTGGCCGGCATGGCTGCGAATGTGACTTCCGGACTGGAAGCCATCCGTGTGCCTGAAGTCTGGGACCTGGGATTCAGCGGCGAAGGCATTCTGGTCGCTTCACTAGATACGGGCGTCGCGGGATTACACCCCGCATTGGGCAATCGGTGGCGGGGCAATCATCCGGATTACGCGGGGAATCCGGAATGGGCGTGGTTCGATCCGGTCACGAACACCACCTTCCCGCAGGAGTTTGACAACTTCAGCAGCCACGGCACACACACGATGGGCACCATCGTCGGCGGCGCGCCGGGCGATGCCGTCGGCGTTGCGCCGGGAGCAGAATGGATTCATGCTGCTGTAATCGACCGCGGCGGATTGAATCAGACGGTGACGGACGCCATCGCCGCGTTCCAGTGGCTGGTTGATCCGGATGGCAACCCCAACACCACGAGCGATGTGCCGCACGTCTGCAACAACTCGTGGGGTGTTCCGCTCGGCGCCGGTTATCCACAGTGTGATGATCTGTTCTGGTCGTTTATCGACAATGCAGAGGCGGCCGGCGTGGTCATGCTCTTTGCCGCCGGCAATGAATCGACGAGCGGTCTGCGCATTCCCGCATCCCGCGCCACCAATGAGTTTCAGAACGTTGCCATCGGTGCGGTGGACGCCAACAATCCGAATCTACCGCTGGCGTCCTTTTCGGCGGAAGGCCCAACAGCCTGCACGTTGGATGGTAGTCCGGCGATCAAGCCGGACATCTCCGCGCCCGGCGTGCAGGTAGTGTCCGCGACGGGCAGCGGCGGATACGCTGCGCTCAACGGAACGTCCATGGCCGCACCGCACGTGGCCGGCGTGGTCGCGCTCATGCGCCAGGCATGCCCCGACCTTTCGGTCGATGAAATCAAGCAGATCATGTACGACACGGCCGTCCCGCTCGGCTCACCGGGCAAGAACAATCAGTTCGGATGGGGCATGGTCGACGCGTACGAAGCAGTGCTCGGCGCTCAGGCGGCCTGTATCTTCTCGATGACCGTGCAAGGGGTTCCGACGCTGTTTCCACCGGCGGAAGAGGTGAGTTTTCTGGTGGAGATCTCCCCCGGCCAGGAGCAGGTTCCTGCGGAGAACGTGACCTTGCACTATCGGTACGGCGACGGGCCGTTCAATGTTGTTCCCGTCACACCCCTGGGTGATGGCGTCTATGAAGCGATTCTTCCGCAGGCGAATTGCGCCGACGCGCCGGAGTTCTTCGTTCGCGCAGAAGGTGATGGCGGTAGCGTGCGAACGTTGCCGAATGATGCGCCGGAGAATGTGTACAGCGCTCTGGTTGGCGACGGGTTCGAAACGACAATCGTAACGCAGGAGAATCTGAACGACGGCCTGCCCGCGGGTTGGGAAGCGACCGGCCTGTGGAATGTGTCTTCCGCCTGCGGCGTGTCGGGCGACTGTCAGGAAGGGCTCTGGGCCTACTACGGTCAGGCGGGGTCATGCCATTATGCGACGGGGTGGTTCAGCGGGAACAGCGGGAATCTGACGACCGCGCCGATCTCGGTGCCGGACCCCGGGCCGAACGCCACCGTGTCCATTCGCTTCTGCCACAATCTGGTGAAAGCCGGCTCACATCTCTCGCAGTTCTCCATCCTGGGTGGGCCGATGTGGTCCGTGGGCAGTTCGCCGGAGTGGACGACTCTGGAAACGGATATCACGAACTTCGCCGGCCAGGATGTGCAGTTCCGCTGGCGCATGGATACCGGCCCCACCCTGTTCACCACGTACCGCGGTTGGCAGATCAACAATGTCGAACTGACGACCACCGAGCTGACCTGCGAAGATCCTGAACCGACCGTGGTCGCGGATCTGAACGGCGACGGGGTGGTGAACGTGTTCGATCTTCTGGTCCTGCTGGAGAGCTGGGGCGCGTGCTCCGATCAAACCGAGTGCCCCGCGGATCTGACCGAGAGCGGCGTGGTCAACGTGTTCGACCTGCTCCTGCTGCTGGAGAACTGGGGATAACGCGGGCAAGCGACTTTGATATTGCTGAGCAAAAAAGAGACGTGGCGGGACGCATCTGCGTTCCGCCACGTTCTGCTTTTGGCCTGCACACTCTGAGAATGGTCGGTCGCTCGTGCCGCTTTCGGTGACCAGCAAGCGCGACAATCAGTTGACGCTTCCGGTCGTGGCGGCCGCCTGTTCTTCCTCTTCCGCGTTCTGGTCTTCTTCCTCAATGACTTCTCTCGGCAGCAGTTCATCGGCATTGGCCAGCATGAACGCGGTGAGCGCCGAGACCGTCGAGCTTTGCACAAGGTACTCTGGGACCGCCAGGTCAATCCGATCGTGCTGCGTGTGCCATCCGTACCGGTACTCCACGCGGCCTTCCTTTCGCCAGAGAAAGCCGGGGATCCCGACGGCGTTGAAAGGTGCGTGATCACTCGCGCCGCGTGTCCGCATGGACTCACTGACACGTGTTGTCACCGGCATGTCCGGGAAGGCGTAGTTGGACGGCTCGAGCGCCCACTCAAGCATGGGCACCATCTGCTCGACGCATTGGAGCGCGGCCTGGCGGTTCGTGCCGGTGTCATCCACGAGTACCGCGGAGATCTTGGCCCGTTCTTCTTCGCTTAGTTCATCGACGTAAGCCCGTGAGCCCAGCAAGCCCTGCTCTTCACCAGTCCAAAGGATGAATCGAATCGTTCGTTTCGGCTCCGCGCCGACCTCCGCGAGAATCCGCGCGGTTTCGATCGTGACGCTCGTTCCGGTGCCGTTGTCGGTGGTGCCCTGCGAACCGGGGCCGTCCCACGTGTCGATGTGGCCGGACACGATGACGACTTCATCCGGCCAGACCGAGCCGGGAATCTCGGCAATCGTGTTGTAATTCTCGATCGGTCCCGCTTCGAATGAATGGTTCAGATCAAACTCCACGATGACTTCTTCACCGTCATGCAGCCGGCTGTTCATCGCGTCGTAATCCGAACGACGCACGATGGCGGTCACATCCGTCGGCAGGTTGTCGTAGTCCAACTCTCGCCAGTCCCGCGCCCGACTGGTGCGTACCAGGTCATCGCGGGAGGTGATGATCAGGCCGGCGATCCCCGCGGCGCGCAGGTCGGGGAGGAACTCACGGGTCTCATCGAATCCCGGCACCACACCGCGCCGATGACCGCGGGTGCCCGGCCGGAGAATCCACGCCCCCTCCAGTTCATCCGTGATGGCGTCGAACTCGTCCTGCGTGCTCGGTTCACGAAACAGCCGGCCTCGCGCTGGACCATCCGTTCCGGCGGACCATGCCCGCGCGGTGAATTCGAACTCACGCTCGACGGGGCTGACCATTCGGCCGTGGCTCGGACCACGATCGAACCGAACCGGAATGGTGCCCCACATGTGCTGGTGCACGTTTTCGAGGCCGAAGGATTCAAACTGTTCGGCGGCCCAGTGGTTTGCGCGCTCAACGTTGGTCGATCCGGTCAGCCGCGCCCCGATCTCTTCCGAAAGATATCGCAGATGGTCCATCGTCCGGTTCCGATTCTGCCCCTCATCGATAATCGCCAGCAGCGTTTCGAGTTCCTGTTGCGAAACGTCGAAACGCTCGCGAAGTTCCGCGCGATCCGCATCGGCGGTGAAGGCGGCCAATCCCGGCGCGGCTGACACGAAAAGCGATGTGATCAGCAGCAGGACAAGTTGCGGCACCACGGCAGACGAGTGACGGCTGATGCGTGACGACATGGTCATGGGCACGATTCCTTTGGTTTGCGTCTGGACGCCCTGAAGAGATGAGACCGAGACGGGGCGTGATCAACCTATCTTGCGCTGTCCGGCCAGCCGAGGCAACCGAAATCGACGAAAACCGGGATGACGCCCATGCGCGAGCCGCCCCGGAGGACTTGCGGACGATGCGAACCCCCGTTCGAGATTCCCCCGATATGATGCTGCAATGAGTTTGACTCCAGAAAACAAGTCCTCCGCCGGGGCCGTCACAGAAGACGGGCTTCATACCGCACTCCGGGTCGTGATGATGCCGCGGGATGTCAATCAGTACGGATCGATCTTCGGCGGGGTGATTCTGTCCTACATTGACCAGGCGGGGTTCATCGAGGCGCGGCGGCATGGTTCGCACCGTTGGGTCACCGTCGCGGTCGATAAAGTTGAGTTCCACGCCCCAGTGCAGGTCGGCGATGTGGTGAGCTTTCTCACCCGAACCGAGAAGACCGGCACCAGTTCCGTCATCGTTCGCATTCGCGTTGAAGCGGAACGCTACACCACCAACGACGTGGTGCACGTCACCGAAGCGACACTGACCATGGTCTCGGTTAACGCGGCGTGCCGGCCCATACCGTTCAACTCCGCGCCAACCGTCAGCGGCTCGCCGAATCTGCCCGGAACGGATTGATCCCTTGATGTCAGATGTCACCACGCCGATCCGAATCGCCGGTCTCATCAGCGGGGGCGGGCGCACGCTTCTGAACCTTGCCGATGCGATCGATCGCGGCCAACTGAACGCGAATATTGCGCTCGTGGTTTCATCTCGCGCCGATGCATCGGGCGTGCAGCGATTGCGCGATCGCGGCTATGAAGTGAAGGTTGCTTCCCCCGCTTCTCTGGGCAGCATGAACGCCGTGCACGATGCAATCACCCAATGGCTTGACGAGGCGAGCATTGATCTGGTCTGCCTCGCCGGCTACCTGCGCTGGCTGAAGATTGAACCAAGGTACCGCGGGCGGGTGATGAACATTCACCCCGCCCTGCTGCCCAGATTCGGCGGGCCGGGGATGTACGGCCTGCATGTGCACCGGGCGGTTCTCCAGGCCGGGGAGACCGTCAGTGGCTGCACGGTGCACTTCGTGGATGAGGAATATGACCACGGCCCAGTCATTCTGCAACGGGAATGCCCCGTGCTTCCGGATGACAACCCGGAGACGCTGGCGGCACGCGTTTTCGAGCAGGAATGCCGAGCGTATCCGGAGGCGGTCAGGTTGTTTGCGGAAGGACGCCTGAAGATTCACGGCGACCGGGTGGAGATTCTGCCGACAAGAAACCCGAACCCCGCCGGGGAACCCGCCCGCCCGCGCGACGTATGATCAGTCATGAGTCGCTCCGCACTGCTGTTCTCGATCGCCCTTCTGGTGGCCGTCGCACTGCCTACGGACTTCGCGCTCGCAGCCGAGACTGACGCCGCGACGCGCGGGGAGCTTCGCTCAGAGATCCTGGCCAGTGAAATGCGCGGCGACGACCGGCAGACGCGGCAGTTGCTGGCGGTGTATTTTGAGCGATACGGCCGGGATGATCCCGCCTTGATGATGGCCAAAGCCGCCGTGCTGGCGCGGATGGATGAGAACGAGATCGCGACCGATTGGATTGTGCGCGTCATCGAGGCCGGTGTGGAACCGGAGGTGATGGAAGCCGATGAAGATCTGGCGCCGCTGATGCAGTCGCGCCGGGTTCGGGAAGCCGTCGTATCGGACGACGCGGAAGGTTCGCAGAGTGAAGCTCGCCAACAGATGCGGGCATGGCGCGAGAAGTTCGGCACCGAACGCTACCGCCCTGACGCCGACGCCGAGCGCAATCTGATCATGCTGACCTCACTGGCGGATGAGTCGCACGAGTTGATGCGCAGAGACCTGTCCCGACAGGGTGACTGGCTGGTTGAACATCTCTTCTCGGCGTATCCCGATGATGAAGTGCTGCTTGTGCTGGTTGATCCGGCGGACGGGTCGAAAGTCTTCACCCAACGCGACGTGGCGGGGTTCTACGAACACTCCAAACGTCGACTGGTGGCGCAAGGCACCGGATTCACGCTGCGGCATGAGTACGTTCACGCGCTTCATTACGGCGATATGGAGCGCCGCCAGCAACTGCACGCGTTCTGGGTGCTCGAAGGGCTGGCGGCACTTTTCGAGTACTACGATTATGAACCGGACGGCTCGATCACTTTTCTGGCGTGCGCTCGGGAAGAACAGATGCAGCGGCTGCTCGCCTCATCATCACTCATTCGGTGGCGCGACCTTTTCAGTATGTCGCAGATGAACTTTGTCGCGAAAGGACGGAACACCTACGCCCATGCCCGGTCGATTTTTCAGTTTCTGGCGGAGAGGGGGCATCTGGATGCGTGGTACCGGGCCTATGTGGAGACCTTTGATGAGGATTCGACCGGTGCCAAGGCGTTTGAAATCGTCTTCGGCCAGCCGATCGAACGAATCGAACGTCGCTGGCAGGAATGGCTGCGGGATCGACCGCGCCGTCCCTACGCACTGCGAGACGATCAGATGGCTCTCGGCATCGAGCCACGGCCGAATGAGAACCACGACGGCGTGAAGATTCTGAACGTGCTCCCCGACACCCCCGCGGCCGATGCGGGTCTCCGGCGGGGCGACGTGATCATCGCCATCGACGGGGAGACGACACCCGATTTTCTCGACCTGCGTTATCGATTGATGCGGATCGAACCGGGGGCGTCCATCACTATTCGGTACCGGCGGGATGAGGCGTTTGAGAGCGTGGTGATCCGGCCACAAAGACTTTCCTCGCCATAATTCGGCCCTCCGATGCGTGCGGTCGATATTGATGGTGGTGCGACTCGCTCGTACACTGCATCCTGACGGGTCGAGCGCAGCCCGTTCTTCCTCAGGCCCCATGCGCCTTCACGATCCATGAGTTACGATCACGAACGCACGTTTTCCAGTGACTTCAAGCGATTCTTCCTCCGCGGACTGGTCGTTCTGTTGCCTTCGGTCTTGACGCTCTGGATCGTGGTGATGGCCTACCAGTTTGTGGACAAGAACATTGCCGAACCGATCAACCGCGGGATCCGCCTGGCGTTGAACAACGCTTCGCGCTATCCCGGCCCGCTGGCGGATCAGTTCAATGCGACGGAACTGGAGTTGAACGCGGAGATCGCGCGCTTGGCCATCGATCGCAACATGGTCGCCAGCCGTGAGCGCGTTCGGGAGGAGTTGCAACGTCAGTTTGCCGACCCCACTCGGGATGAGCTGCCTCAGATCACGGAGGATCAGATCAACGCCGCCATCGCCGATCGCACGAACGTGCAGCGCGCCTTCAATCGTGAAGCGATTCGAGCTGAAATCCGCCGCACAAATATTCGCGAATGGTGGGATGCGCGGTGGTACATGAACCTCATCGGGCTGATGGTCGCCATCGTTGCCGTATACACTGCGGGACGCCTGCTCGGCGGTTACTTCGGCCGGAAAATCTACGCGCGGCTGGAGAAGCTGCTCACGACCCTTCCGATTTTCAAGCAGCTCTACCCGAGCGTGAAGCAGGTCGTTGACTTCCTCTTCAGTGACGAACAGCCGATGAAGTTCAATCGCGTCGTGGTCACGGAGTACCCGCGCAAGGGCATCTGGTCAGTCGGCTTTTTGACCGGACCGACGATGAAGTCCATCGCCAGCAAGTCGGGCGATGCGGTGACGATTTTCATCCCGAGTTCGCCCACGCCGTTCACGGGCTACACCATCACGGTGCCGCGCGAGGAGGTCCTGGAGATCCCGATCTCCGTGGACGAGGCGATCCGATTCGCGGTGAGCGGCGGCGTGCTGATTCCGGATCACCAGTCGCTGGAAGAACTAAAATCAGATCCGGTCCGGGTGCTGGAGGGCCAGCGAAAAACGGCCGACGCATCGGCTGGAGTCAAAGTCCCCTCCTCCGACGAGCTTGGGGGGTCGGACGGCGAAGTTCGAGAGAATTCAGAGAAAGATCAGGATCGAAAAGCGGACTGACCGTGATGTCCGTCCCGAAAAACTCTATCAGGAAGGAACCGCTATGAATGTGCAGATCAGCAGCAAGCATGTGGATCTCACCCCGTCCATCGAGGAATACATCAACAAGAAGATTGAAAAACTCCCCCGCTACTTTGATCGGGTTATGCAGATCGACGTCGTCATCGACAAGGGCAAGAAAGAGTACACTATTGAGATTATCACCGATGTGGCCAGTCACGATGATTTCATCGCCACCGCTCATCATGAAGATCTTTACGCGTGCATCGATCTCGGCGTGGACAAGTCCCAACGGCAACTGAGTGACTACAAAAGCAAACTGCGCGACAACAAGCATCACACGCCCGCAAGTGGAAACGAGCTATGAAATTGATGGACATCGTCGTCAAGGATGCGATCCTTCCTGATCTCAAGTCAACCAGCCGGGATGATGCTGTCACCGAAATGGTCGATGCCCTCGTTGATGCCAATGCGCTCAGTTCGGAATTGCGCGACGATTTCATTCGGGCGATCATCAAAAGGGAAAAACGCGGTTCCACCGGATTCGGCCACGGCGTCGCCGTGCCGCACGTCAAACACACCTCCATCAAGGACATGGCCATCGCCATTGGCATCAGCCATCGCGGCATTGATTTCAACGCTCTCGATAAGCAACCGGTCTATAGCATTTTCCTTCTGCTCAGCCCGGAAGAGAAGCCCGAAGATCATCTGGACGCCATGGAAGCGATCTTCGGCAATCTGAGCCAGGAAACCTTCCGCCGATTCCTCCGCCAGGCCAAAGCGGTGGATGACGTGCTCGTGTTGTTGCAGGAAGCCGACAGCCGAGCCACGATGCGGTAGTCACAACCGTCGGCCGGAACCGCAAGTGACGTCGTCCGTTGCAAGGTGACGATGTTCCGAGTACGCGACCGCCTCCTCCCAGGAACGATATCTCAAGTGTCCAGTAAGGTTTCCACAACCGTCACCATTGCGAACAAGCTGGGGCTCCATGCCCGCCCAGCGATGATGTTCGTGGAAACCGCATCCAAGTACGATTCGGCCATTTCCGTTCGTCGCACCGACAGCGAAGAGTCCGTCGATGGAAAGTCCATCATGCAAATGATGATGTTGGCCGCGACCAAGGGAACGGAGATTGAAATCTGCGCCGACGGCAGCGACGGCCAGAATGCCATCGATGAGCTCGTCAAGCTCGTTGAATCCGATTTTCTTGAAGAAGATTGAGCCTCGATCCCCCATTGCGCTGCTCAACCGATCCGTTCCGGCTTGAGCTCGCGGCTCATCAAGCGATGTATCGCATCGCGCGGTGAAAGATCGCCGAACAGAATCTCGTGCACCGCCTGCGCGATCGGCATGTCAACGTCGAGTTGCTGCGAGAGTTGATGGACGCTCTGCGTGGTCGGCACACCCTCGATCACCGAAAGCGAATCGTCCAGAATCTCATCCAGCGACTCGCCCCGGCCCAACCGCTCGCCGCAGGTCCGATTGCGTCCCAACGGGCTGAAGCAGGTGGTGGCAAGGTCACCGACGCCAGCGATCCCGAAAAACGTATCGACCTTCGCGCCGAGCGCTGCCCCCAGGCGGGCGATTTCGGCGAGTCCGCGGGCCAGCAGCGCGCTCTTGGCATTGTCACCGGCTTCGAGTCCGTCAACCATCCCCGCCGCGAGCGCAATCACGTTCTTCGTCGCCCCCGCCACTTCAACGCCCAACGGATCATCACTGCCGTACACCCGCAACCACGGCACATTGAACAATTCCTGCACGCGCTCGGCCAGGGCTGCATCCTGCGCCGCCGCGACCATCGTGGCCGGCCGGCGTTCGGCCAGCTCCCGAGCTATCGTCGGACCGGAGAGCACGACCTCATCGTGCGCATCCTGCGGATCTTCCCGTCCGATCGACTCGATGAGGATGCGTGAGGGCAGGGCCAGCGTCTCATTTTCGATGCCCTTGGAGACGCTCACGATGGGAATGCCTCCCGGCAGATGCGGCGCCAGACGGCTCCAGACCCGACGAATGAACTGGGTGGGAATGGCGTTGACGACGAGGGTCGCGCCGGCCAAAGCGGCGTCCTCACCCGACTCACACCGAACTTCCGGGGGCAGGTCGAAGCCGGGCAAGCGGCCGGATCGCCTGGATTGCCTCAACTCATCGAGGTTCTCCGGGAAAGGCCCCCACAGGCGCACATCCACGCCGCGATAGACCAGCGCATCCGCGAGGACGAGCCCCATCTGTCCGTCGCCGATGATGGTCACTTTCTCGTGCATGGTGAGCAAGACTCCGGGCTGAATCTTCCCGAACCTGTGAACCGGCAGAACCCCCGTTGCGTACCGTGAGGTGCGAATCGCCCTCGGGCGGTTATCATATCTGCTCCGCAGGCGGCTGGAGCGTGTCGCCGTCACTGCGTGACCCGAACAAAGACCTGGGAGTCCAAGTCATGTCAGAATTGACGGCGGGTGCCCGTCCCGAAGAACAGTTGGTCAAGGACACTTCCCACGGCGCGGAACGCCTTGAGCGTCGGCTGATTGTCGCCCTGTCCGGGGCGGTGTTTCTGATCGTCTCGGTTATCATGATGGTTGCGGGGGCGCACTCCGATGTCTATCAGATTCCGGCCATGATCGGGGCACTCATCCTTTCGGTCCCGCTCCTGATCGGTGCCTACCACGAAATTATGCGCGGCCAGCCGTCCAGCGACTCGCTGGCTTTTCTGGCGGTCATGGCTTCCCTGGCCTCAGATTACTACCTGATCGCGGGCCTGCTTGCGGGGTTTCTCTGGATGGCGAATCTCATCCTGAGCCGCACCGCGTGGGGCGCCCAACGGGCGATTCGCGACCTGGTGGACCTCACGCCGGATGAAGCCCGCCTTGTTGAGGACGGCAAAGAACGCACCGTCGCGCAGAGAGAACTCACAGTCGGGCAGATCGTTCGCGTCAGGCCGGGTGAAAACCTCCCGGCCGACGGCCGCGTCATCAACGGCTCATCCAACATCAATCAGGCCTCGCTGACCGGTGAAGCGATGCCGGTCGAGGTCGAAAGCGGGACGGAGGTCTACGCCGGCACGACCAACATGACCGGACAGATCGATATTCAGGTCACGGCCGTGGCGGGCGACACGACCATCGGCAAGGTCGAACAGCTCATCCGCGAAGCCGAATCCGCCAAGACGCAAAAGCAGGAACTGATCGAACAACTGGCCGGGTACTACTTCTGGGTCGTGCTGATGATCGCGGGGCTGGTCTGGTTCTTTGCGGCCAAGAGCGGCGATCCCGTCGTCCAGGATCAGGCGGCATTGCGCGCCATCATCGTGCTTGTCATCACCTGCCCCGGCGCACTCTTGATTTCCCATCCGACCGCCATGGTGGCGGCGTTCGCCGCGGCGGCCCGTCTCGGCATCATGATCAAGCAGACGCGCACCCTCGAAGCGGCGGCCAACGTCGATACCGTGGTGCTCGACAAGACCGGCACGCTGACGACCGGTCGATTTGCCGTCAGCCGCCTCGTCCCCGCCGATGGCGTGGAGGGCGCATCCCTGTTGCAGGCCGCCGCCGACGGTGAGCAGAGTTCCAATCACCCGCTGGCTCGCTCGATTCTCGAAACCGCCAAGCAGGCAAAGATTTCGATGAGTCCGGTGGAGCAGTACGAAGAAGTGCACGGCCGCGGCGTGATCTCGACCGTGAACGGCGAGAAAATCTACGCCGGCCGGCCCGAATGGATCATCAATCTGAACCCGCAGGTGGCCGAGCAGGTTCAGAAGGTGGAATCGAAGATCGAGGGCATGTCCGGCGTGCACGTCATGAAGGAAAAGCAGTACCTCGGTGCCGTCGGACTCGAGGACAAGCTTCGTCGCGATTCCAAGGAAGTCATTGAACGCATGCGGCACCTCGGCGTGCGGCGCGTGTGCATCTTTACCGGTGACCGGCTCGCCGTCGCCAAGCGTGTCGGCAAAGCGGTCGGCGTGGACGCCATCGAAGCCGAATGCCTGCCCGAAGAGAAGCACGAGGAACTCAAGTATCTCATTCGCAAGGGACACCGCACCCTCGTGGTCGGCGACGGTATCAACGACGGTCCCATTCTGGCTTCCGCTGATGTCGGCGTCGCGATGGGCCTCTCCGGGTCGGATATCGCGACCAACTCCGCGGGCGTGGCCCTCATGAACGACGATCTGCGGCACGTTCCGTTCCTGCTCGAACTCGCGCGAAAGACCCGCAGTGTGATCGCGCAGAACATCGGCATGTCGCTCGCCCTGGCGGTCGTCGGTCTCGTGCTCGCGGCGACCGGGCTCATCACCATCTGGCTGGTCCCCATCTACTACATCCTCGGCTACATCTTCGTGCTCGGAAACAGTGCCCGACTCGTGCGCTTCGGAGAAGGGTTTACCCAACTCGAGGAAGCTCGCCGCAAGGTCGAACAGCAGCGCGTCGCCAAACCGGTGCGTCAGGCCTCGACATCGCGACAACTGGCCACCGGCTGATCACGGCATCAAGCGTCACCCAAGCCGTTTTGGCCCGAACTCCCCAACATCCCGCCGCCAACGCGGCGGGGTGTTTTTTCATAGGTCGACTCGCGGCTTTGCGTCGCCCGGCGCAGGTCGCGGCCTTATGATAGATCGATGAGTCCATGATGATTGACCAGCCCCCGCGAGCACAATCCGATCCATGCCAGCCCGTGTTTTCTGCTCTTCGCGCGATGACGCTCGGGGCGATCATCGGGTGGAGCGTACTCATCACGGGGATCGCGGCTTGTGAACGCGGGGCCTCACCAACATCCTCAGATGCCAACGAACCGAGTGAGACGCGCACCCCCATCGCGGCGGTGGAACTGAGCCGACGGGACCTTTCGCGACAGCTCTCCACATCGGCAGCGGTGGAACCGCGCGTGCGCATTCGTCTGGCCGCCCGCACCACCGGGACGATTGATTCCGTTGAGGTGGAAGAAGGTGACCGGGTTCGCGAGGGTGACCTTTTGGCTCAGCTTGACATGTCCGAAGCGTTGGCTGAGCTGGACCGTGCCCGCGCCATGGAAGCCCAGGCCGAAGCGGTCTATGCCCGACAAGCCGAACTGCTCGAGAGTCGACTCACCAGCCACTCCGAGTACGATCAGGCCCGCACTGATCTGTCGGTCGCCACGAGCGTCCGCCGCCTGTGGGAAACGCGGATTGCCTTCGGCCGCATGACCGCGCCGCGCGATGCCGTGATCGTTGAACGATTCATTGAACCGGGCGAGGCGATTGAGAACAACGATGTCGCGTTCGAACTGGCTGCGATGGACGAACTGGTGCTTCGCATCGGCGTGTCCGAGCTCGATGTGGTGCACCTGGAAGTCGGGCAGACCGTGCCGGTGCATCTGGATGCGATGCCCGACACGCCGCGGGACGGCACGATCCGCCGCATTTCCCCCACCGCCGAACGCAGCAGCCGCCTGATCACCGTGGAAATCCTGCTGCCGCCTGATGCCCACGAGCGAAACATCCGTCCGGGGTTCCTCGGCCGCATCAACATACCGATCGACGAGCGGCCGGATGTCCTGGCCGTCCCCGCCGCGGCGATTGGTGAGGATGACGAGGGCACTTACGTGTACGTCGTCAAGGACGACCGACTGAAACGCCGCGCGATCGTGGTCGGTGCAACCCGCGGCCAGTGGACCGAAGTCAGTGAAGGACTCGAAGATGGCGAGATCGTTCTGGCGACGAATCCGATCGACATGTCCGACGGAGAGGCGGTGCGCATCGTCGGCTGGCGCGGTTGACCATCATTCACGCAAGAACACTGAGCATGATCACACATGCAAATGACACGTACCCACAAACAGACCGGCCAGGGCATCGCCAACCGCTGCATTCAGCGGCCGGTAGGCACACTTGCCATTGCGTCGGTTGTCTTCGTGCTCGGTCTGTTCTTCATTGACCGCCTGCCGATCGATCTGTTGCCGGCCGTGGAATACCCGCAGATCCGCGCGACGGTCAATTACCCCGGCACCGCGCCCGAAGTCATGGAGGAACAGGTCACCCGCGTGTTGGAGCGGAACCTGGCATCAACCGAGAACCTCGTTCACATCGACAGCCGCGCTTCGGAAGGGCGCACGAACGTTAATCTTCACTTTGAGTACGGCACGGATCTGAACGTCGCCCTGCAGGATGCTTCGCGTTACCTTGAACTCGCGCGCACGCAGCTTCCACCCGACATCGAACCGCCCCGTCTCTATAAGTTTGATCCTTCGCAGGACCCGGTCTGGCAGGCCGGCTTCAGTTCCACCATTCGCTCCGAAGTGGAAGTTCGGGACTGGGTCGAACACCGTCTGGCGCCGCAGTTGATCGCCATCCACGGCGTGTCGGGCGTCGAGGCCGCCGGCGGCATGGTTCGAGAGATGGAAGTGATCGTCGATCAGGAGCGGCTCCGCTCCTACGGCCTCACCATGCAGGATCTGATCGACACACTCGAAGCGGAAAACGTTGATATCGCGGCCGGCTGGATGACCAGCGAGACCTTCGACGTGATGGCCAAGACCGACGGCTTGCTCACTTCTGCGGAAGATGTCGAGAACGTCCTCATCACCCTGCCCAACAACAGCGGCAATGTGCGGAGCGTCGACCGACGCATACGCCTGGCGGAGGTGGCCTCCATCAACGACGGCCACCGGGAACAGCGTTTATTCGTACGCCTCAACGGCACGCCCGCCACACAGGTGTCCGTGTTCAAGCTGCCGGGCGCGAACACCGTCGAAGTGGTTGATTCGGTGAACGATACCATTTCACAACTTGAACGCTCCGGCTTCTTTCCCGAGGACATTCATTACGTCGCCATTGACGATCAGGCATTTTTCATCCGCGGCGCAATCGCCAGCGTGACCGTCGCCGCTGTCTTGGGCGGCGTGCTCGCCATGTTCGTCGTGCTGCTCTTTCTCGGCTCACTGCGCAAGGGATTCGTGATCGGTCTGTCCATCCCCATCGCGCTGATGGCGACATTCGCGCTGATGGGCATGGGCAATCTGACGCTCAACATCATCAGTCTGGGTGGATTGGCGCTCGGCGTCGGGCTGCTGCTGGATAACGCCATCGTGATGCTTGAGAACATCTACCGGCACCGCGATGAATTGAAAAAGTCACCCGAAGCAGCAGCGCACGATGGCGCTGCGGAGGTTTCTTCCGCGATCGTGGCGGGGACGTTGACCAATCTTGCGGCGGTCACGCCTTTCCTGCTCATGACGGGGCTGGCCGCGCTGATCTTTCGTGAACTGATCCTGACGATCTCCTTCGCCATTCTGGCGACCCTCGCCGCAGCGCTGACGCTCGTTCCGATGCTCGCCGCGCTTCTGGGGCACGTGCGCTTTGAGAGCCGTCTGCATCGCACGCCTCCGCTCCGATTATGGAACTGGTTCATTCTGCAGTTGCAGCGGTTCTACGCGTGGCTGCTGCCGTACGTCCTGAAACTCCGCTGGGGCGTGGTCGGGCTGGCGATCGTCGGCATGCTCGGTGCGCTGCGACTGTCCGAGGAGTTGGGCAATGAGTTTCTGCCCCAGGTCGATGACGGGAACGTGCGAGTGCGCATGGTGCTGCCGCCCGGGACGCCGCCCCACGAAACCGACGCTGCGGCACGCATGCTTGAAGAGACCATCCGGCAGATGGATCACGTCGAAACCATCTTCACCATGGTCGGCGGTCACCTCGGCGGTGGGATCATCAACGAACGGCCGGGCACTTCGAATATCCGCGTGCAACTCGCTCCCGCGATTGAGCGGCCCGGATTCCCCGCCGGCGCATGGGTCGCCGATGCGCAGGACCGTCTGGATGCGCTGGATCTCTCCGGGGCGAGGATCAGCGTCCGCCCACCGAGTATCCGCGGCCTTCAGTTCGGCACCAGCGGCGATGATCTTTCCATCAGTGTCATCGGCGATGACCTCGACACGCTGCGCAGCATCGCGCGTGATATCAGCGCTCGGCTGCAGGACATCCCCGGACTGGAGGGCGTGGAAGTCGGCCGGGAAGATCAGAGCCCGCTCATGCGGGTCGTTGTGGATCGCGCCCGGGCGGCGGATCTCGGACTGCGGGTGTCGGAAGTCGGCACGGCGATTCGACAGGCGGTGGATGGCGCGGTGCCGACCCAGTTCATGAGCGGCAACCGTGAGTACGACGTGCGCATCCGCCTGCCGCGTGAGGCGGTGAGCGATTCGGAGACACTCGGCAATCTTCTGCTGTTCCGACACGACAGCGTGCCGATTCTGCTCCGGGACGTTGCCCGGTTTGAACTCGGCGCCGGCCCGGCACACATCGTCCGCGAAAACCAGAGCCGCGCGGTTCGGGTCGGCGGCGATATCAACACACAGGTCGCGGATGTCGGAACGATCATGCGCGAGGTGGAAGCCCGAATGGCGGGGATTGAACTTCCGGAACAGTATTCGATGATCTTCGGCGGCCAATGGGAGACCATCCAGGAGACCAACCGCGAACTGTTCATCGTGATCCTGCTGGCGCTGTTTCTGGTCTTCGTGGTGATGGCGGTTCAGTACGAACGGCTGAGCAATCCGTTGATCATTCTCGCGGCCGCACCGCTGGCGCTGATCGGCGTTGCAGGCATCCTCTGGATGACCGAAACTCCGCTCTCCGCGCCGGTTCTGATCGGCGTCATCCTGCTGATCGGCATTGTGGTCAACAACGCGATTCTCCTGGTGGAGTACATTGAAATTGGTCGGCGTGAGAAGGGATACGCGATCCGTGAGGCCGTAGTCGAAGCCGGCCGCATCCGCCTGCGACCCATCCTGATGACCACCGCAACGACGGTGCTGGGCATGACGCCGCTGGCGATCGGCCTCGGCTCCGGCGCGGAGATCATGCAGCCACTCGCGCTGTGTGTGATCGGCGGTCTGCTGGTCTCGATGTTCCTGACCCTGTTCGTGATCCCCTGCCTCTACCTCATTATCACCGGTGGGGCGGAGCGATTGAGAGCCGCATTGCTCGGCCCGCCGAAGCGATCATCCGCGACGGGATAGAGAGCAATGCGCAATCTCCCCGCTCTGAAGGTGGCCCAATTGCGGTATCCGTTCGGGCACTGTAGCGGCATCGTGAATCCACGAAACGCGCTTGCAATCCTTCGCCGAATCGATCAAACTTGATCTTCGAGTCAGGGGCGACGCTGGCCGCGCCCGTGTATCGACACGCATTGCCCGCGGAAGTCGCGCCATGATGCGCGAAATTGAAAATGTTTGATCCCGAAGAACGGGTTGGAGCGACCGCATCTCACCGCGTCGTAAGTGATCGTGGACCAGCGACATCGCTTCACCCATCGGAATCAGGAGAAATGCCATGATGTTCTTGTATGCCCGGAGTCTTCGATGGTACGGTCTGCTCTGCCTTGTGGTTGCCATGCTTCTGCTGACCGGGCCGTCGGCGTATGCGCAGGGCACCTCGGGCACGCTGCCGGATCCGATCACCAGCAGCGAACTGAACGAGTACGCAGAGCGGCTGGGGCTGAGCAGTGACCAACGCCGCGCGATGGGGCAATTCTACGAGCAGTACCACCAGCGTTTCCGGGAACTTCGAGATGGCGAGATTGCGGAGTTCCTCCGTTCGATGCAGGGGATGAACCGTGGCATGCAGATGCCGCCGCGCGATGAACTCGAGCAGCTTCAGAAGGACTGGGACCGTGTTCGGTCGCGCATTCGAACGCTCGATGATTCTTTCTTTGCGGATATCCAGGTGCTGCTGACCGACCAGCAGAGGCGTGAGCTTCCGCGGGTGCAGATGGCGCGGGAACGACACCGACTCCAGGCGAACATGATGGCTTTCATGGGCGGCCGCGCATTTGATCTGTCCTCCGAACTCCTGGATATGGATCTGAGCCCCCAGGAGTTCGAGCGAGTCGATCCGATTCTGGCGGATTATGAGCTTCGGCTCACCCGCGCAATGCAGAAGTCACACGAAGCGTCGCAGTCCATGATGACGGACATGCACGATGCCATGACGGATCTCGGCTACGACGAAGACTCGTTCGAGAATGCGGATGACCCTGAAGCTATGCAGGAGATGATGGAAGCGATTCAGACCGCGATGCGGGAAATCTGGAAACGCATGAACGAGGCACAAATCACACTTCAGGAAGTCAACCTGCGAACCTACCGGAATGTCATGCCGCTGTTGGAGGAATCAACGAAGCGGTCGTTCCGACGAACTTTCTTCTCGAGGGGATTCCCGATGCTCGGCATTGTCGCGCCGGAAATTCACCTCGACCGGTTTGACATTGCCTTGTCGCTGGAAGAACTCGATGCGGACATCCGCCGCTCGCTCGAATCATCCCGCGCGGAACTGCTGGAGGCGGAGGAGCGCTGGTACCGCGATCTGCTCAATTACGTGGAGAACCACGCCCCGTCTCCCTTCTCCTTCCTCCTGGGAGATCAGGGTTCCCAAGATGAGCAGCAAGAAATACAGCAGGAGCTCAATCAGCGCAGCCGTGAGTTGGTCGAGAAGGCGCAGAAGAGTTTCCGTGATTTGATTCCATCCGAACAGCAAGAGAAGGTCCATGCGGCAGAGGCGCTACGATCCGAACAGGAGTCCGCAGCGCAGCCGCCCCGCCGCACCCTCCAGCCCGAAGAGTCATCAACATCTACATCACGTTCCAGCGGCGATCCGTATGTGCCCGGCCGAATGACACGCCGAACCATGACCGTGATCGCCGATGAACTCGATTTCAACGATGAGTTCCGCGCCTGGCTGGATGAACGGTTCGAGGCGTACGTCGCGGAATTCGAACAGGCCGTCGCCCCCCTTCTTCAAGAGATCAACCAAAAACGATCAGAACTCTGGCAACACGATCCTGACTCCGGGTCCTCGAGACACGGGGGCGCTGAGGTGACGCAAGCACTGTTCGCTCTTCGTCAGCAGGCGCGAGAGCAACTGGCGGCGTTGGATCTTGCATTTTTCGATGACCTGTACGATGCACTGCCCGATGATGATCAATTCAAGGATCGTCTGGAGCGTGCGGAACGCGGCCGCGAGCGCGAGCGTAACATGGATGTTCTCCGCGGGGGCACTTTCTCACGAAGCCAGTTCATTGACCTTTCTCGCCTGGCGCGAACGAACAGCGAACTGCGACGCCACATCGACCTGATCGATGATGAAATCACAGCGTGGGATGAGGCCGTGGGTCCGATCCTGACGGAGTTGGCCGATCGTCGAATGCGATTCTCGGAAATCTCCGAGATCCTGACCGCCGAAATGCCGGACATGTCATCCGGCGAGTTCGATATGGCCGCGTGGCAGGAATACAACGAACGCCGACAGGAGCGACTCGGATCGCTGCAGGGCGAGCTGCGCGAACTCAACGCCGACATTCGGCGCGAAACGGCGCGCTCCCGCGACGCCATCGCGGATCGTCTACCTGAAGCAGCCGCCCGTGAATTCATCGATCTGTTCAATCGTCGCGCGCACGCCGATGTGTTTCGTGATCAGACCGCCATGCACGATCATCTGGAGCAGGCGTTCGAACTGCCTGATCTCGCGGACCGGCAGCGGAGCGAACTGGCGGAGTTGAGCATGGAATACCGCGCCGCCTACCGTCAACTCCTTGATGAGATGATTGATCTGGCCAATCGAAGCAGCGACTACGATGTGGAACTTCTCGATGAAGACGACATTCCCGAGTACATGAACGTTCAATCGCAGCGACAGCGACTTCAGTTCGAACGAAACGAACTGAACGCCAGGGTGATCCGTGAACTCGAGGCGCTACTGACGGAGACCCAGATCCAGCGACTCGGCGGATTGCCGGAACCGGAGCAAGCGAGAAATCCCTGGTCGTGGTAATCGATCGAGAGGGTCGGCTTAGTACAACCAGGTCGCGATGAGATAGGAAAGCATCGCCAACAGAATCAACGCCTGCACCAGTTGCGCCCATCGCGGCAATGCCACGATCCAGGCGATCGGCAGCAGGA
>RECV01000263.1 GCA_007693845.1 Phycisphaerales bacterium
CGATTCGGCCGCGCAACATCAATGTCCATCTTTTGGCTTGGGAAGCTGACGCTCTACCAACTGAGCTACACCCGCAAACATCTATTTGTAGTTGTAGCGTTTCACAGCATGCTGTCCAGTTAGCGCCTCAACAGTTCACCCGAGTTTGTTCCGATTGGATGAGCACGGGGCACAAATGGTTCAGCGACCTGGCACTCCTGCTCGAATCTTGAGGTGTGTGCAATGATCCGAACGACTGCCCGGCTGATCTTGATGGCAATGGAATCGTCAATGTGCTCGACCTGCTGATCCTGCTTGAGAATTGGGGCTGAGCCGCCGCAGGGGGAAACAGGGAGAAATGCGCCTCAGTCCGGTGGTGAAGCTCTCCCTCGACCGCTCGGCCGGCACTTCAGATCAGGCCAGGACGTCCAGCACGCTGCCGACGTTTGTGACGTGCGGCGGGACGATGAGGACCTGCGGCGGAACAGCCCGCGGCGCTTCACGCGGCTCGGCTTCCCACCGCCCCAACGGCGTGACCGCGTAGAGCTTCGGCTGCGGATCGCGGGCGACCGGCGATGGCTCCGTTGCGGCAGGGGCCGCCGTCTCGTGTGCTGCTTGCGGCTGGCGTGCTGCTTGCGGATGGAAGGTGTCCTGACCCTGACGCAGACGGTCGATCTCCCGCTGCGCTTCGTTCAGCCAGACGCGGCATTGCTGGCTCAGATCAGCCGGAGCATTGCTGCGGAGTTGCTGTGACCGCTGCTGCAGGTGAAGATGCAGCGCCAGTGAGCCCGCCAGCGGGTTGGACCGTTCTTCGATTCGCACGGCTATACTGCCGCACGATCCGCGCCGCACTGGCTCGTGATCGTTGTGAACCAGAGCTGACGGCTGATAATCTCCGCCTGGCGGCGTCCGTACGGCGCATTCACCGCTGAGCGAGTTTATTGACTGGGTGTTGAGCCCGGATGCGACCAGGTCGGGTTCTGCTGCATGTTGTCTTTTTGCAACGGACGTTCGTGACATTTGTCGAAACGACACAACCCGGTTCCCGCCCCTCGCTGCCCGTTCGCGCGCTGGATTACACGCTGCCGGAGCGCCTGATCGCCACGCGCCCCGCCCAGCCGCGCGATGCGGCCCGCCTGCTCGTGGTGCGACGATCGACCGACGAACTCACCCACGCCACGGTGCGTGACTTGCCGGCGTTCCTGCGCGCGGAGGATCGGCTGATCTTCAATACCACCCGGGTTCTCCCCGCGCGACTGATCGCGCAGCGGGTTGACTCTGAGGGGCGCGTGGAGGGCCTGCTCATCGAGCCGCGACCGGATGGCATGTGGAAGGGCATGCTGAAAAGCAACGGCAAGTTGCGCGCGGGTCAACGGATCGAGTTGCTCGATCACGACAATCGGCCGGGCGGCGCCATTCTCGAACTCGTCGCCCGCGACGATGCGGAATGGCTCGTGCGACTTGAAGGCGAGGACCCGATGGAGCGCGTGCTGGAGCGGCTCGGCCGAACGCCTTTGCCGCCCTACATTCTTCGCGCCCGGCAAGGAAGTGAACAGATTGATGACGCGGCCGACCGCGCGTGGTACCAGACGGTCTTCGCCGCAGCCGACTCCGAAGAGCCGGTCCGGCCGCGCGAGCATCATTCCGTCGCCGCACCGACGGCGGGGCTGCACTTCACCGCCGATTTACTCGCTCGTCTCAGGGAGCGCGGTGTGATTCGGCGCGATCTGGTCCTGCACGTCGGCCCGGGCACCTTCAAGCCCGTCACCGCTGACGACCTGGCCGACCACATCATGCACCGGGAATGGTTCGAAGTGCCTCCGGAGACGCTGGCGGATCTCGCGGCCCTGTCACGTTCTCGATCTGAGGGCAACGACGAAGCCCGCGAAGACGCAGCGCGCATCATCGCGGTCGGCACGACCACCGTGCGGACGCTTGAATCGCTTCCGACGCCCCTGCCGGCTGATGTGTCGTCGGCGGACGGTCCGCTACGCGGCGGAACGGATCTGCTGATCGCGCCGCCGTATGAGTTTCGATATCTCGACGGCATGCTGACGAACTTCCACCTGCCGCGATCGACGCTACTGGCGCTCGTGGCCGCGATGGTCGGCCTGGAGCGTCTGCACGAGATCTACGCCGAGGCGATTGCCCGCGAGTATCGGTTCTACAGTTACGGCGATGCGATGCTGATTCTTCCGTGATGCGTGCATATTGATGCGGTATCGGCTGGCGCGGACGGCGCTTTCGAGCCAATTGAACGGCCGGTGGCGAATTCTGCGATCGCGCCGGGTTCTTGCCCGATATGCTGTGTGCACACCCGTACGGAGACGCCTGCTGAATGCCCCGCCCGATGGATCTGGCCACGCTGATCGACAACCTGCCTATTGACCACGCCGCCGGACCGGAGGCGAAGTCCCTTCCCCCGATTGCCGAGATCACGGAGGACTCCCGGGCGGTCACACCCGGCTCGCTGTTCATCGCTCGTCCCGGCGAGACGCATGACGGTCGTGACTTTCTCGACGATGCGATCCGCGCCGGTGCCGTGGCGATCCTCGCGTCGACCGGAACGACGATCGGCCGCGCCTCCATCACGCTGATGACGTGCGACGATGTGCCCGCAATAGGGGCGAAGTTCTGCGAACATTTCTGCGGCAACCCGAGTCGGGCGTTGCAACTCGTCGGCGTAACGGGCACGAACGGCAAGACGACAACCGCATTTTTGATTCAGCAGATTCTCAACGACACGCTCAATCGGCGGTGCGGCCTGATGGGGACGGTGCACACCGATGACGGCCGCGCGATCGACCCGGCCGCGCTGACCACGCCGGCCGCGCGGGAGATCAGCGGAACGCTGGAACGCATGGTGAATCACGGGTGCGGTGCGGCTGTGATGGAAGTCTCCAGCCACGCGCTTCAGCAACGACGGACGGACGGGTTGATTTTCGCCGCAGCGGTGTTCACCAACCTGTCCGGCGATCACATGGATTACCACGGCAGCGAGGAGGCCTACTTCAACGCCAAAGCCCGACTCTTTGAGCAGTTGGCAGAAGACAGTGTGGCGATTATCAACAGTGACGACCCGCGCGGAGAGAGTCTCGCTTCGCGAACCGATGCACACGTGTTGCGATGCTCCCTTCAGAACAAGTCCGCGGATTTTTACGCGGTGATCGACCGGGCAACGATCCTCGGGGTGGACGTGCAACTCATCGCCCGGGGGGAAACGCACTCGCTTCATCTGCCGCTTTGCGGACGGCACAACGTTATGAACGCATTGCAGGCCGCAGCGACGGCATCCGCGCTGGGCGTGTCGATGCCGCGCATCGTTGAGGCGCTTGCGCGCTGTCACGCCCCGCCGGGCCGGCTGGAGCCGGTGACCCTGCCGAATAATCCGTTCTCGGTGTACGTCGACTACGCGCATACGGACGATGCGCTCGAGAACGTGCTGAGTGCGGTTCGGCCGTTGGTGCCGGATTCGGGGCGATTACGCGTCATCTTCGGGTGCGGCGGTGACCGCGATCGAACCAAGCGGCCGCGCATGGCGCAGGTCGCGGCCCGGTACGGCGATGAGATCATCATCACCTCGGACAACCCGCGGACGGAGGACCCCGACACAATCGTTGCAGAAGTCGCGGCGGGTATTCCTGCTGCGCATTGCGACCGGGCCGTGCAATGTGTTGATCGGCGCGAAGCGATCACGATGGCGATTCGGACCGCGCGGCCGGGCGATGTGATCGTCATCGCCGGCAAGGGGCACGAGGATTACCAAATCATCGGCCGGGAGAAACGGCCGTTTGATGATCGCGTGATCGCGCGAGAGGCGCTGCGAGTTGCGCAGTCGAGGGTGACGGCCGGTCCAGAGGCCAGTGCGGAGACGACCGACGCGATTGCGAACGCCGCTGCGCGGAGGGCCGGCGCATGAGCCGCTTCCGACTCGATCAGATGATGCCCACCCTGGCCGGGACATGGTTGCAGCGTCCGGAACCGTTCGATCCCGAGATGGGTTTCGAAGGCGTCGGCATCGACTCGCGCGAGAACCTGAAGGATTACGTCTTCCTGGCGATCAAGGGCGAACGCACCGACGGCCACGCGTACCTGTCGGCCGCAGCGCGGGCCGGTGCGACGCTGCTGGTCGTGGAACGCGAAGTTGATCTCAGCGATTTACCGCCGGCAGTCGGCGTCCTGAAGGTCGACCGGACCCGGGCCGCGCTGGTGCGGCTTGCGCGGGCGCACCGGCGATCGCTGACGACGACCAAGGTGATCGCCGTGACCGGCTCGGCGGGCAAGACCACGACGAAACGATTGCTTCAATCCGTGCTCGCGCCGCAGTTCGCCGGCACGTGCGCGCCACGCTCGTTCAACAATGACATCGGCGTGCCGCTGACACTGCTCGGGGCTTCGCCCCGGGATCGGTACGTGCTGGTGGAGATCGGCACGAACGCGCCGGGAGAGATCAGCCGGCTCGCGCAATTGGCCGAGCCGGACATTGGCGTGATTACGATGATCGGGCATTCGCATCTCGAAGGGCTCGGCTCCGTCGCGGCGGTGATTCGCGAAAAGGCCGCGATTCTCAATCACCTGCGTGAAGACGGCTGGGCGATCATCAACGCCGATTGCCCGGGGCTGCGCGATTACCTCAAACCGGTGGAGAACACCATCCTGTTCGGCGAAGCGGAGGATGGCGATCTGCGTCTGACCGATCGGGGTGAAGCGGACGGGGGGTGGTGGTTCCGGATCAATGATAGGACGCGGTTCCGCCTCGCGCTGCCCGGCCGTCACAATGCGGTCAACGCGTTGGCCGTCGTCGCTGTGGCGCGGCGGATGGGGCTGAACGAACAGCAGATCGATGAAGGTCTCAGTCGCGCGACGGCGGAGCAGATGCGCTTTGTGCGTCAGCGAGTTGCAGGGATCGATCTCTTCAACGATGCGTACAACGCAAACCCGGAGTCCATGGTCGCCGCGCTGGACACATTCGTCGAACTGACCAGCGACGCCTCGCGTCGAATCCTCGTGTTGGGAGACATGCTGGAGTTGGGCGATCAGACGCGGATGCTGCACGCCGAACTGGGCGAGCGACTGATCAAACTGCACCGAAGCGCACCGATCGCACGATCGATTCTCATCGGTTCGGCGATGCACGCCGCAGCGGAAGTGCTGACCGAGGCGGGCATGAGCGATCGGCTGGAATACATCGGTGAGTTGGATCAGCAGGCCGCCGCACGCATCGCAGCGAGTTTCGAGAGTGGCGATGCGGTGCTGTTGAAGGGATCGCGCGGCATGGCGCTGGAGCGGATTGTCGACGAAATGGGGCCATCCGGCCGAAATCAAACGAATGGCGGGGCGGTCCTTTCGACCGCGGGAGGCACCCCGTCGGAAACGTAATCTTCGTGCGTGACGGATGGTCCATACGTGAACCATGTTCTACAACCTGCTCCAAAGCGAAGATCTTCAGAACTGGCTTGTCGAGCACGGGCTCTACCCGCTCGTCATGGTCATGTATCAGTTGGAGTTCCGCGCCTTCTTCGCGGTGGTCGTCAGCTTTCTCTTCGTGCTGCTCTTCGGCCGGCGGACAATTCGATTTCTGCTTCGGCAGAAGATCGGTGATGCTCCGGAGTTCTACCACGCGGACCTGAACAAGCTGATGAGTTCCAAGGCCGCCACGCCGACCATGGGCGGGGTTCTGATCTGTGTGTCCATTCTGGCGACAGTGCTCCTGCTCGCCGACATGACCGAACGGTACGTGCACCTGGCGTTGATCGTGCTGCTTTGGCTCGCGGTGGTCGGCGGCGCGGATGACTGGCTGAAACTGACCTCGGCCCGTCGCAATCCCGGCGCGCGCGAGGGGCTGTATGCCTGGGAGAAACTGCTGTTTCAACTGGGGATCGGCGCGATTGCGGGGTTCTTTCTCTTTCGGCACGGGTTCGGAGACGACGTCACGCGCGTGCTGAATCTGCCTTTCCAGCGCACCTACGTTCCCGGCACCGGCGGATTTGTGCTCGAAGAGAGCGTGCTGCTTCTCGGCCTGATTCCCTTCCTCATCATCTCAACGTTTCTGATCGCCGGAACGAGCAATGCGGTCAACCTGACCGACGGTATGGACGGACTGGCCGGGGGCATCATGGCGGTGGCAGCTTTCGGCATGATGGTGTTGTGCTTCGTGGCGGGCGATCCCCAGACGGCTCAGACGCTGATGTTTCCCCACATCAGCGGCGGGCGCGAACTCATGGTCGTCAGCGGCGCGATGGCCGGCGCCTGTCTCGGCTTTCTGTGGTTCAATTGCGCGCCGGCCCAGGTCTTCATGGGCGATACCGGTTCGCTGCCGCTCGGCGGTCTGCTCGCTTACATCGCCATTGCGATTCGGCAGGAGATTCTCCTGCTCATCATCGGCATCATCTTCTTCATGGAAATGGCCAGCGTCATTCTTCAGGTCGGCTACTTCAAGTTCACCGGCGGGCGAAGAATCTTCCGCTGCTCGCCGATCCACCATCACTTTCATCTCGGCGGCTGGTCCGAGCAGCAGGTGGTGACCCGGTTCTGGCTGCTGGCGGTGATCTTCACCATGCTCGCGCTGGTTTCACTCAAATTGCGCTGAGCGAGCGAACCCGTCACAGTGGCTCGGCGCGATCGGATGGCGCGGAGTTATTCCTCCAGCGTTTCCGCTTCAATGCTCGCACGCTCGCCGGCCAGTTTCTTCTCGACGTAGCGTTTCATCCACGCTTCGAATGTCTTGCCCGCCGCCGTGTCCTTGCCGGTGAAGCGAACCGCGCGAATCGACGGGATCGGCACGGATGTACGTGTGTCCTCACCCTTCGGAATCAGGCGGATCACCGGCGGATTGCTTTCCTTCAAGTCGAATGCGAATCCTTCCACGGTGCGCGGTTCGTCACCGTCGCATTCCATGGTGATGTCACCACGGTAGTCCACCGCAAGTTCGAGCGCCTTGTGCAGCGCGGTCGGGTCATCGCGCGTGGCGGTGAGCCCCTGGTACGCTTCTTCGGTGGCGCGATCCTGCGCGGACTTGGTTTCCTGCGGCATGAGACTGTCTTTCAACTCGG
>RECV01000267.1 GCA_007693845.1 Phycisphaerales bacterium
TCATCCGGTTCGAGCAGCGCATCGAGCCGTTCCGAATCGAGCGGCGCGGTCAGCACGCGATCAAAACAGTCGATGATGTGGTCCCGGCCGGCGTGGCCGTTCTCCCTGAAAAGCGCGAGCGTCAGGTTCTGATCAAGATCGCGCACCGATTTCAGCGCACCATCGGACAGTTGATCAAGCACCGCGGCATGAATCACCAGCGCGCGGTACGGGCGTCGCGACGCTGCGGCTGCAATCTCGCCGATGGCGTCATACATCGTCGGCACGTGAAGCACCCGCGCGTGGTTGGCCAGCGGCGACCGTTCCCGGGCCGGGCCGACAAAGAGAACAGACGGCGTTTCCGCTGATGGGTCGGTGGGCTTCGTCGGAGTCGTCATGATGATGACTCCTCCGCGGAAAAATTGAGCAGCATGTCGAGTTCCGCGCGGCTCAGCGTGGTGCGTCCATCGCGGTGATCTCCATCATCCGCATCCTCGCGCGCGCAACCGTCGACCTGCGTTTCGATTGGTTCATCATTCTCCACACCACCATTACGCCCCGGAGCCGGTGTGATGTTTGCTTCAATCGCGGAGCTTTTTCGCCACGGTTCCAGTTGCCCCTGCCGGTATCTCATGACGATCACATCGGGCAGGTACCTCGCCAACGCAGCGCACAGTGATTCGATGTCACCCTCCCGGCCGGGGTCGGGAACGATAAGGGCCGACGCATCCTTTCGGCAGACGCCCCAGCCGCACCGAGCGCGTTCAGTGCGCTCGTGCCGGGCAATCTCGATCATGGCGATGACCGGGTCCGACACCGCGCGGCTGCGCCAGCCGCGATGCTCCAGGATCGAACGCAAACCCGCCGGGATACTCTCACCCAGCACGGTGCATTGAATCTGCGCGCCCAGCCGCGTTGTCGAATCGCCTTCCTCCATACATTGAATTGTAACCCGTCCATCCCCATCTGCTGCACATTTTCCCGGCTTCGGCCGGTCGAACCGGCGGGGCAGGTCGATTGACGCGGTTGAATCCCGCTGCCCAAATACGATCTGAACAGAGCCGGCCGCGTTATCGGCCCGGCCGAATCATCCGCCCTTCGATGAACTGATCAGATTGAGAACGATCTCCACGATTCGCGCCGCGGCATCATCGGGGCGTGATGTCTCCAGCCGCTCTCTCATCCGCGCGCGTTCGGCGGAATCGCCCATCAGGCGCTGCAGCACCGGTCGCAACTGTTCGAGGTTCTTTGCCGCTTCAATGCCATCATCGACCAGCACTGCGCCCCCGCGCTCGATGAGCGGAGCCGCGTTGTGCTTCTGATGCTGATCAGCGTGGTACGGGTACGGCAGAAAAATGCTCGGCACGGCGTTGATCGCAACCTCCGCCACGGAGTTCGCTCCGGCCCGGCTGATCGCCAGATCCGCTGCACCCCACGCCCGCCCCATCTCATGGGTGAACGGCTGAACCACCGCCGGGATCTCGGCCCGCTGGTACGCCTCGCGCAGCGGTTCATCCGCCTCTATTCCGGCCAGGTGAAGAATCTGCCAACCCGCGAAATCGGCTGCATGGTTTCGCGCCATCTCCTGCATGAACGCGTTGATGCTCGTTGCCCCCTGCGAGGCGCCGGTGACCAGCAGCACCGGCCGGTCCGGATCGAGACCGAACGCGCGACGGCAGGCCGCCGGCTCCTCCGCCGTGATCGCGCTCCGCCGCACCGGCAGGCCGACCACCTCCTGCGCGAACTTCGGCGCGATCGGCAAATCCACGGCTGACAGCACCCGCTGACACTTGCGCGCGATCATCCGGTTCGCCTTGCCCGGCGGGGCATCGAGATTGACCAGCACGCTCGGCAGACCGCTCGCCCGGGCCGCCGCAACGCACGGCGCAGCGACGAACCCGCCGAGCGCGATCACCAGATCGATCGACTCGGTCCGCAACAGCCGCCGCACGCGCCGGCGCGTCTGCTGATAGTTCCGCAGAAACCGCCACGCGGCTCGGGCCCGAAAGGACGGCGGGCTGGCCGGCATCGGGTGAAACTCCTCGCCGGCGTGTTCAAGCATCGTCCGGTCAATCGTGCGGGTCGAACAGGCGAAGACAGCGCGCGCCTTGGGCTCGCGGTCGCGCAGTCGTTCGGCAATCGCGAGGCCGGGGCTGATATGCCCGCCGGATCCGCCGCCGGCGAAGAGAATGGCAGGGGCTGATGATGACACGATCACTCCTCGGAGCAGGTCTGCGCGGCTACGCGGGCGATGTTTCGGCCGCGGTCGGGGCGGTGTCTTCTGATGGAATGGTTGCGATGCGCTCCTCGGCGAGTTCGGTCGACTCCCGGTCGATCGACACCAGCAGGCCGAGGCAGAAGGCCGTGAGAATCCATCCCGTGCCGCCCGCGGAGAGCAGCGGCAGGGCGATGCCCTTGGTCGGTGCGGTGCCGGTGACGACCGCGAGGTTGATCAGCGCCTGCATGCCGATCGTCAGCAGAATGCCCAGTCCGAGCAGGCGTTGAAACGGGTGGACCGCGCGCGCGATAATCGACAGCCCGCAGATCAGCAGCAGGGCGTAGAGGCAGATCACGACCGCCGCCCCAGCGACGCCGAGTTCTTCACAGATGATCGCGTAGATGAAGTCGGTCGTCGCTTCCGGCAGGTAGCCGAATTTCTGCACGCTGTTGCCCAGGCCGCGGCCGGCGAGACCGCCGCCACTGACGGCGGCCATCGACTGCAGAACGTGGTACCCGATACCCTGCGGGTCCTGGAAGGGATCGAAGAAGGCGTGCACGCGGTTCATGCGGTAGGTGCTGGTGAAGATCGCCATCGCGGCGGCGGCGAGACCGGCGGGAATCAGCAGCGCCACCTGCCAGATCTTCGTCCCCGCCGCGATCAGAACGCCCACGCTGACCGCGCCGACCAGCACCGCCGTGCCGAGATCTTCCGTGCCGATCAACGCGCAAATGATGCAGACGATGATCATCGGCGGGACGAATCCCGTGAAGAATCGCCCCATCACGCCGGCCCGGCGCGCTGCGTGCCACGCCAGCACGAACAGCAACGCCCACTTCGCGACCTCGCTCGGCTGAAAATTGATCGGCCCGAAGAAAATCCACCGGCGGGCACCGTTGATCTCGCGGCCGATCTCCGGCACGTGCACCAGGAGCAGCAGGCCGATCGACCCGACCACCAGCCAGGGAATCGGCGAGTTCACCCCCCGCGCCCGGTAGAACCACATCGTCGGAATGTGCATGGCGACGAGCATCGCGATGACCGCCATGATCGCCAGCTTCGCCTGACGGCCCCAGATCACATCCGCCACACTCACCGTGCGCGATGGATCGACCGACAATCCGGCGGAGCTGACCATGAGCACGCCGAACGTCAGCAGCGTGATGACGATGAGGATGATCCCGTGACCGGCGCGCAACATGCCCCTCGTATCGGCGGTGCGCGGTTCAGCTCGTCAGATTTCGGATCGATCCGGCGTGGGGCAGACGATCCGTGACCGGAAAGAGACCGGCCGCCGAGGGACTCCTGCCCCGCGGTCCGTCCAGAATGAACCCGGACCAGTTTTCAGTGCGTTTCCGGCGTGTCGGTCGGGGCGTGCTCAATCACCACCAGACGCGGCTGGAACCAGTCGCGCGCCAGAACCACTCGAACCGGCGCATCCTGCACCATGACGGACATCATGCCCAGCGCGTTGACGGGGACGTCCGTCACTTCGCCCAACGCCATGCTGCCGTGATGATCAGAAGCCCGGGCACTCGGCTTCAGCGTCGGCGCGGTCTGCGCCCAGTCCCGGGAATCGGGTGTCGCGCAGCCGCCGGCCGGCAACATCAGGATCAACAGCATTCCCGTCACGCCGCACAACGCGCGCTGAACGGATCGCCCGAAACGGTGCTCGGCAGGTTCCATCCACCCGCCGCAGACTTGTGTTCGCTTTTGCTTCATCATGGTGAGTGCTTCATGGCAAGACCACGCATCAATCCGTCAACCCCATCAAACCCGACGAATGACCCATATCGGCCAATTCGATGAGCGAGCATGATAGACGACCGCCGCGGCAAGGGAAACATCACGCCGGCGGGATTTCACCCCGAGATTCTCCGCTTACGATTGGGCGCGGTCCGTTCAGCGGCTACGATGCACCTGCATGGTCAAATCCACCTCCGAACCCCGCCCGAACGCGCCGACGGTCTATCTCGAAACCTTCGGCTGCCAGATGAACGAGCTCGACAGCGAACTCGTCGAGGGGCATCTCACCGCGCTCGGCTACCGGTTCACCAAGAATGTCGATCACGCTGACATCGTCCTGTACAACACCTGTTCGGTCCGCGAGCAGGCGGAGAACAAGGCCCTCAGCCGCATCGGGCAGATCGGCATCAAAAAACGTGATGGCCGCAACATCGTTCTCGGCGTGATCGGCTGCATGGCCGAACGCGAAGGCGCGGCGATGGTCAAAAAGTACCCCCAGATCGATCTGCTCTGCGGGCCCGGTGAGCTCGACAAACTCCCCATGCTGCTCGACAACGTGCTCAAAACCGGCGCATCCGCCGACGCTGACCGCGCCATCGACCGGATCGCGCTGCAGGGATCGAATGCCAGGCGGACCGGCACGCTTCAGGCCGCGGAAGATTCGCTGGAGATGCTCGATCTCTCCCGCGCGTTCGACCCGGATCGCGCTGAAGCCGGCGGCCGCTCCGCCTATGTGCGCATCACGCGCGGCTGCAACAAGTTCTGCACCTACTGCGTCGTGCCGCACACCCGGGGTCCGGAAGTCCACCGCACGCCCGATGCGATTGTCGAGGAATGCAAAATGCTCGCGGACCAGGGCGTGATCGAGATCACCCTGCTCGGGCAGACGGTCAACCACTACCGTTACACCCACGGCTCGGCGCTCACCATCGAAGGCCGTGAAGCGCCGCAGGTCGGGCCCGGGCTCAAGGCGTTTCGCCAGAGTGAGGTCGCCTCGCCGGGGGCCGCCTCGCCGGGGGCCGCCTCGCCCCTCGGCGCGCGCACGACCACCTTCGCCGACCTGCTTCACCGCATTCACGAGGAAGTCCCCGCCATTCAGCGGCTGCGGTTCGTGACCAGCTATCCGCGCGATTTCACCGACGATGCGCTGCGCGTCATGGCTGAATCCCCCCGGATCTGCAACTACCTGCACGTTCCCGCGCAGTCCGGGTCGGATCGGATTCTCAAACTGATGAACCGCGGCTACACCCGCGCGGAATACCTCGAGTTCATCGATCGCGCCAAATCCTTCATGCCCGACGTCTCGATCGCCGGCGACATCATCGTCGGCTTCCCGACCGAGACCGAAGAGGATTTCGAGCTGACCAAGTCCCTGCTCCGGGCCGTGCCGTTCAAGAACAACTTCATCTTCAAGTATTCCCCCCGGCCGGGCACGGTCGCGATCGACCGGTTCGAGGACGATGTGCCGGATGAGGTCAAACGCCGGCGGAACAACGAACTGCTCGCGCTGCAGGCGGAGATCAGCGCGGAAGTCCACGCCGGCTGGGTCGGCCGTTCGGTCGATGTTTTCGTCGAGAAGGTCAGCCGCGAGTCGAAAACCCGTCAGGGACAGGTCGAACTCGGCTGGGTCAAACCCCGTGTTCAGATGTCCGGCCGCACCGGTGGCGACCTCATCACCGTCTTCGATCTGCCGGAACCGATGCAACCGGCCGATCTGATCGGCCGAATCGTGCCGGTGAGGGTCACCGGTTATCGATCCCTGCTGCTGCAGGGTGAATTCGTCAAGTTCGATGAATTCCTGCTTGACAAGACCGTGACGGTGGTCCATACTGATTGAGATCGGCGATTGTTTTGCCTGCCGGTCGTGAAGGTTCCCTGAGATGAATTCTCAGTGTGGGCATGCAGAGAGAAGGTGGCCCTGAAGGGGGCCTTTGAGAGAGCCAGAAGAAGTCGAGACAGGTAAGGATTGACCCCTCGGTCGAGCGTGATGATTTCGTCACGATGTTGATCTGGTGAAGATGTGTCAGCAAAGCATCTTCCCCACATTAACAATGATCGAAGTCAGTCAAAAAGCACACAGCAACGCTTGACTCGCACGGGCGAGCAGGTATCTTGAAGCTGGAAGTAGGGGTTCGGAGGTGTTGCATCCGACTGCACACCCATGCAACACCTGGGTAACTCAGGAGTAGTCTTTTTCGAGACTCGAACACAAAGAAGAAAGGTACATGATCATGAAAGTAAAGACAATGTCAGTTCTTGCGGGCGCTGGTGCGCTGCTCATCGCGGGCACCGCGTCTGCCGATTTCCTCGGCTTCTCCATCTCAGAAGCCGGGACGTACAACGATGGCACCAACAATTGGGTCAGCTACCAGGTCACCGCCGACTTCGGCGCTGGCGGCGGTACGGTCGGCTTCATCGGTGGCGGCACCGTCACCAACAACGCCTCCGATTTCGTTTCGCTCGGCTCCGGCCTCTTTGTTGCCGGTTTCCAGTCCGGTGGGCTTCCGACTCCGGCTGGCCCTCTGTTCAGCGCGTTCGAGGCTGAACTGACCGCTAGCAGCTACGTGACGCTCGGCGTCGAGGCGGGGTACGATGCGAACAACGATGTCGGCCAGGTGTTCCTCACGACCCCCGGCTTCCCGAACTGGGGCAATCTCGCGGGCGGTTCCGCTCAGTTTGACATCGTGGATGATCAAGACGGATTCCCGTCCGGTGTCGTCTCCGCCCCCGGTTCTGTCAACAACACCGTTGCCGGTGCCGGTTCGATCCTGCTCGCGCAGTTCACCATTCAGCAAGGCGAGTTCATCACCTGGGATGGCTTCACCGCGAGTGTTGATGGCGAAGTGCTGACTGGCATGGTGACCACGGTTCCCGCTCCGGGCGCCCTCGCGCTGCTCGGCCTCGCCGGTCTCGCCGGTGCCCGTCGTCGTCGCGCCTGATCGCGTGAAGACATGACGGAACATGACTGACGTCTGACGTCAGAACCATGACTCAAACACCGCCGCCGATTTTCGGCGGCGGTGTTCTTTTTGCGCTGTGACCGTCCATCCGAATCCAAGATCAGATTCGCGCATCGCG
>RECV01000271.1 GCA_007693845.1 Phycisphaerales bacterium
TGCGCTGCGCGAAAGAAGGGGATCACGTGGAGTGCTTTGAGTTGTACGATTGATCGCACGCAACCCGCTTGATCAAAACCGACAACAAATTGATCGAAACACAACGCTGCGTCATCGGACGCAGCGTTGTGCTTGAGGAACGGGTTACTTTGAAGATTCTGTTGACTTCTTTGACTGGAAGTGAGCCGCTCAATCCCGGCACACGCCCCAGTTCTCCAGCAGCAAGAGCAGGTCAAAGACATCCACCGCCCCACTGTTGTTGAGATCTGCCGAACAAGGTGCCGGACACGACCCCCACGATTCGAGCAGCAGTAGAAGGTCAAAGACATCAACTCCCCCCGAGTTGTTGATATCGCCGACACATGGTGGGACAACGGGCGTGATGGCTCCCCCTGTCCAGTAACCGCCAGCCAGTTCGAACGAACCGCCCGACATCATGCCCGCATCGAACTGCCCGATCGTTCCCGACAGAACGATCGCCCCGCTGCTGCTCACGCCGCCACCGCTGTCAATGGTGAACCAGGAGAGATCGAATCCCAGGGTCGATTCCATCGTTTCCCATGGCTCGGCACTTTCCTCCAACTGATCGAATCCAGCTTCAAGCAAGACCGGCTGCATCTCCCCTCCGAACGGGTGATCAACTGACGTGGCAGAACTGACATGAGCTGTTGTCCCGGGAACGGCAATGAACAGACAGACGATCGCAATTGAGACCACGTTCATCGCAACACCTCCTCCAGGCTCAATGCAGCCTCGATCATCGCTTCCAGCCGCTGTATGCGCGATTCAAGCGCGGCGATTTCCGCATCCTTCTCCATTCGGAGATCACGCATCGCCTCGACCATGATTGCGGTGATACTGCGCTCGGTGATGTACTGCATGCCACTCTCATCTTCACCGACCCAGTCCGGGAAGACTTCCGCGACTTCGTGGGCCAGCAGACCGATCTGCTTTCCAGGCAGAGCAAGGTTGTGTTCGACGGCAGCATCGGTGTAGAAGTAGGTGTATCCATTGAGCGTCAACAGCCGATCCAGCATACCGGTTTCGATGGGCTGAATGGAATGCTTGAGTCTCGCGTCAGAGAAGACCGCCCACAACCCGCCGCCGGGCTTTGCGCATTCGCCGTTGACCGCAAGCTGAAACGTGCCCGGATCATCGGTGTTGATGCCGACGCGTCCATTGGATCGAATGATCATCCGGTTGGCATTCGCAGAGTCGTCTCGAATGAAGAAGGCATCAACCGGACCAGAGCCGCCCGGTCGATTCTGGCCGATGCGGAAACTGCGGAAACCAGTGGCCAGGAGAATTGAAGAGGAAGCATCAGCCTGATTGCGCACATGAAGCGCAGCCGGCGCGTACGTATCCGTAGAACCCAGAGACGCCAGAATGTGCAGCGGATTCTGCGGCGAGGCGGTACCGATACCGACTTCACCCGTGGACGTAACGCGCAAACGTTCGGACCCGCTTGTTCGGACCGAAAGCGTGTTCGGGAAGATGTAGTCAATGCCGTTGCCCGCCGCGCCGATCGTGACCGGCATGTTCGGATTGAGCGTCCCGAAGCCGACATTGCCATCGAAGAAATTCCGGCCACCACTGAAGTAGCCTGCATAGCCGTTCGCACTTTCGGATCGGCCGAAAATCCCAATGCCGCTCCCGGTCGTTGAAGTCGATACGCCTTGCACACCGGAGTTTGCAATGCCGCTCGATCCCGTTGATGTTTCACCACGAATGGCAGGAATCGAACCAAGCGGGGTCACGACGCGCAATTGACCGTTGAAGCCGCTGGTTGCGCCGATCAACAGTCGACCGTTGCTGCCGAGCCGCATCCGTTCACCGTTGTTGGTATGGAATGCGAGAGTGTTACTCGTCGGATACTGAATGCCATTGCCGAAACCACCCAGAGTCAGCATGAGGTTCGTCGCGCTCGTCCCGACACCAACGTTCCCGGTGTAAAAGGTGGCACTTCCTGAAATGGTCCAGTGCGAGTCACCGGCGGGGCCGGGAGGGCCGGGATCTCCCTGATCACCTTTGTCACCCTTCTCACCTTGTGGTCCGGATGGGCCGGGTACCCCCTGCGGTCCCTGATCTCCGGGGATCCCTTGATCGCCTTGGTCGCCTTTCTCTCCCTGCGGCCCTTGTGGACCCTGCTCTCCTTGTTGACCCTGCGGACCGGGTGGGCCGGGAGGACCTTCCGGTCCCTCAACGCCATTGAGCGCGAATGCAGCGTAGGGTGCCGCCGTGATCGGCTGACGCGGGGCAAGCGGGGCTCCGTTGACCCACACTTCCAGCCAGAGCGGCTGGCCGGTCAGGATGCCCGGTCCGTAGTCAAGGTCAACGGTGAATCGGCCCTGATCATCAAAGCCCTCGAAGTCGAACAGGTTGAGCGTCGGGCCGACCTGAGCCGAAGCGGTCTCATCGGTGTGCAGAACGAAGCTCAGGTTAACCGGCCCAGCCACCGGCTCGCCGTTCTGCCTCAACTGCCCCTGGTAGGTGAACATCTCGCTGACGTTTGCGTTCGCCGGGGTGGTGGCGGTCACAGCAGCGAACACAATCGCTGCGGATACCCCTGACATCAAAGTTTGGTGCCACGACATTGTGATCCTCCTTTTCTGATCTGAATCGTCGTTACCTCAATCAGCGGCTCTACACGCCGCCTTCCATTCCGCGGAAGATCACGGGCAAACCCGACAGCGCGTCAACAAAATCTCAGAATTGGAGCATGCCCCCGCCGGGAAAGCGTCAAAAACGCGTATTTCAGCTCCACCCGCCGAAGTCCAGCGAGCTTTTTCTTGGGTATATTCGAACGCGCCGTATACTGGATGAGACCGCCATGGAGGACTGTCCGCACGTGTGACACACCAGCCGGACAAGCCCCCGCTTCGTTATGGAATGTCATGCCATGTCTCATCCGTCCGATGTGACCGAACTACTGCATCGCGCGAGCACCGGCGACCGCCCGGCCATCGACCAACTCCTGCCGCTGGTCTATGACGAACTGCGCCGGCTGGCCGAGCATCACCTCAAGTCCGAACGGGCGGACCACACCCTTCAGGCCACGGCTCTCGTGCACGAGGCCTACCTGCGACTTGTCAACCAACAGCAGGTGCAGTGGAAGGGGCGGGCGCACTTCATGGCCGTGGCATCCATGGCGATCCGGAGAATTCTGGTCGATGCGGCACGCGCCCGGAACGCGCAGAAGCGAGGAGGCCAATCGTCCCGACTCTCACTGGATCGCGAACTGGTTTACGACCATCACCAGGCCACCGATCTGATCGCCCTGCATGATGCCTTGGATCGGCTGGCGCATGAACATCCTGAGAAAGCCCGCGTGGTTGAAATGCGATTCTTCGGCGGCTTGTCGACCGATGAGTGCGCAACGGTGCTTGGCGTGACCGATCGAAGTATTGAACGATACTGGCAGTTCGCGCGCGCCTGGCTTTTCCGCGCGCTCAATCAGGAGCAATGCGGGGTGTAGGACATGCGCAAGTTCACTGAGGCCGAGGTTACGCGCATCTTCGACGAGGCACTCACCCTTCCGTGCGAAGAGCGAGAGCGGTACATTGAACACGTGTGCCGCGGACAGGATGCGCTGCGGCAGGAAATCGCTTCATTGCTGACTGCTCACAATCGTGCCGGCCGATTTCTCAATCAGCCCGTCCTGCAGGAACAGCCGGAAATCACACAATTCGCCGATCCACTGCTGGGCCGATCAATCGGCCCCTACGTGATTGAGCAGCGTATCGGCAGCGGAGGGATGGGAGATGTCTACCTCGGCCGCCGCAATGATCAAACCTTTGACATCTCGGTGGCGATCAAGATCATTCGCCGCGGCCTCCTGAGCGAAGAATCGATTCGGCGATTTACGCTCGAGCGGCAACTACTCGCGAACCTCACGCATCCGAACATCGCTCGGTTGCTCGACGGCGGCACGACCCCGGACGGCCAGCCCTATCTGGTAATGGAGTACATCCAAGGCGAGCGCCTGGATCACTGGTGTGATGCGAGGTGTCTTTCCGTCGATGCACGCCTGCGCCTGTTTCTGCAGGTCTGCGATGCCGTTCAGGAAGCGCACCGTCATCTGGTCGTGCATCGCGATCTCAAACCGGGCAACATTTTGGTGACGGACGAAGGCGTGGTCAAACTGCTCGACTTCGGACTCGCACGCTTGCTGAGTCCCGATGCGCAACCGACGGGCGATGCCACCCAAACGATCGAACGGCGATTAACCCCCGCGTACGCGAGCCCCGAACAGATTCGCGGCGAAACGGTCACCACCGCCGGGGATGTGTATTCGCTGGGCGTGGTTCTGTATGAGCTTCTGACCGGCCGCTCGCCCTACGCGGTCTCGACGACCGACACCCGAAGTCTGGAAAGAGCGATCTGCGATGACGAGCCGACTCGCCCGAGTGCCACGGTTGCGGGGCGAAGTCCGGAGGTTGAGGAGATCAGCCGCCGGCGCTCAATCGTCCCGTCGCGTTTACGACGCATCCTGAAAGGCGATCTTGGCACGATCGTCATGACTGCATTGCGAAAAGAACCGGAGCGCCGATACGCTTCGGTTCAGCAACTGGCCGAAGACATTCGCAACGAACACCGATCCCTGCCGATCATCGCACGGCCGGACACACTCGGCTATCGCGCTCAACGGTTCGTGCAGCGGAATCGACTGGCGGTTCTTGGCGCTGCGGCCATGCTTCTGGTGCTCATCGGATCCACCGTCGTGTCGTTCAGTTTCGCCCTGCGGGAGGCCGCCGCGCGAGAACGGGAACGTGAGCAACGGCTGGCTGCTCAAGTGGAGCGAGACCGCGCAGTCGAAGCGGAGCACGAAGCGGCCCGACGAGCCGATGAACTCGAGATTGTCTCCGACTTCCAGGCCCGCCAGTTCTCGGATCTCGACTTGGAGTGGATGGGATCGCAGTTGCGGAAACAACTCTTTGCTGAACGAACGTATACGTTGGATCTGATCGAGCCGGATATCAAGCAGAGGAGTGATGCCGTCCGGGAACTCGACCGGGCCCTGGCGAACGTGAACTTCACCAACCTTGCCCGGCGTTCCTTGCAGGACACGATTTTCCGACGCGCCCTCCTCACCGTCGACGAGCAGTTTGCTGACCAGCCCGAGATTAGGGCGCGCCTCCTGCAGCGAATTGCCGGTACGATGAATCATCTCGGCATGCTCGAGGACGCCATCGAACCCCAGGTGGAAGTGGTGGCTCTGAAGCGGAGACTGTATGGCGATGATGATCCACGAACGCTTCGTGCCATCGCCCAGTACGGGTCCCTGCGGCTTCGTCAGAACCGGTTTACGGACGCGGAGGACGCCGCGCGGAGCTCACTGGCGGGGATGCGCCGGGTCCTCGGGGATGCTCATCCGGACACGTTGTCGGCCGCCACCGGTCTCGCCCGTGCTCTGCGCATGCAGGGAGCACGCGAGGAGGCTGAAGGCATTCTCCGCGAAGCCCTGGAAACTGCCACGGTCGCACTGGACGAGGATCACATGACCACCCCGTGGATCCGAAACGAGCTCGGATATGTCCTCTTTCTGCAGGGCCGTTATGCCGAAGCCGAGCAGTTGCTGCGCGAGGCTGACGCGGCCTATCAACTCGTCTCGGCCGAAACAGCGCCGCAAGGACTCGGCGTACTGCGCAACCTCTCACGGGTCCTCCGTGCCAAGGGGCGTACGGACGAATCGCTGGAAATGACGCGCCGGCTCATGACGAAGCTGAGACGGTCCCTGGGAGATGATCATCTCCAGACGATTCTGGCGGAAGTGGATCTCGGCGAGACGCTCGCGTGGTCGCGCCAGTTCGATGAAGCAGAACCACTTCTCCATGCCGCTCTCGATAAGAGCCAGCGCGTTCTTGGCGAAAACCACACCATCACGAAGACGGCCCTCTTGGCGCTGGGCTACATCACGGCTCGCCAGCGACGGCACGAGGAGGCAGAGCAGTTTTTTCGCCGCGCGATGGACATCAGCCGTCGGATCGCCGGACCGGCGCATCCCGATACGCTCTTTGCCGCATACAGCCTTGCGATAACCCTGAATCGTCTGGGACGGAATGAAGAAGGTCGTGATCTCATGCGCGAAGCCGTCCAGAGGCAACGGGTCGACCTCGACCCGACCGATCCGCGCCTGCTTCGCTGCATCCGCACCCTGGCGCGGTGTCTGCGGGATCTCGGGGAGCTTGCCGAAGCGGAGGATCTCTTTCGCGAAGCGTACGAGGGTTATCACGCCTTCTACGGCCCAACTCATCTGCAGTCCATGATTTCGTTGAACGATTACTGCGAAGTTCTCCTGCTTCAAGAGAAGCACTTCGATGCCGCGGAGTTGTTGCCGGCACTGATCGACGTGCGGCGACAGATACGTGGCGAGTTCCACCCTCAGACGATCAGAGCGCACTTTCAACTGGTTGCGACGCTCAACCAACTCACGCGTTTTGATGAAGCATACGACCGTGCACGCGAAGTGCTGGCCGTCATCGCTGCCGAGACCGACACGGAGGATCCCCGCCGCGGCGAAGCCAAACGACTGCTCGCGGAGACGCTGTTCGGTCTCCACCGATTTGATGAAGCGGCCACATCCGGCGTGATGGCCTACACAATTCTGGCCCAGTCACTGGGGGAGACTCATGCGCGATGCGCCGACACGGCGGCACTGCTGGCGATGGTCTATGACGCCTGGCATCTGGCCGACCCGAAGCATCGGCACAACGACCAGGCCGAGTACTGGCGCGAACGTTCGAAGAGAGTGGCTTCGGAGCAGTAGCCCGGCGAATCCTCCCGTGTCCCGCAATCGGACGGATCAGCCCGGCCCACGATCTCGTATACTTTTCCGGCCATGGATTTCTCGCAACGACATGCCGCGTTCACGCTGCTCGAAGTCCTCATCGCCGTGGCGTTGACCGGCGTTCTGCTGACGCTCCTCATTCCCGCCCTGC
>RECV01000191.1 GCA_007693845.1 Phycisphaerales bacterium
TCTTTTCTTATCTGCGAATGTAGTAGATGTGAAGAATGCCCACCAGAGTGGGGTTGCGTCAGGTCTCATTTGGGGCTTGCCTTTGAAGGGGCTTGGGGATTCGGCGCTAACAGAAATGCGAATCGCATTCGACGGAGACGCGGTGTTGTTCTCCGAAGAGTCCGAACGCATCTATCAACACAATGGAGTTGCTGCCTTCCACGAGAATGAGAAGAAAAAGGCAAACAGACCGTTAGAGCCAGGACCCTTTGCAAGTGTCCTAAAGGCACTTGCGTATGTTCAAAGAAATCTCAAACCGGGTGGCCCTCGAATTGTGCTTGGCCTTGTCACTGCGAGGAATGCGCCAGCCGATGAGCGAGTAGTCAAGACACTACGTGAATGGGATGTCAGATTTGATACCATGATGTTCTTGGGTGGTATCGAGAAATCAGGGCCGCTAATGAAGTTTCAGCCGCACATCTTTTTTGATGATCAAGTCACACACTGCAGTTCTGCCTCAACCAGAGTACCGACGGCGCAAGTCCTGTCTTCAATGTACGAGCACGACGAATCAATCCTGCCAAAGTGTCCAGATTGCGGCGAAGTGATGGTTCGCAAGACTGCTTTGCGAGGACGCAATCGTGGAAAGCCCTTTTGGGGATGTTCGGTCTTTCCTAAATGCAGGGGTAGCATTTCAATTCCCTAGTAAAGTATGCTGACGCAAGTCAGCGTAAGGGCAGGACCAGCCGCTTGTTTGTCGATAAGAGATGAATGTACTCTATGCTAGGAGTTCTTATGACTTGGGAAACCGCCATCAATGTCGCCACACTCCTTTCAGCGCTTGCTGCAGCAATCGGTGTAATCGTCAGCTTTCTTTCGTTTCGCAAGCAAATGCATGCGCGATTATTTCTGCATTTCACAGATCGCTATGAAAAGGTAATCTCCGAGTTTCCATCTGATGCACGTGGTAAGCGGATGCTGATCGATGGCGAGCCGCCGGAGCCGTCGGAAGAGTTGAACTGTGCGGTCTTGAGGTATCTGAACCTGTGCTCCGAGGAGTTCTATTTGCACGACCGTGGTTACCTGCCAACTCGCATCTGGAACATTTGGAGGAAGGGGCTTGAAGCGACGGTTTGTAGCCCACTCTTGCGTCGTGAATGGAAGACACTGCGCCAAGAGTATGATCCCTATCCAGAGTTTCAGAGATTCATTGATGGTGTCCAGAACATTGGTGATTGGCGCAATTCCAGCAAGTCGGGTGGATAGAGGCCGGTGGCCCGAATCGACCGAGGGATACCGCGGCCCCGCCCCCCGTCCCGCTGTACCCGGAATCCTGGGCCGCGTGGAGCATTGTCGGTCGTTCGCCTGCGCGTTCCCATGCTTCGCCCAGTCCCACCGCTTGAATCGGATATGCGGACGTGCATCGCGCGTGTGGTGTCAATAACGCAGAGTGACCTGACATTCGCCGATCGGCTTTTGTGTTCTGGGAAGCGTGCAGAAGCTTCTGGAAAGGTTGCAGAAGCTCCTTGAACGCGCGCAGAACGTTCTGCAAAGCGTGCAGAAGCTTCTTGAAACCTTCCCGAAGAATCTTGATGGAGTGCAGAACGTTCTTGAAACCTTGCAGAAGCTTCGTGATGGATTGCAGAACGTTCTTGAGACCTCCCCGAAGGTTCTGGATGGATTGCCGAACCTTCTGCAATCATTGCCGGGGGGTGTGGGACGGGTGCCGTGGCCTGACGCCGCAGGCGGAAGACCACGAGGTCGCGCAGAGGGCCATCGGTTTCGGTGCAGTGCCGCCGCGTTCAAACGTGGCCTTCGCTCCTGTCGTCGCTCCGACCACGGCACCAGATCTTGCCACCGTATCGCGCGATCCCATGCTTCGCCCCATATGATCGGCCGCACAATGTCGCGAAATTGTGTTTGTCCCGTGCGAAACACGCTGTATACTTCGCCGCCTGAGTTGCGGGGAATCTCTCGCAACCTGAGCATTATTGAGCCAATGGGAGATTTGAAAAGTGAAGCGTCGCGTCCTGTCGTCTGCCCTGGGGGTATGTGTGGCGAGTCTGGTTTCGGCCGCCGTTATGGGTCAAAGCATTACGCCGGAATTTGCGGAGAGTTACACCGTGGTCGATCTTGGATCGATTCCAGGCGTGCCCACGCCGTACGGCGGGGTGACATTCAAGTGGGATGAGCCGGATGTTCTGTTGATCGGCGGCGCTGCGAATTCGTTAAACGGCGCAATCTACGCAATTCAGGTTGAGCGCGGCTGCGATAATTTCATCACCGGTTTCATCGGCACGGCGGAATTGTTCGCCACGGCACCGCGCATCGATGGCGGCCTGACGTATGGACCGGACAACATCCTGTTCTACACGACATACTCCAACAACACGATTGGGCAGATCAAGCCCGGCAGTACGGAAGCGGATCGAGTGGTTGAACTCGGCCCGCTTGGCGTGACCGGTTCAACCGGGTCGCTGATGTTCGTGCCGGAGGGGATGCCGGGCGCAGGGCGACTCAAGATCGTCACGTACAGCGGCAGCAACTGGTGGGATGCGACGATCGCGCCGGATCGTAACGGCACGTTCGACATCATCGATCCGACGCTGGTGGTGAACGTCGGCGGCGGGCCGGAAGGTGTGGTGTACATCGCAGCGGGGAATCCGAACTTTCTTGCGGATAGCGTTCTGATCACCAAGTATGGCCAGAATCGCGTGGATGCCTATGAAGTCGATGCGAATGGCGATCCGATTCTCAGCACGGTGCGTCCGCTGGTCAGCGGACTGAGCAACCCGGAAGGCGCTGCGTTCGACCCGGTCAGCGGCGACTTCGTCTTTTCCACGTTCGGCGGCGGCAATCGGCTTCTTCTTGTGCGCGGATTTGAAGCGCCGGGTGCCGCGGCGGACCTGAACGATGACGGCGTGGTCGATGTGTTCGACCTGTTGATCCTGCTCAGCAACTGGGGGCTGTGCAGTGAAGTTGATGGCAGTTGTGCCGGTGATATCAACGGCGATTGCGTCGTCGATGTGTTTGATCTTCTCGCATTGCTGAGCAGTTGGGGCACGGTGTGAACCGCTGATCCCAGCCGAATCGTTCGACGGAGCGGTGGTTGATGTCAACCAGGCGTCGGCTGATGTCCACCATGCATCGGTGGACCTCAGCCTCGCTTCGAAAAAACACCCCACGCGCCCGATGGTCAGGTCACTCTGATTACTCTGGGGATTTCGGTGTGCCGATGTTCTCGATTGCTTTGCCGAGCAGTCGCATGCGTTCCGCGATGTCTTCGTGCGCTCGCATATGATATTCAGCTGCACTTGCGACAATCGCGATGTTACCGTCAATTGCTTCGGAGGAGGCCAAGGGACAGTTCCCATTTTGGGGACGACACATCCGCCGTCACTCCGTCACTATCCCTCCGTTCCTCCGTGCCTTGCTTGAGAGGGACTCTCTGATCGACTGAGGAGCGCCCGGCATCATTGCCGGACCGATCATGCGGCGGCTGATCCTTGATAAGATACGTGGATTACGTCGTTGAACGCCCAACAGAAAAGGAGAGTGTCATGCGATGGATGGTGATGAGTACTGCTGCTCTTGTGATGGGGTTGTGCCTTGTGGCGGCGGTCGCGACGACCGCAAGCCCGCGAGCAGCGAGCGGCATGGACGCCGTGGATGGCGATCATGATCGCTGGAGCATCGAGGAGCCTCTGGAGCGCGTGCCGGACCATCCGCTCCGTGGCCGAGTGTGGGACCAGGCCTTCAACGGCAGCAATGAGTTTCAGGCGAGCTTCAACGATCATGCGATCACGATCACGTTGACGGAGAAGGTCGGCCGATGGCCCGCGGCGCAGTTGATCATCTTCGTCAGTTCCGAGCGACACGGCGAAGAGATCGTCGTCACCCCGATGGCTGAAGGTAACTTGCCGAACATTCACATGAATGTCGGCATGGAGGGGCGCAACTTTCCCGGAACGCTCATGTACACACAGATGTACTCGATGCGTCTGAACACCGAACGCGTCGATGAGAACACCCTGCACGGCCGCGTTCACCTGTCACTGCCGGATTACAAAAAGAGCCACCTGATCGGCGAGTTCACCGCGCGAAAGCAATGACCGCCACGCGCCGCTCCGCCAGGGGCCGAGGCGTGCGGAACGCATTCTGCCCACTGGATTCCCGCTTTCGCGGGAGTGACCAAATCAGGACTCTGGCCGACGTCGTCTAACCCTTTCGTCGCTCCGTCGCTTTCTCGGCTGCTGTCAACCATGTATCAGTTGACCTCCACCGCGCTTCGAAAGAACGCCCCCACGCGCCCGATGATCCGGTCACACAGGTCACTCTGGCGATTTCGATGTGCCGATGCTCTCGATTGCCTTGCCGAGCAGTCGCATGCGCTCCGCGATGTCTTCGTGTGCTCGCATCGCGCGGAAACCGATGACGAGCCAGACGACGCTGATTAAGATCGACCAGAGGACGGCAAGGATCGCAATCACTTCCATGAGATGGGCTCCGGAGAAAGATGACGAGATGCTTTGGTGAGGAACGAATAGCTTCTGCTGCACATGATACTTTGGGATTTCGTGATTGCGATGTGCACGGCGGGAGGCCGGTGTCGCCGGGAAGGGGACGTGCTTCGTCGAGCCCCCGGACGGCCCCGGACGCCCGCGATCCCCGAGTTCCTGAAGCACGCGGCGTTCTGCGATAGACTCTGCAAGAAGAAGTCCGCGCAGTTCGAACAATTGAGGAGGCGCTCATGTCGATCCAGAAGACGTCGGACGTTTGTCTCAACTGTGAAAGCGGCGAGATTGTCGAGGGCCGGCTGCTGGACATCGTCGGCGTGGGCGGGGGCACGGTGTTTCGGCCGAAGGGGCGCGGGTTCTTCGGCTGGCTGTTTCGCCGGGATGTCAATCTCTCGAATCCAACCCGGGCGTGTTCGAAGTGCGGCTTGGTCTGGACGTTCGTCGCTGCCGAACGCCTCCGGTAGACGAGCCGCCCGCCGCCCGCCGCGTGCCGCGGAGCTCTCTGTTTGCCCGGTGCCGGGCCACGGCTCGGTCCCGTCGGTCCCCGGGCGAGCGAGTCATTCCTGCCTCCGCGCCGCGCCGGTACAATCGGTTCATGCTTGAGTTCGGTTTCATCGTTCGACTCTTCGCGGCGGGAAGCGCCATCGTCGTGATCGCGTGGGGCGCGAAGGCGGCGGCGTTCTACGGGAAATCCGATCCCGCGGAGAACGCCGTGCTGCGTGAACCGGAACTGGCGGGCGAACTCGCGCCGATTCTCGAACCGATCCGCAGAAAGCACAAGCTTCCCGCCCTCGCGGCAGCGATCATCGTGGACGGTGAAGTGCGGGCCATCGGCGCAACCGGCGCGCGCGAATCGGGCGGCACGAGCTCCGTGACGATTGACGATCTCTTTCACATCGGCTCGTGCACCAAGGCGATGACCGCGACCATGCTCGCGACGCTCGTGGAGGAAGGCAGGTTGTCGTGGTCCACGACGGTGCGCGAAACGTTCCCCGATCTCGACATGGACGAGGGGTGGGGGTCGGTGACGCTCGAAGCGCTGCTCCATCATCGCGGCGGCGCGCCGGAGCATCTCCTTGAAGGCGGGTTGTGGCGGAGGTTGTGGGAGTGCAACGACGCGGCGCGGGAGTGCCGCATGAAGATCGTGCGCGCGGTCACGGCGGGGCCGCCGGGTGAAGCGGGGAAGTATGTCTACTCCAATGCGGGGTACTCGATTGCGGGGGCGATGGCGGAAGAGGCGACGGGTCAATCGTGGGAGGCGCTGATGCGCGAGCGCGTCTTCGAGCCGCTCGGGATGCAGAAGGTGGGTTTCGGAGCGCCGGGCAGCGCGGAGGAGGTCGATGAACCGCGCGGCCATACCGCTGGCGGGGTGACGATGGAGCCGGGGCCGGGCGCGGACAACCCGCAGGCGATCGGACCTGCGGGAACAGTGCATGGCTCATTGCGCGACTGGGCGCGGTTCGTGAAGGTGCATCTTGGAGTCGATTCGGGGAAGGGCGATGAGGAGAAAACGCTGGTCTCGGCCGAGACGCTCCGGCGCATGCACTCACCGGCCGAAGGGCCCGGCGAGCCGTACGCGATGGGATGGATCGTGACCGAGCGGGCGTGGGCCCGCGGCGAAGAGGAGAGCAGCCGCGGGATCGCCCTGACGCACGGCGGATCAAACACGTTCTGGTACGCAGTCGCGTGGCTTGCCCCGGAGCGCGACCTCGCGGTCCTGGTCGCGACGAATCAGGGCGGCGGCAGAGCGGCCCGCGCCTGCGATGAAGCGACGGGCGCCCTTCTCACCAGGTACGTGCTGGACCCGCAAGGCGCGGAGACGCAGTAGCCGGGAAGACACAGCCGAACGCTCGCCGCGGTCGCCAACCCCTCCGTGCCTCCGTGCCTTCGTGCCTCTCCCACATACTCCGTCCACTTCGCCACTTCGTCACTACGTCACTACGTCACTTCGTCACTTCGCCCCGGCGTTTACCGCCGGTTGACCGGTTCGAACGAGAAGTTCTGGCCGCCGATGGTTGCTTCGTACATGAGGCCGCCTCGGGTCTGGGTGAAGACGAGTACGCCGTCGCTGAAGTCGGCATCGGCCGATGCCCCGGCGGTGGCGGCGACGGCAGAGGCCTGGGCTGCGAAGGCGAGTTGTCCGCTGGTGAAGCGGTTCAGGGCGCGTTCGTCCTTGAAGAAGATGACCTGCCGGTACGCCTGTCCGCCGAGTTGGAAGCCGATATCGCCCTGAGAGAGGTCGCAGTAGCCGATCATCCGGCCCTGTTCATAGACGACGCCCCGGCCGTACGCAGCGCCGACGCCGGCCCCGCCTCGTCCGACGTTGGGGAAGATGGCGTAGCCGTAGGAGTCGTCGAACAGTTCTGCCATGCCGGGATCTTTCTCCGTGAACTCGCTGACCGCGACCTG
>RECV01000273.1 GCA_007693845.1 Phycisphaerales bacterium
CTAGCGGCCGCCTGCGACAGCCGGGACTCGCTGAGGGCGATCGCGGCTACGCGGTGGCGATCCATCTCACCCCTTTCCTCTGGCTGCTCGGCATCGGCCCGATCGCCTTGATCGGTCCGCTGGTCATCTGGCTGATCCGGAAGGATGAATCGCCCTTCAATGACGATCACGGCCGCGAGGTCATCAACTTCGGCCTCAGCTATCTGCTGCTGCACCTGCTGCTGGCGATCTCGATCGTCGGGCTGCTTTTCCTGCCCATTCTGTGGATCGTGGGCATTGTCAGCTTGATCCGCGGCGCAATCGCGGCGGGCAACGGTGAGTACTTCCGGTACCCGATGACCTTCCGCTTCTTGTCATAGCCGCGTAAGTTGATCAGAATATGCGGCATGAATGAAAACACGCCCGCACCGGAAGACGCACAATCACCTTCACCATCCAATGCGACGCCGGATGATGCGTCGATTCAGGGATCGCCGAAGGACGATCGAAATCTGGCGGTGGTCGCTCACCTGCTGGGGATCGTCCTGTTTTTCATCGGCCCGCTGATCATCTGGCTGATGAAGAAGGACACTTCACCCTATGTTGCGGACCAGAGCCGCGAGGCGCTGAACTTTCAGATCACCGTGACGATCATCTATGTCGCGATGGGCGCACTCAGTCCCATTCTGTTCTTCGTAACCTGTTTCCTCTTCCCGGCGCTGATAATTGCCGTCATTGTTCTCGCGATCATGGCGGCGGTGGCCTCGAGCCGGGGCGAAAGGTACCGCTACCCGTTCGCCATTCGTCTGGTCAACTGAGTTCAGGGCGTCCGGCACGCACGAAGACGGCTAAACTACCCCCTTATGCCGCTGTTGATCGCCCATAAACTCGTCAAGAGCTACTCCGGTCGCCGCGTGGTCGATGAGGTGTCCTTCGACATCGACGCCGGCGAGATTGTCGGCCTGCTCGGGCGCAACGGGGCGGGCAAGACCACGAGCTTCCGCATGACGATCGGCATGATCACGCCCGAAGCGGGGCAGGTCACTTTTCAGGGCCGCGATGTCACCACCCTGCCGATGTACAAACACGCCCTCGCCGGGATGGGCTACCTCAGCCAGGAACCGAGCGTCTTTCAGCGGCTGACGGTCGAGCAGAACCTGCACGCCATTCTCGAAACGCAGAAGCTCAACCGCGCGGCCCGCCAGAAGCGCGCGAAGGAACTGCTCGAACAGTTCGGCCTGACGCATAAGGCCAAGGAGCACGCGCGCACCTGCTCCGGCGGGGAGCGCCGCCGGCTCGAAATCGCGCGGGCCCTCATCACCAAGCCGAAACTGATGCTGCTCGATGAACCCTTCGCGGCGGTGGATCCTCACACCGTCGAGGAACTGCAGCAGGAAGTGCGCCGCCTCGCTGATCGCGGCATTGCGATGCTCGTCACCGATCACAATGTGCAGCAGACGCTTCGCATCTGCGACCGCGCGTACATCATCCACGAGGGAAAGAACCTGCGTGAAGGCACGCCGCGCGACATCATCAACGATCCGATGGTGCGCGATGCCTACCTGGCTTCGACGTTCCGCGGCGATGAGTTTGACGATCACCACGCGCAGCACCGGCCGCCGCGCGAACACGTGACCCACTGAAGATCCGATCAGTCGGATGACTCCACGGTTCCCCACGATTCGAGCAGCAGCAGCAGGTCGAAGACATCCACCGTGCCGTCCTGATTCAGATCCGCCGGGCACGCGGGCTCACCTTCGCCTTCGGTGGAACTCGGGCAACTGCCCCATTGCTCCAGAAGCAACAGCAGGTCGAAGACATCCACCACGCCGTCGCCGTTGAGATCAGGTGAAGGTTCCTCATCATCAGGCGTGGCGCAGGGATTCGCTTGGTCATCGCACATAACGCCGGGGCCGAGCCACATTGCGTTGACCTTGGCGCATTCTACCTGCGACAGCAGCAGGCAGAACTCCGTGGCGAAACAGCAGGCGCTGACAATGACCTCGCACTTCACTTCCGCGCAAAGTGACCCGCCACCCTGATAAACGCCCTGCATTTGTTCGCACGCTTCCGGCGAGACGTCTTCCTCGCACGTGCCATCGGGCAGGCAGCACGCGCCGACCTGATCGCACTCATCAACGCCGCACACACTACCCTCGAAGAGCGCCGAACCGCCCGCATTCGCGCAGTCTTCCGCGATCAGATTCAGACATCCGCCGTTGGGGAAACAGCAGGCGACTTCCGGTTCGATGCACGCTTCACAGTCGGTGGAAGAACCCTGAAACTCCCCGCCGTCGAGCGCACACTCGCCCGCGGTCAGTTGCTCACAGAGTCGATCTTCAAGGCAGCAGGCGCCGGGCAGGCAGTTGTTGTTGCCGCATCCGCTCAAGGGCCCCTGCCAGATGCCATCAATATCATCGCATTCTGATTCGGTCTGGCTGTCGATACAGACGCCGGGCAAGAGGCAACACGCGCCGGGCTGATCATTTTCCTCCGCATGGGCGGGCCAGAGAAAGAGCAGCAGGAACGGCAGAATCACGGCCACGCCAAACAGCGGGCCGCGGCAACGGTCTGAAACATTTCGCATGACGAACCTCCCTGACTGCCGGTCATGTCGATGAAGAACTCGCCGGCAAGGTCATACCGGTGCTATCGGCCAGCGTGCCTTTCGTTCCTGAAAATCGCCGGCCCGATGATTCCGCCAGCCGGGGCGAAAACGGGCAATCTGCGTTGAATGCGGAGGCGGTTGCGGGAGATCCGGATGGCCCGTTGGCGCGATTTGCCGGTTTTCCGGAAGCATCGCCGCCGATCGCGGGTTAAGTTGAGATGGGAGGCAAAAAGCCCATCAGAAAGACATGAGGAGAGAAATGATGTTACGTTCGATCAATCACACGACGATGAACTCGCGCGGTCTGGCGCGAATCTGGATCATCACGATTCTGGCGGGGGCCGCATTGGTGATCCTGCTCGGTGCCCGGCCCGCTGCGAATCACTTTCTGGGCACGACCCTGACCACCGAACGAATCGTGCCCCGCGTCAAAATCATTCAGTTTGACGATTCCGTTGCGCGGTTTGACACGAAGACCGGCGAGATTCATCGCTTCAACGGCGACCTCAACCGGCCCCAGGTACGCGGCCAATGGGTCAGCGTCGTGCCCGGCGTGGAGTCGAGCACCAGCGGCGTACTGGAGATTCAGCGCGCTGAAGGCGTTCGTGCCGAGAGCGCGGTCTTTCTCGTCGACGTGATCGAGGGCGACACGTGGCTGCTGCGTCACCGCGGATCCGGTGCGGAGTGGGATCGCATCGAGGTTCATCGCCGCTGATCCGCGCTGATGCTGAATCATCGTGCCGCTCGCCGTGTTTCGCGCTTGTGATGACATTCACACAACGCGAACGGTTTCCGTTCGGCTGCCCGGCCCGCGGAAGCCGTCTACCATGAGACAGACTGTCGTCGTGCAGAACCAGATGTTGCGCACGACCCACTGAAACCATGGACCGAACACGGGAGTCCGATCATGCGCTCACTCCTTCATTCCGTTCTTCCAACCACATCTCTGGCCGTCCTCGTGCTGGCCACGTCCTGCGTCACCGCATCCGCGGACGACCGCGAAAACGATCAATCCGTCCAGGTCAGTTGGCAGCCGACGATTGAGGTTGACACCGGCAATGCGACGCGCGGACCGTGGCGCATGAACGAGTCCGAGTGGGACTTCATCGACGATCCGACCGTGGCGATCAACGATCAAAACGAGATCGGCGTGGCGTGGGTTGACCACGTCAAGCAGGACCTGCTGTTTCAGCGTTACGACGCCGACGGCGAACCGGTGTTTGATGACCCCGTCAATGTCTCGCGCAGTTCGAGCATCTTCTCGTGGCTGCCGCGCATTGTGATGACGAGTCCCGAGGATGACGATGCGAAACCGCACGTTTACCTGCTCTGGCAGGAGATTGTGTTCTCCGGCGGATCGCACGGCGGGGAGATCTTCTTCGCCCGCTCACACGATGGCGGCGAAACGTTCAGCGAACCGATCAATCTCTCCAACACCACCGCCGGTGCGGGCAAGGGCCGGCACACCGCACGCTCCTGGCATAACGGCAGCTACGACCTTGTTCGCGCCGATGACGGCACGCTCTACGCAGCATGGACCGAGTACGAAGGCAACCTCTGGTTCAGCCGCTCGACCGATGGTGGCGAATCGTTCTCTGATCCCACCCACCTGGCCGGCGAAAGAGGCACGAACCCCGCGCGCGGCCCGTCCGTCGCGGTGGGCCAGGACGGCACGATTTACGTTGCGTGGACCGTCGGTGAGGATGATCAGGCCGACATTCACTTCACCCGATCAACCGATCGCGGCGATTCGTTTGATGAATCGCGCGTGGTGCACCTACGCTCCGGCCATGCCGACGCGCCGAAGCTGGGGATCGATGGTGACAACGTGCTGCACCTCGTCTACGGCGAGAGGGACGACGGGCGCAACGGGCGGTACCGCATCATCTACAGCCGCGCGAGCGATGAATCCCGCACGTTCAGCGAACCGCGCATTGTCTCCGGCGCGTTCTCACGCAACATGGACAGCGCGAACTTTCCCATGCTGCGCATCGATGGAGATGATCGCCTGATCATCACGTGGGAGACGTACCAGAACCGGCGCGGCCGGCCGACCGGCACTTCGTTCGCGATCTCCGCCAATGGAGGCGAGTCCTTCTCCGACCCGCAACCGTTGCCCGGCACGGGTGATGGCGAAGACGGCTTCCACGGCAGCCAACAGGGTTTGCTGATGAGCAAGCTCGCGGTGAATCAGTCGGGCCATCTTGCTTTCGTCAACAGCACGTATCGTCAGAACCAGGCCAGCCGCGTTCGGCTCTTCCGAGGCGTCCTCTCGCAGGAGCGTGATGATGATTCATGAACAGCGCACTTTGTGATCGGGTTACGAGCCGCTCACGGGCTCAGCCAGTATGGTGCGCATCACTTGCAGACCGGGCGTTGACCCGGTCCACAACGCGCTCTGGAGAGCCGCCTGCCGAAGAAACAGCTCATCGCCGAAAATCGCGCGAGCGCCGGCTTCTTCGGCCTGCTTGACCAGGGGCGTGCGCGTCGGCGTGTACACCGTGTCAAGAACGGTGACCGATCGGTCCAGCAGAACATCTTCGGGCAGAGGTGATTCATCCGGCGCCGGCCCGCCGGTCATGCCGACCGCTGTGGCGTTGATCACGATGTCGAAACAGCCGCAGCCCTCCCGGCCGGGAACCCCTTTCACCACGTGCGCTTGTCCTCCATCCTCGGTCGGCGAGCCATGAAACATCGAGGCGAGCTCTTCCGCGCGGTGCGCGGTGCGATTGAAGATGATGAGCTTCGCGCCCTTCGCCGCCAGAGCGCTGACCGCGGCTCGCGCGACGCCACCCGCGCCAAGAACCGCAATGCGCTTGTCGCGGAGCGCCGCGGCGCTCGTTCCCATGCCCTCACACAGCGCATCCACGACCGCCGGTGCATCCGTGTTGTGCGCTTCGATCACGCCGTCTCGCACAACCAGCGTGTTGGCGGCGCCGATGCGCTCGGCGGCAGGGGCCAGCACGCCGCCGCGTTCACGAACGAACCGAACGAGATTCTCCTTGTGCGGAATCGTCACGCTCGCGCCGCGAAAGTCGAGCGCCTCGTGATCCAGCCACGCGCTGAGTGTCGCCTTGAAGTGTTCGTATTCGGATGGAACCGGCAACGGCAGAAAGACCGCGTCATGCTCAGAGGAACGAAAGAGCGCGTTGTGCAACTCCGGACTGCGTGAATGACCGACGGGCCAGCCGATCACGCCGTAGACCGCCGTCGCGCGCGACAGTGAGTCGAATCGGTACTGATGGATCAGATCCCGGATGGCCGGCTGTCCCGGCGCGGTTTCCTCACTCGGCGCGTCGGTGGCGAAGGTGAGAAATCCGCCGAACTTCGGCGCGAGAACCCGGCTGGGCAGGCCGAACTCGCCCATCGCCAGCGCGATGGTCGGCTTCCGCCGCTCCCGCAGGAGATCGAAGACTTCCAGATTATCGCGCAACGACCGGGCGCGCCACGCGATCTTGATCACATCGCACGCCGGTGCGTCGGTCATCGCCTCGATTTTCTGAAGCAGATCACGCGGCCGGGCCTCGAAATCGTGCGCGGAAAGAATGAGTCCGGTCGCGCGATCGGAACCGTCCCGTTTAGCGCTTTCGAGCGCGCGACGCAGCAGCTCCTGTTCATGCGGATGATTCAGCCAGCAGCGCAGTTCAAGATCGATGTAACGCGGCGGGCTGTCGCTCTCGATCAGACGTCGAATCAGCTCCAGGCGCTCATGGTCACCGCCGGTGTAACGCCCGCCCTCGTACGCAGCGCGAATGGTCAAGATGGACGGCGCAGCAGCGTCGCGCACCAGCCGCGTGATCGCCTCAACTGCGCTGTCCTGCATCGCCAGTTGATCTGCGCGCCATTCGATCAGGCGAGCGCCCTGGTCGCACCCCGCAACGGCGCGTTCAAGAACGTGATCAACCGCGTCGATCGATGGCACGAAAATGGGCAGGGCAATCAGCGTCACGAACGCATGGTACGGCCCGGAGCGACTTGAACACAATTGCCAGTCGCCCAGGTCGTTGCTCCGGTTCAGAGTGTCTGTTCGACCGGCCGGATCAGAATCTCGTTGACATCCACGTGCGGCGGGGCCTCGATCGCGTACAGAATCGATGCAGCAATGTCCTCGCTGAGCAGCGGCTGCTTGAATGAGTGGTAGAAACCCTCGGTGCCCTTGCGACTTTCTTCATCACGCACGGAGCCGATCAACTCTGTCGCCACGACTCCCGGTGAGATCACCGTGACCCGAATACGGTTGCCATCCTCTTTCGATTGCTCCGCCAGTTCGCTGCGCAACCCCTCCGAGATCGCGTGCACCGCGT
>RECV01000144.1 GCA_007693845.1 Phycisphaerales bacterium
GCGAATGGACTCGATCACCGCAAGCGGCTTGAACTATTCAGATCCATCGCAGATGCGGTCGGCGTTGCGCACCGACGCGGCATCATTCACCGCGATCTCAAGCCGAGCAATATTCGGGTGGATCAAGATGGGACGCCACATGTGCTCGACTTCGGTTTGGCGAAAGTCACCGCGCGGCAGGGAGAAGAGTGCGTTGCCTCCTCGCTCAGTGTGACGGGCATGATGATCGGATCGCTGCCCTGGTCCGCTCCCGAGCAGACCGAAGCCAATCCGAACCTGATCGATACCCGCAGTGACGTGTACGCACTCGGCGTGATACTGCACCAGATGCTCACCGGCACGTTCCCCTACGATGTGAGCGGCGGGGTGCGTCAAACGCTTGAAAATATCGTGCACGCGGAGCCGAAGCGGCTGCGTGCGGTGGACGCGAGCATTGATGAAACGATCGAAGCGATCGCACTGGCATGCCTGCAAAAACAGAAGAGCCGTCGGTATCAGAGCGCGTGGGAACTGGAGCAAGATGTGCAACGGTATCTCGACGGGGAGCCGATTGCTGCGCGGCGCGATGGGCTGTGGAGAGCATTGAAAACCAGAACGCGGCGCTATTGTGCCGCGTTGTCGGTCGGTGTCGTCCTGCTGATTCTGACCGTGGGGTACGCAATCGGTGTGTCAGCGCTCTACCAGTCTGCCCTTGAGGCCGAGCACGCCGCGCAGCGAGAATCAGAGAAAGCGAACGCGATCAATCGTTTTCTCGAGGAGATGCTGATTTCCGCCGACCCGGCCGTGGTTGGCGGAAGCGACCTCTTGGTGCGTGATCTACTTGATGCTGCGGCCAATGGTCTTCTGGACAGTGAGTTCGACCCCCCGCTGGTCGCTGCGTCATTACTGAGTACGATCGGTTGGTCGTATTACATGCTGGGAGAGTACGACGCCGCGGTGCAAACATTGCGCCGGTCGGTCGATCTCACGATTCGGGAACTCGGAGAAGACTCGCCAGAGCGTTTCGAGCGCACGGGGTATCTTCTTTACGCGCTGATGGATAGGGCATCGCTCGATGAGGCGGGGGAACTCTTGCGCGCGAGTCTGGAAGACGCGCAACGTGTACTCGGTGCTGATCATCCGACCACGTTGCGATTGATTGCCGCTGATGGCTACTACCATCACTGGCGCGGAGATCTCTCGCGGTCCCGTGAACAGTACGAACGCGCATTGGCGGGGATGCGACTGACCGAAGAGATCGATCCGGGAATTCGCATCAACACGTACAACAATCTCGCGTCCGCCCTGATGGATCTGGGCGAGTACGAGCAAGCGCTCGAACTCTCTCGCGATGCGGTCAGAATGTACGCGCATCATTTTGGTGAAACACATCCTCGCACGAATATCGCGAGGAACAATCTCTCCTTGTCGTTCCAGTCACTCGGGTGGCACGACGATGCGCAAGCGATTCTGAAAGAACTGGTTGTCGCCCAGACCAGAATCTATGGCCCAGATCACTTTGTTGTGTTCGAGGCGCAGCTCAACCATATCTCCGCAATGGAGTCTGCTGGGCAAATCGAGGAAGTCGAGCCGATGTACCTCGTGCTGATCGATCGAGCGCGAGCAAAGTTTGGAACTGATCGGGATCTGACCCTGCGCGCAATCAACAACTACGGGCAACTTCTGTTGAAGCAGCAGCGGTTGGATGAAGCGCGCCCACTTCTGGAAGAAGCCGCGACGGGCTTCGAAGCCGGCTTCGGATCCGATCACCCGCGCACGCTGACTGCACAAGTCAACCTTGCCGGCTTACTCGAGCAAATCGGAGAAATCGACGAAGCGATGATGATTCTGCAGCGTATTGATTCCGTCCAGACCACCCTCTTGGGCGCAGCGCACCCGGATGTGCTGGCAACGCGGAACAATATGGCATGGAATCATCTTCGGGCCGGACGCACGAATGATGCGATCCAGCTCTTCCGGGAGATTCTTGAACTGCTTCCCACATCGTTGCCGACGGGTCATTGGATGCTCGGCGTGATTGAAGGCAGTCTCGGCCGTGCGCTCATTGAAGCAGGTGAATTCGATGAAGCCGAAACACATCTGCGGTCAGCGCAGGAAATTCTCCGCGCGGCACTCGGCGAAGACCATCCCAGTACGCGACGCATCGACGACCACTGGGCGTTTCTTGCCAAGCGGCAGAGTGCGTCACCCTCAAAGAACTAATGTGACGGATTGTTCCATGCGGGACGATACGCCGGGATCAAGGCGCGATATCGGACGTACTTCGGCGGCGGGCGATTCTCCGGTCTGTCCGAATGGCGCGATTTGCGCGGCTTCCATGGATCGCGGTGGAGGTCTGGCCGATATCGGCGTGCGTAGCCGTCAGTCCTCGGCAGGATCGTGACATGATGCACACAAGCACTCTGACAACCCGCCAGCATGCGCGTGAGTCGATCGATTATCGCGCCGAGTTCGTGATTGCGCCCGAACACCGTGATCAGGTCAAGTTCAGCTCAACCTCACAGGCGGTAAACGCGCACACCAGCCGCGGCCGGGCGACGGACATGAGTCCGGGCGGGATCGGTCTCATTCTGCCCGAGTACCTGCCGCGCATGACCGAGGGGACGGTGCGCGTCTTCAGCCACCATCCGACCGGCACCGCGCGGGACGGCACGCCGATCTATGACGTCGTGTTTGAACACCGCGTCAAAGTGCGCCGCGTGTCGCTCGCCAGCCATGACCCGACCTATGCGCTTGGCCTGGCGTTCGTCGATGCCGAGCCCGGACTGCCGGACCGAATCGACCGGCTCAAAGCCGCGATGAGGGCGGAACAAGAGACGGGTTCGGACCAGCACGACGGGGGGGACGGGCATGCGTGAGCAGGATCTGTTTCTTGAAAAAGCCCTGCTCGGCGAGCAGGTGATCACCGCGGAGCAGATCGATCAGGCCCGGCGGTATTCATCGGAACATGAGACCGATCTCGTCGACGCGATCATTGCCCTCGAATACGTCACCGGCCGTGATCTGGCGCTGATCCGCGCGGACATTTCCGAAACGGTGTTTGTCAACCTGGCGGACTATGAGTTGTGTTACACCAACACGCAGTATCTGCCCCGCGCGATTGCTGAGCGCACCTGTTCGTTTCCGTTGTTTGTCGTGGACAACGTGATGACGCTCGCGATGGATGATCCGATGGATCTCGATGCGGCGGACCAGGTGCGTCAGGTCACACGTTGTGAAGTCGACGCCGTGCTCGCCGATCGTGAGCAGATTCGCGCGATGATCTCCCGCGCGTACAGTCTTTCCCACGGCCAGGAGATTGGCGTCGATGAGGTGGAACTCGTCTCGGCCGATGAGCACAGCAACCAGCCGATCATCGCGGCGGTCCAGCAGCTTCTCAAGGATGCGGTCGAGCAGCATGCCAGCGACATTCACTTGAGCCCGGATGAACATGAACTGCATTTGCGTTACCGAATTGACGGCGTGCTTCAGCCGCGCCAGGGGCCGTCTCTTTCCATGCACGCCGCGCTCGTGCAGCGGCTGAAGGTCATGGCGCATCTCGATCTCACGCAGACCCGTCGGCCACAGGACGGCAAGTTCCGGTTTCGTCACGGCAATCAGCAGGTCGATGTTCGACTTTCAACCGTACCGACCGTCTGCGGGGAGAACGCCGTCATGCGCCTGCTGGCGAACACGCAGGCGGTCACGGACTTTCATGAACTCGGCATGAATGCCGGGCTCGCCCGTGAAATGGAAACGGTGCTTCAGGAACCCTACGGCATGTTGCTGGTCACCGGGCCGACCGGATCGGGCAAGACAACCACGCTCTACACCGCGTTGTCCAAACTGAACACACCGGCGCGGAACATCATGACCATCGAGGATCCGGTCGAGATTCGCCTGCCGCTCATTCGCCAGATTCAGGTGCATCCGGAAATTGGTCTGACCTTCGCCAATGCGTTGCGATCCATTCTGCGTCAGGATCCCGACGTGGTGCTGGTGGGTGAGATTCGCGATCAGGAAACCGCCACGATCGCGCTCCAGGCCGCCCTGACCGGGCACATGGTTCTCTCGACCGTCCACACGAATGACGCGCCCGGCGCGATCGCGCGACTGCGGGATTTCAATCTCCCCCCGTTTGTCATCAACTCCGCACTGCTCGCCGTCATTGCGCAGCGGCTGGTGCGGCGCGTCTGCCAGCATTGTGTCCATGAAACGGTCATCGACGAGTTGACCCAGCGCCGCTTCGATCTGGAGGTCCCCCGCGGATTCGTCGAGGGACGCGGGTGCGCGCGGTGCTCGCAGTCCGGATTCCGAGGACGGGTCGGCATTTACGAGTTCTTCCGCATCACGGCCGGAATCAAAGCGCTGATCGAAGCGGGCGAATCGACCGAGCGCATTCGTCAGTGCGCGGTGGATGAAGGCATGACGCCGATGTGGCGCGACGGTCTGGAGAAAGCCCGGCTCGGTCTGACCACGTTGGGTGAAATCTCCGCCGCCGCGAGTCTGACCGCCATGGCGACCGACCCGGGCGCAGAACACGAAACGACGACCCACGATTCGGGGCAGGACGCCCGGTTCGATACGCGGAGGTCCGCATGAGCCAGATGATGTTTCATTACCGCGTGATCGATCGCAGTGGCAGCGCTTCGCGCGGCGTGCTCCGCGCCCCGGATGAACGGGATGCCTATCGCCAACTGGTCGCGGCGGGTATGAAACCGATCAAACTCCGCGCGGCGCGGCCCAGCTTCCTTCGCCGCCGTCGTCATCGCATCAATCTCAAGGACATCGCGCACTTTACGTATCAGTTCGCGGTGATGACCAAGGCGCGTATATCACTGGTCGACGGGCTGCGGTCCATCGCGGAACAGGAGCCCAACGATCGTCTGCGCGATGTGATTCAGGACATCGCGCGGAGTGTAGAAGGCGGCGCCACCGTCACGGAGTCGATCAGCCCGCACCGGAACATTTTCGGCGAGGTCTACGTCGAGATGATTCGTGCGGCGGAATCGAGCGGCAACATGAACGAAGTGCTCGCCAGTCTTTCCGACATGCTCGAACGCCAGTACGAAATCAACCGCATGGTTCGCAGCGCGCTGCTGTACCCGCTGTGCGTGATTTGCACGCTGGTCGCGGCGGTCACATTTCTGATGATTTTCGTGGTGCCCCGGTTCGCCTCGATGTTCGCCAGCCGCGGGCTCGAACTGCCATTGCCGACGCAGATCGTCGTAGGGATCAGTGACGGCGTTCGCAGTCACTGGTGGTTGATCGGCCTCGTTGTCGTGGCGGTTTTCTTCGGGCTGCGGAAGGCCTGGCAGGATCGGGAGAAACGCCGGCGTCTGGATGCGTTGTTGCACCGCGTGCCGGTGCTGGGTGAGATTCTCAGGGGATTGGCGGTCAGCCGATTTGCGCACATTTTCGGCGTGGCGCTGCGAAGTGGGTTGCCCCTGACGGACGTCATCGAAATGTCCGGTAAAGCATCCGGCCGTCCGCTTCTGGAACAGGATGCCGAGAAAATGAAAGTGCAGGTGAATGAAGGCGGTCGTTTGGCCGATGTTCTCATCACGTGTACGTATCTTCCTCCGTTCACGCGCCGGATGCTCTCGTGCGGTGAAGAGTCGGCGGAGATGTCACAGATGTGTCAGCTCGTCGCGCGGCACTATGACCGTGAGGTCGGCGATCTGACGAAGAACATCACGACCCTGATCGAACCGATCATGGTCATCGGGCTGGCGGCAGTGGTCCTCCTGATTGCGCTGGCGATCTTTCTTCCGCTGTGGGATATGGCCTCACTGATCGGCTAACGCTGATTTCGGGGTTGGGCGGGCGGAGATCGAAGTTGCGACTTCGACCTGAGGCAGGACGAAGCATTTGACAATGCGTCGAATCCACGGTGGATCAAACGCGATGTGGAAACAGGGATCAAGGACTTCTCACCATGCAGAGATCAACGAAACATTACATTTCTCCTCGACGGGCATTTACGCTAATCGAACTGATCGCGGTCATCGTCGTGCTCGCCATTCTGGCGGGTGTCGCCCTGCCGCGCTATCTCGATTACTCCGCCAATGCGCGGGAGTCCGCGGTGCGCGGCACGCTGGGCGGGGTGCGTTCAGGGATCGCCAACTTCTACTCCTTCTCCGCCCTCGAAGGTGATCCGCAGTATCCGACCCTCACAGAGTTGAACGAAGTCGGGACCGTCATGCAGGAGCCGATTCCGCCGAATCCCTACAAGGATTCTGGCGACGCCAACGAAGTCCGCGAAGCGACCTGGAACGAGGACAATCCGCCCGTGTCGGCCGAGGCGCCGGAAGGGTGGAACTACGACCCGGCCGCCGGCAAGTTCTGGGCCAACAGTAACGAGGTCGGCGAAAATTCGTGGTAAACCTGATGGAGTCCATGCCATCATGGTTCGGTCACGACTCATAACAAACTCGCGCCGCCGCGCTCTTCAGGAGCGCGGTGGCTATTCGCTGATCGAACTGATCGCGGTGATGGCCATCGCCGGCATCCTCGCCGTCGTCGCCGTCCCCGCACTGGGCGCGCTGAACGAGCGACGAACGAACGTGGCCGCGCGGCTGCTGCTGCAGGACCTGCTCGATACCCGCCAGTACGCCACTTCCCTCGGCCGAACGGTCTGGATCGAGTTCGACGGCATGACCGAATGGCGGATCCGACTTGAGGATCCCGACCAACCGGGCAGAGCCAGCGCGCTGCCGCTCGTCGATGCGGGCACCGGACGTGAGCATGTTGTCATTCTTGGTTCGGACCCCTTTCAGAATGTGGCGCTGACGGAAGTCGACTTTGACCTGCAGCCGCGGATCGGGTTTGACTGGCGCGGGCGGCCGCTGACGGACGACGACGTGCTGCTGGTGGAAACCGGAGGCGCCACGTTCATCGGGGGTGTTCAGGTGACCGTCGAGCCGGAGACCGGTCACGCACGCCTGCTGAAGCCGTAGTTTTCTTCGAGACGCACGAAAGCGTCAATCGTCATGACAAAGATGCGCCGCAAATCATCGCACGGGTTCACCTTGATCGAAACGATCATCGCGATTGTCATTCTGGCGATTGCCGTTCCGCCCTTGCTCCTGGCCGTTCAGAGCGCGCACCAGGACCGGGTGACGCCGGTGCAGATGTCCACCGCGCGCTGGCTGGCGGTTGAGAAGATGGAAGATGTGATCGCGGATCGGAACTCCGCCGCGCGCGGCTACGACTGGGTTGAAACCAGCCGGTACCCGGAGCAGGCGTCCGTTCCGGGATTCGCCGGCTACGGTCGAACGGTCGAGATCAACGAAACCGGACCTGACCTGACGAGCCCCGGAACCGGGTACAAGGTCGTCACCGTGCGCGTCTCGTGGTCGGATATCAACGGCACGCCGCGCGAGTACGCGCTGACCACGGTTCTTGCGGAGTATTGAGTCATGACAGTGCAGCAGCGAATGACCAACTCCAGACGAGGCGTGACACTGATCGAGGCCATCGCTTCAATCGCGGTCCTGGCGATCCTCGGCTCGCTCGCGTCCACGCTGATCTTCACGGCAGCGGACGGCTACCTCAGTGCTTCGACCGCGTCCCGATTGAACAGTGAGGCGGGACTCGCCCTGGAGCGCGCGGTTCATGAACTTCGGAGTGTGGAGAGGCGGGACTATCCCTCAGGCAGCGGCCCTGCCCTCGAAAGTCTGACCACCGATTCCATCGCATGGCACGAGACGGAACAACTGCGTCGTCAGGGCGAGCAACTGATTTTGCGCCGGGATGAGATCGATCACGTGCTCGCGGAACATCTCACGCACTTTCAGGTGCGCGCGTTTGATGATGACAATCAACCGATGAACACCGATCTCACCGGCGACGAGGTGGCCAATGTCCACCGGATCGAAATGACACTGACATTGGAAAAGCATGGCACAAGAGTGACAGTCCGCACGCGCGCCTTTCCCAGGGGTCTGCTGATCGCATCGGGAGCCGGTCCATGATGATCAACGTGGTTCAAACATCCGGCTCGCGGCATCAGCGCGGCAAGCCGACCTCGCGGCGCGGGGCCGCGGCCGTGGCGATGGTCGTGCTGATGTTGCTGATGGCGCTGATCCTGGTGGGGATGGTTCTTGCCGGCGCGCGGCAACAAGAGGTCGGTCTTTCCCGGGTTGAAGCCGCCCGTGCGTTCTACGCCGCGGAAGCGGGGCTCAACGTCGCCGCGCGCGAACTGGTGCTTGATGAAGATGTGGATGATAATGGTCAGGTCGGCAGCATCGCGATCATGACCATGCCGGGTTCGTCCAACACGACCACGATGGTCGACGTTGAACGGAACGGGAACACGGCGGTCCTGACGGCATATGGCGAGTCCGGTCGGGCAAACCGTCGGTCCGTCATGACGGTGAACCTGCCGCCCCCGGGCAGCGGCAGCGGCTGGCCCGGTCTGGCGGCGGCGTACTTCGCGCTTCCCTCTTCGCCGAATCAGATCAGCGATGTCGATTGGGAAGCCGTGCCCGATGCCGTCGCGGCGGCCCGCCGGATCGACTGGCCGAACGTGAGCAATAGCACCCGGTTCTGGGTCGATGGGCCGTCAGCCGACTTCGCCGCGCGATTTGCCGGTCAGCTTCGCATTGACGAAGCGGGACTCTGGACGTTCGAACTTGAAAGCAACGATGGCGCACGTCTTTGGATTGACGGTGAGGAAGTGGTGGACAACGACGGCGTTCACGGCATGCAGGCAAGCGGCGGGACCGTGGAACTGGAAGCCGGCTGGCATCCCTTCGAAATCCGGTACTTCAGCCGGTCATCCGATCACGGCCTGATCGCGCGCTGGACCGGGCCCGGCGTGCCGGCCATGTCATCGATCCCGCCCGAAAATCTGGCGCACACGAGTGCCGACCTGCATCAGCCGATTCCGCGGCTCGCGGTGAAGGAGACCATGTTCCTGTGGGGCGAGGGTTCCGGCGAACATCACTTCGTGGATGGGTATGACTCGAGCCAGGGCGCGTACGGCGAAGGCGCCACCTTGGACGTGTTTGTCGCAACAAACTCCACCGATTCTCAGGCCGTCCAGATGACGGCATCGACGATCTACGGCTCGTTGGGAATCGGGCCGGGGGGTGATCCGGATCACGTCGTCGCGACTTCGCAGTACGCGCAAATCACCGGGACCATCGCGCCCATGTCCAGCCGCATCACCGTTCCCCGTCTCGTCGTCCCGAATGACGTCCCCGCCAGCTCGGGGCACGTTGCACACTGGTCCGGCACGCATACGTACAGCGAGGATTTTCGCTATTCGACCTGGACGATCGGCAACGACAGCGTGGTCAATGTGACACAGCCGATCGTCGGTTTCGTGGACGCGGGCTTTACAGTGCAGGACGACGCCCGATTGAACATTCTGCCCGGCGCGAGTCTGACCCTCTATGTCGAAGGTGCCGTCAACCTCTACAGCACGGCGGAGGTCAACACGAACACGCACGAGCCGGAGCGGGTGCGGCTGTTCATGACCGGTTCGAACCAGCAGATGCTGATGACCGATCGAACCCGGTTCGTCGGCCACATTGTCAACCCGACCGGTGCGCTGGAGATGAGGGGCGATGGTCCCATGCCGCACAGCCAGTTGTTCGGCTCGTTTTTCGGACGTCACATGGAAACCAGCGATCGCATACGGATCCATCTTGACTACAAGTCCGTGCTGATCGAGCCGGGAAGCGGGGGGCAGGAGGTCACGCTGACCGATTGGACTGAAGTCAGTCCCTGAGGTCATTCATACGAATTGCCGAAGCCCGGTGTGATGCGGGAACACAGCAAAGTCGCTCGCCGACCGGACCGATAGAACAGAAACCGATCGATCGGACAAGGTGCAAACTGTGAAACGAAAATGCATGGTCATCGAGTTGCTCGAGACGCGGATGGACGTGGTCCTCAGTGACGGCAATCGCGTTTTGGGGCGTTTTCGGCACTATCACCAGTTACCGATCGAGCCCGCCGCCTGGGTTCATGAGATCTCGAATCTTCGCGCCCCACTCCGCCGGGCGGTTGAGAAGCTGAACGCTTCGGGGCTGCCCGCCCGCGTCCTCTATCGAAGCCCGACGCTCGCGACCAGTCTGACCGAACTGCCGGTCGCCAATGCGCGTCAGGCGATTGAATCAGCGAAACTCACGATCGTCGAATCACTGTCCTACTCCGCCATGTCCGCAACGGTGGCCGGCTGCGTGATCGGACGAGACAAGGGCGGGGTAAATCCGAAGGTTCATACGGTGGTCACCGCCGACCGCGAGGATGTCGCCACCGCGCTGGCGCAACTGGTGACCGATTCGGGGCTCAAGCCCGCCTGCTCAACGCCGATCGAGGCGGCGCAGACCGCGCGCGTTCTGTCGGAGGCCATGCGAGACCGCCAATCGCAATCGTCGCGACTGCACATCGGCGAACACGCATCGTTGTTTCTCCTCGTCCGCGACGGCGCCCTTCGCTTCTGTCGGCGCATCAACTTCGGGATCGAAACGCTCGCCGCGACTTTGACCCGCCCCATCAGCATTGATCAACAGGGCGAGCCGATTGAACTCGACTTTGAGCGGGCGCGATCCGTCCTCGGTGAGTTCGGTCTTCCCGACCGTGATGCGGTCATTGATGAAGAACGGGGAATCTGCGGCTCGCATATCTTCCCGCTTCTGCAACCCGTCCTGCAACGCTTCATCGTGGAGCTTCGCCAATCGCTTCGGTTCGGCGTCAGTGATGAGGAACGTGACGGGCTCACGATCCGGTGTACCGGCCCGGGGAGTCTGTTGCACGGTCTTGTCCCGTTGATTCAGGAGGAGATGGAACTGCCCGCGGAGGCGGACCACGCGCTGGAGTTTCGATTCCGTGAGCCGGGCAGCCCGGCCAGTGAACTGGTGCAGCAACTGCGGCAGCCGGGACGCCTGCAGAGTTTGAGTCTCGAGCCGACGCAGGTCCGCATCGGACGCCGCGTCGCCCGGGTGCGGCGGGGCCTGTTGACCGGAACGGCGGCAGCGCTGCTGGTCATCGGCCTCGACACGTGGCGGTACGAAGCGCGGCTTGGCGATGCGCGGCAGGAGGTCGCCGCTATCAGTTCCCACGTCGCGAGTATCGAGTCATTTCTCGAAAGTCAGCAGCAGCTTCACGCCGGACTCCGCCTCATGGAGCAGTTCAATGAGCGGTACGAGTCCGAAATGGCCGACCAACTGGACCTTCGCGCCATTCTTCAGGATCTCAGTCGGCGGACGCCCGCTTCGATTCAATTCACCAGCGTGCGCTTTCAACGCAGTGATCAGGGCGTGGTCGGCACACTCGGCGGATTCGCCCGCCAGGCCGACCCCGAAACCCAGCGGACACATTTGCGAAGCTTCGTCGATGAACTCCAGGAAAGCCCTTTGTTCGAATCGGTCACCCTGGGCGGGGTGCAGATGACCCGCATGGGCGGGACTTCGGGGGAGCAATTTGAAGCCCGGGTGAAGGTCGCGACCGTTCCTCACCGGATCATCCGTGACTTGGCGAGCGCGGCGGAGGGAGGTCATCATGACTGATTGGTTGAGCCGTGAATTTCTCGCGCAAATCTGCATCATGCTCGCGCTGACGGTCGGCATGTGGATGATCTTTGTCCAGCCGCGCGCTGAAGAACTCCATCAGCTCGAAGCCGAGATCGCAAAGGCGGATGCGCTCGAAGCGGTGGACCAGACCGCGCTCGAACAGACCGCCCGGCGCGTGTCACAATTGCGCCATCAGGTCGAGGACATCGCCGCCAAGAGCGCCCTCGGCCTCGATTCCTCCGCTTTGTACGGCACGTTCATGGAGCTTGCGCAGCAGCATGACGTTGCGGTTCAGAGTCTTCAGCCGGGCGGCGACCTGAACAAGATCGATGCCTATGCGTCGAGCCGGAGGGTTACCCTGAGCATTCAGGGTTCCTACGAAAACATCGCGCAGTTCATGGAGCGCATGGCGACACTGGAGGGCTTTGTGCGTCCGGTGAATGTCGTCTTCACGCCGCGTGTTGATGCGGAGGCGGGTCAACTCGCCGCGGTTCAGATGCACATCGACGTGCTGGTGTTTCACCCGCCGGCGATCTCACGCGGCCTGCGCCAGGGGAAAGATAAATCCGGCAGCGGCCCGAAGCGAAATCGCGCGGCATCGGAGGTGTCCTCATGACCGGCTTTCTGGCGAATCGACACGTGCTGACGCTGACGGCTTTTCTGATTCCCGTCCTGTTGGTCAAAGGGGTGGCGGTCGTTCTGGATGCCGGCGGCCCGCGTACGGCGGCCGCGACGCGCGATGCCACGACGCCGACGCCGGCAATCTCATCCATCCCGCTCCCCGCTGCCCGCACGAAACACACGGACCAGCCGAATGCGCCGACGGAACTGGAACTCTACCTCACAGCGCTTCGGGAACAGTCCTTCGGGTCGACGCCGCTCTACTACGAACCGCGCGCCAAGCCATCCGAGCCCGTGATCGTCGTTGAACCAACGCCCAAGGTCCCCACCCTGCGCGTCGAGGTTCGCGCCATCATGAGCGCGCGAAACGGAACGATCGCGTTGATTGACGGCCAGCCGTATGCCGTCGGCGACCGCTTGTCGAATGATGAGTGGACCATCGCGGCCATTTACGCGGATGAACGCCTCGTTGAATTCCGCCACGTCGAAAGCGGCGAGATCGTGGTCGGCCACGTCATCGGTCCGCGCTGAATTATTCTCAGCGTCTCTCTGACGTGATCCGAAGCTGCTCGTCCAGCCAGTGAGCCAAAGTCTCCCCGTCCCGTTGGCCGGGCAGTTGCGCGACGACTTCGCCGTTGCGGAGCAGATAGGTCATCGGAATGCCGGTGCCGCCGAGGTACCGTTGGGCGGCTTCCGGCTCGCGATCCACCTCAATGTGCGCTGCCAACAGGTCGGCCTGACGCAATCGATCAACCACGCGAACATCGTTCAGCGCGTCTTTCTTGAATTGCTGGCACGGCGCACAGCGGTCTGCCGTGGCGAACACGACGAGCGGCTTGTCTTCAGTGCGGCTTTGCTGAACCGCTTCTCCAAGGGGTGGTGATGCCGCCAGAATCTCGGGCAGGTCGATGACTTCCCGGGCGACGATAAAGCCGGTCGCCGGATCGTAAGCATGCGCGACGGTCAGGCGATCCATCCACGCCCGGATCTGCGCCGGCGGCTCGGCCGGGCTTGTCTCGGAAGTTGATTCGGTCGTCTGATCGGCCACGCCGTGCGAACGGTCCGCGGAAGCGCAGCCGAGCAAGACGAGGCAGAAGAACCCGATGGCTGAAGAGACGCAGATCAATGCAACGTAGTTCATGGCGGAGCGATCGCTTCGGTTGTCCGCACCTTTCGCGGAGAGAGCGTGGGGTTATCCGAACAACTCACCGATCACGGATCACGTGTCGGCGTTCTTGTCGCGCTGCAGCCGTTTGGACTCTTGGCGTTCCGGGGTGGGGACGCGCACGTTGCTCGCCAGGCCGACCATCTTCATCGCGCGAATCAGCAGGTAGCTGAGGTCAATCTCCCACCAGCGCAACCCGTGCCGCGCTGAGGTCGGAAAGGCGTGGTGGTTGTTGTGCCACCCTTCGCCGAACGCGAGCACGCCGAAAATGAGGTTGTTGCGACTCTCATCGTGGCTGCGGAAATCGCGCGATCCCCAGATGTGGCAGACGGAGTTGATGCTCCAGGTGACGTGGTGAACGAGGAAGACGCGCGCCAGCCCGCCCCAGAGAAAGCCGAGCAGCACACCGGTCCAGCTCATGGTGACCAGGCCGCCGATCACGGCCGGGATGAGCAGGCCCAAGGCAACCCAGAGGACGAAGTGGCGATTGACGAAGCGGACCATAGGATCTTCGAGCAGATCACGCACGTAGCGAACCGAGTTTTTCGGCCGGCCGCGAAAGAGCCAGCCGACGTGCGAATGAAATGCCCCGCGAATCACGCCGCCCACGGTGTCACCGTGGTGGTGGGGTGAGTGCGGATCGCCATCAACATCGCTGTGCTGGTGATGCCGCCGGTGATCCGCCACCCACTCGATCACGGGTCCCTGCACGGCCATGGAGCCGAAGATTCCGAACAGCATGCGCACCCAGTCGGGGCAGTCGAACGACCGGTGCGTGAACAGGCGATGAAAGCCGACGGTGATGCCGACCGCCGTGATGGTGTACATCATCACCAGCAGCCCGAGATAGATCCAGTTGAATGCAACGCCCCACAACAGCACGAAGGCGGCGAGGAACCCGATGAACGGAAGGACGACGGCCACCAGATTGACCAGCTTCAGTTTCAACGAGAGTTCGGGGAACGTCTCTTCTTTCGCGCCTTCTCTTGCGACGGTGGGGGCCGTGTCGGCATCTGTGCCGTGATCTGAGTCGGCGGCAGGCCGACGGTCCGTGGGTGGCGTAGCAGTGGTGTGAGGCATAACTTGATGAGTCAAAGCGACGGGCCGAGAAAGGCCCGATCTGTTTAATGGAATCGCCGGGTGTCGTGCGACACTCGTCGCGAGATGTTAGGTCAGCCCGCGCGATCAAAAGCTTGCAGGCGAAAAAAGTTGTATGCAATTCGCGTCACATGATGCATAAAGATTGCTCCATATCCTGCGGTCCGTTCGAAAAATGACGGTTGCGGATCAGCGGGCACGGTCGCCCGTCATCCGCTGATGGTTTGGCCGCGTTCTACCATCCGTCTGCCGGGGGCGTCAATAGCGCGGCGCTGGAGCAGGGTGCCCTCCAACCGGTAGAGTTCGATCAACGTCTGCCGATAGTTGACCATCGCGCGGACTTCCGCGATCTGGCTCTCGAGTAGGTCACGCTGCGCTTGTGCGACCAGAAAGGTCGTGGAGGTTCCAACGCGAAACTTCTCCGTCTCCGCCCGCAGCGTTTCTTCGCGCAATGCTCGCGTCGCGCGGGTCGCCTCGATCTGCTCCCGCGCCCGTTCAACTTCGATATACGCAATGCGCACATCGAGATCGACAAGCTGGGTGAGATTCTCAACGCTTTCGGAGGCCTGGCGTCGGGAGAGGCGCGCGCGTTCATACTCCGCATCGGCGGCGCGATTGCCGAGGGGATACTGAAACGCCAGCCCGGCCTGAAGGTCATAGCCCCGACCGTCGAGATCCGCCCACGCCTCGCCGAAGGAGTCCGCAAAGCCGGTCTTGCCGAGCGTGATGAAGAAATCCAGCCGGGGCAGCAATCCGTTGCGCGTGCGCACCACGTCGAGCCGCCCCTGTTCGAGCCGCAGACGCGCTTCGTTCAGTTCCGGCCGCATGGATCGGGCCAGCCGTACGTGCTCGCCGACCGGATCGAGTTCGATCGGCTCGGCGGCGGCTTCACCGAGCAGTTGCAGTTCCAGATCCCATCCTTCCCGCGTGCGCGGGTTCATGAGCCGCAGCAGTTCCAGCCGCGATCGCTTCATGTCGCTTCGTGCATTGATCAGCTCTTCCCGGCGCTGAGCGATTTCAGCTTTGGCGGCGGCCAGTTCCGTCTCGGCGACGACGCCCACTTCAACCCGCTGACGCGTCTCGCTGAGCTGCCGCTCCGCGAGCTCAAGCGAGCTTTCGAAGATCTCAATCTCGCGTTTGGCGAACAGAAACTCCCAGAACGTCGTTTCCACATCGGCGACCAACGACTCAACGAACGCCCGCAGTTCGTATTCCGAAGCCAGTGTGTCCAAACGGGCCTGCTGGATCGACGCCACATTCGCATCCCGGTCCGCACCGCGCAGAAGCGCCTGGGTCAGCGTGAAGCCGAAGCGGGTCGAGTACTGCGCCGGCGTGCGGTCGGAGTCCGCGAACACCTGCCGGAAGGACGCATCGAGCGTGGTTCCCGTCGGCAGTTCCTGTTGGATGCCGACTTCGCCCTGAACGCGTTCATCGAGCGTGCCGAAGATCTCCTGCGTCGCGGCGGAGATACGCTGACTGCGTTCGCGCAGGACCGTCACCTCGCCGTCCAGTACCGGGTCGAAACGCGCACGTTCGAGTTCTTCGAACGTGCCAGTGATCATCGGCTGCAGCATTTCCACGCGCAGGCCGCGATTGTTGCGCAGTGCGAGATACACTGCCCGTTCGATGGAAACTTCAGCGGTGGAAAGAAGCTCCGCATCGTGATCGAACGGCTCTTCTTCATCCGGATCGATCTCGACCTGCGGCTGGACAGCGGGGTCGACGGTGACATCATCCCACTCGGAAACGCCCAACGACCGCGCCTCGGGAAAGTCCTTCAGTTCGTAGTCGAACGGTCCCGGTTGGCAACTGAACATCGCGCAGGTGCATGCACTCAGAAGCGCGATTTTCAGGACGCGGTGCAATGGCTCGGATGGCGGCTCGGGAGCGCCTCGATCACGCCGGGGCGACGGCGGAGGAGCGCTGCTCTGCGGCTTCGGCGGGGTGGCGTTGGAAGGCATAGAAGAGAGTGTACAGCACGGGAATGATGAACAGTGTGATGACCGTGGCGCTGATCAGCCCGCCGATCACCGCACGGGCGAGCGGGGCCTGCGCTTCGGCACCCTCGCCGACGCCGAGCGCGAGCGGCACCAGACCGAGAATCGTCGTCAGCGACGTCATGAGAATCGGTCGCATCCGTCGCCGACCGGCTTCAAGGGCCGCATCGCGCGGCGTGAGCCCGCCGTCCCGGCGCAGCCGGGTCGCCTGATCGACGATCAGGATAGCGTTGTTCACCACGATCCCGCCCAGCATGATGCTGCCGATGAACGCCGGCACGCTGAAAGGCGTTTCCGTCAGCAACAGCATGACGACCACGCCGATCAGTGCGAGAGGAACGCTGAACATCACGATCAGCGGATCGCGCAGTGATTCGTACAGGCACGCCATCACCATGTAGACCAGCACGATGGCCAGCAGGAAGGCCATCATCAGTTCGCTGAACGCTTCCTGCTGCTCTTCGTAGTCGCCGGCGATGACGACTTCGTAATTCCTTGGCACGGGGACGGCGGCGAGTGCTTCACGCACGTCGGCCACAATGGAAATCAGATCGCGGCCGGCGATGTTCGCCGAGACCGTCGTCGTCCGCTGCTGGTTCTTCCGATCGATCTGCACCGGTCCCATGGCGGGGACGAATTCGATCACATTGCGCAGCGCGATCGCTTCACCTTCATCGTTGGTCACGGTGAAGGCGAGGATGTCTTCGGGATCAAGCGTTTCCGAATCCTGCATGCTCAGTCGAATGCGGTACTCGCGCCCGCCTTCGCGGTACTCGCCTGCGCGTGAACCGGCAATCGCGGTTTCAAGTGAGCGGGCAATGCGGGAGACCGACAACCCCAGATCCGCGGTGCGATCGCGGTCGATGCGCACCAGTTCCTGCAGCGCGCCGGCTTCGCGGCTGAGCGAAACGTCCGTCACGCCGGAAACTGTTTCCGTCGCTTCCGCGACTCGGGCCGCGAGCGCATCGAGTGTCGCAAGATCATGGCCGCGGATTTCGATCTGCAGTCGCTCGCCGTCCGGAGCCCCCATGCGCAGGAGAAAGAGCCCCTGACCCTCGCGCGTTCGCACGACCGCACCGGGGATGATGTCAACCTTGTCGCGCAGATCGTCGGCAATCTCCAGACTGGACCGGGTGCGTTCAGCTTCGGGAACGAGCGTCATCTGGATGCGGCCCGTGTTGCCGCCACCGGGCCGCCAGCCCGATGACCCCAGTCGCGTCACGTAGCTTTCAATCTCCGGCACTTCTTCGAGCACAACACGTTCAAGCTTGCGCATGCGCTCATCCAGCGTGGCCAGACGCACGCCGACTTCCATTTCGACCGAGACGCGCACTTCACCCTCGTCGGCTTCGGGCATGAACTCGCCGCCGACCAGCGGAATCAGCCAGATGCTGCCGGCGAGCATGGCGATGACCACCAGCAGCACCAGGGCGCGGGCGCGCAGCACGCCGCGCAGCAGGGTCTGGTAGCCGTTCTCCATCTCTTCGAACCACGCGCGGCTTTGGCGGAACAGCCAGCGGACGAACTTCGGGCCGTGCTGACCCGGAGCGCGGAGAAGCCGGCCACAGAGCATCGGAATGAACGTGATCGCCACCACCAGCGAGCAGAAGAGCGCAAAGCTGATGACGTAGCCGAGCTGCGTGAAGAGTACGCCGGCGATCCCTTCGACAAAGAGCAGCGGGATGAAGATCGCCAGGGTGGTGAGCGTGCCGGCGATAATGGCGGGGGTCACTTCGCGCGTGCCGTCAATCGCGGCCACCAGACTCGACTGACGCTCGGCCTTTCTCTTCGACTTTCTTTCGTCTCCGCCGGCCGCCGCGTCTTCCTGCGACGATTGCCGGACGTCCGTCGTCTCTTCCCGCTTGCGGGCAATGTTCTCCAGCACGACGATGGCGTTGTCGACCATCATGCCCACGCCGAGCGCGAGCCCGCCGAGCGTCATGAGGTTCAGCGTGAACCCGCCGAAGTACATCAGCGAGAACGTCGCGACCAGCGAGATCGGAATCGCGGTGCCGATCACGATCGTGCTGCGAATGTTGCGCAGGAAGAAAAGCAGAACGAGTATGGCGAGCGCCCCGCCGTACAGCACCGACTGGCTGACGTTTCGGATCGATTGTTCGATATAGCCCGACTGGTCGGTCAGCGTGACGAGGTTGACCTGCGGCAGGTCGGCGTTGATGCGGTCGAGTTCCGCCAGCACCCGCCGCGCGACGTCCACCGTGTTCGTGCCGGACTGTTTCCGAATTGCGAGGCGAAAGCCCGGCTCGCCATTGATCCGGATGATCTGCGAGCGGCGTTCGTGGGTATCTTCGATCGTGGCGATCTGATCGAGGTAGACCGGCGCGCCATCGCGCATCGCCACGACCGTGGCGGCGAGTTGTTCGAGATTGGCGAAGTAGCCCGGCGTGCGGATCGTGACTTCACGATGATCGCGCTCCACCGTCCCCGCCGGGACGAGAATGTTCGCTTCGGTGATGCGGCGTTGGATCTCGTCCAGCGGCAGGCCGAGCGCGATGACCCGGTCGGGATCGAGGTTGACCTGAATCTCGCGATTGAGTCCGCCCCAGACATCGACGGTCGCCACGCCCGGAATACGTTCCAGCCGCTGCTGCACGACATCTTCCATCAGCTCACGCAACTCGATCGGATCGAGTTCGCTCGCAGCGCCGATGATCAGAATCGGAAACGCGGATGGATCAAATCGGCGAAGTTGCGGCCGGTCGGCATCGTCGGGAAAACGCGGGATGATCCGGTCGAGCCGTTCACGGATGTCCGCCGCTGCGACATCGAGATTCGTCCCCCACGCAAAGGTGATGCGGACGTTGCTGTTGCCCTCGGCGGAGACGGAGGTGAACTCCTCCACGCCGGGGACCGCGGCGATCGCTTCCTCCACGCGGCGGGTGATCAGCTCTTCCACTTCCTCGGGGCTGGCGTTCTCGTAGCTCGTTGCCACCGTCAGGGTGGGGTATTCCACCTCGGGCAGAAGATCGATCGGCAGGCGCGACAGCGAGATCACGCCGAGCACGATCACGATCAGGACCGCCATCGTGATGAAGACCGGACGGATGACGCTGAAGTCGGTCATCTTCATCCGGACGATCTCCCGAGCGCGCCGGAAATCACGGTTTCATCCGATCGGTCCGCCACTTCCGCGCCGTCTTCATCGGGAATGCTGATTTCCGCACCGTCATCCAGCAGGTGCTGGCCGAGCACGACGACCGGACCGTTCAGTTCCGGCTCGAGAACCTGAACGCGCGTTCGTTCGCGAATACCGATGGTCAGCGGGACAAAGTGGGCGGTCATCTCGGAGCGATCGACCACGAACACGCCGGTCACATCGTCGCGCGTGAGCAGCGCCTGCCGCGGAATGACCCGGGCATCATCATCCCGAGCGAGTTCAAGCAGGGTGCGCACAAACATGCCGGGCTTGAGCGCGTGGTCCGGGTTGGGCAGTTCGATTTCAACCCGGGCCTGTCGGCTACCTTCCTGAAAGGCCGGCGACATCCGCACGATCCGGCCGCTGTGGATCTCGTCGGGGTTGCTGTCGGAGGTCAACTCCGCTTCCATGCCGATGCGCAGCGGGCGGTAATCGCGCTCGGTGACGAAGATCACCGCGCGGAGGGTGTCCAGGTCAATCAGCGACAGCAGGGGAGTGTTGGCAGCGACGGTGGCGCCTTCCTCGGCGAAGCGCTCGGAAACAACGCGCACTTCGCCGCCGGTCTCCCAGTTCGCCATGATCCGCGTGTAGGAGAGGCGAATCTCCGCGGAGCGGAGCGCGGCCTGGCGGCGGGTGACTTCCGCCTCCGCGACGCGCACGCCGGCCTGTTCCGCCTCGTAACGGGACCGGGCGGCATCGAGTTCCGACTCTGATGCAATCTGCTGCTCACGCAGCCGCTTGGATCGTTCGTAATCGCGTTCAGCGATCTGGAACGCGCTTCGCTTCTCATCCAGCATCGCTTCCGTCACGAGCAGGTCCGCCCGGGCGGCTTCGACATCCTGCAGGTACTCTTCATCGTCCAGTTCCGCGATCAATTCGCCGCGCTTGACGGTGTCGCCGATATCGACGTACAGACGTTTGAGCCGACCGGCGATGCGCGGGGCGATCTCGACTTCCGAACGCGGGCGGATCGTTCCCGTGAATCGGCGGATATCACGGATCGTGCCGTGCTCGACTTCCGCGACCTCCACCGCGACCGCCCGGCTCTGGCGGCTGGACTCGCTCTCTTCGAGCGCATCGGTGATCCGAATGAACATCAACCACCCCAGCCAGCCGATGATGGCGAGGGTGATGGCGGTACCGATAATCCAAGCAAACGTGCGGGCCATGGGGTCCAATCAAACGGGAAAAACAGCGAGCAGAAGCGGCTTCGTCGGGCACCGGGCAAAGTTGCAGCCGCATGTGCGGTTGGCGAGAGTTCAACGACGGAACGCGTCGCGTAAACCGATCAGACGCCGCCACCTCGGTGACCCGGCCCGATGCGCGGCATTCCGCAAACCGCTGATCCAACGCCCAAACACCTGTTGATCGGCTGACCCGTCGGATCACTTCGCGGAAACCCCGCGTGCCAGCCGATCTCCCACACCGTGTTATACCGGCGAGCGGCGGTTTTTCTTCGGCAATCTCCGCCGGAATGCCGGATTTTTGCTCCAGACACCGCTTTTCGCCGGACCGCAGCAGGATTCACCCCGCGGCGAATGTGATACGCTCCGCAAATTGCACTCCATTGCACGCGCTCAACAGGCAGCGTGCTGACATTCGTCCCGGATCATCGGAGCCCGGATCGCCGGAGAAAGAATCCCATGTCCCGATCACGTTTCGTCTCTCTCGCTCTCATCAACCTCACCTCGATCGGCCTCGTCTGGACCGCGGTCAGCGGCGTTCAGGCCGCGGAAGTCCCCGCCGACCAGGCCGATCTGACCATCCCCGGCCCGTCCGCCCAGCAGTGGTTCGGCAGTTCCGTGCGAATGACGCCCGATGTCAGCGGCAACGGTCATGCCGACCTGATCATCGGGGCGCCGCTGGCCGACCCGATCGCCACCACCGGACCCGGCCGGGCGTTCGTCTACGAAGGCGCGACCGGCACCCTGCTGTTCACCTTCGAAGGCGAGGTCAACGGCGACCGCTTCGGCTCCGCCGTCACCGGCATCGGCGATATCACCGGCAACGGCGTCGGGGACCTGCTCATCGGCGCACCGGGCAACGATGCCAACGGCACCGATGCCGGGCGGGCCTATGTCTATTCCGGCGAGACCGGGCAACTCATCCGCACCCACACCGGCGAAGAAGCCGGCGACTGGTTCGGCTTCTCCGTCACCGGCGTGGGGGATGTGAACGGCGACGGCGTGCCGGATTACCTGATCGGCGCCCGCGCTCCCCAGAACAATCGGCTCGGCTTTGCCTACCTCCATTGCGGCGCGACGGGCGATCTTCTGCACCGGTTCGAAGGTGAGCAGCCCGCCACGCATTACGGCGCCTCGGTCGCCGGCGGTGGGGACATCACCGGCAACGGCACTCCCGATCTGATGGTCGGCGCGCCCTTCCACCCCGCGCCCGGATTCTTCGGCGGACGCGCCTACGCCTATGCCGGCGATTCCTTCGATGAACTCTATCAATTCACCGGCGAAGGTCCGTCCAATTTCTTCGGTAACGCCATCGCGATCGTCGGCGATACCAACGGCGACGGCCACGCTGAAATGCTCATCGGCGCCGATGGCATCGGCTCCGCCGCAACCAACGCCGGTCGGGCCTACCTCTACTCCGGCAAGGATGGCGAACTGCTGAACACATGGGACGGCACCGAGGCCGGCGGACGGCTCGGCCGCAATGTCGCTACGGCCGGCGATGTCAACGAGGACGGCGTCGCCGACTTCCTCATCGGCCAGCCCTCGCCCGGCGGGTTCTTCGGCGGCTCCGGCACCGGTCGCGCGTTTGTGATCTCCGGCTCAACCGGTGAAACGCTGCACACCTACGTGGCCGTCGAAACCGATGACTTCTTCGGCTTCAACCTCGCCGGCGGTCTCGATGCCAGCGGCAACGGCGCGCCGGATCATGTCATCAGCGCTTACGCCAGCGATATCAACGGCACACAGTCCGGCCGCGTCGATCTCTTCATCGGTGACGATCCCGCGCCCGGCAATCCCGCGGACCTGAACGATGATGGCGTCGTGAACGTCTTCGATCTCCTGATCCTGCTCGAAAACTGGGGGCCGTGTCCGCCCGACGGCGATCCGTGCCCGGCGGATCTCAACGGCGACGGGGTCGTGAACGTGTTCGACCTGCTTGCGCTGCTCGAAGCATGGGGATGAACCAGGTGAATGTCTTTCCACGCGACCCGCGCGTGTTCAACTGACGAATCAGAAGGAAGGTTACGCTCGATGCCCACGAAGTCGCCGCCCGAGATGCCGCTGTCCGAATACGCCGCCCGTCGCAAGAAGGTCCGCGGGCAGCTCAAGAAGTCGATCGGCGTCGTCTTTGCCGGTCAGCCGCTTGATCATCTGCACGATGACTTTCGGCCGCACCCGCACTTTGAGTATCTCACCGGCATCACGGATGAGCCCGAAGCGGTGCTCGTGCTCGACCCCGCCAACCCGGTCGAAGCCCGGCGTGAGATGCTGTTCCTGCGGCCGCTGAATCCCGAAGTCGAAAAATGGGACGGCTACCGGCTCGAAGTCAGCGCGAAACTGCGCGAACAGACCGGATTCAAAGCGATCTTCCGCACGACCCATCTGCCGCGCTTCCTCGGCGCCGCGGCGAAACGCGCCAAATCACTCGCCTGCCTGCATGACTTTGCCCAGTACGATCAGCCGGTCTCGCCCGACCTGGAACTGTTCCGCAAGCTGGAATCGCGCATCCCCGGCCTGTCGATCGACGATCAGACCGATCTGGTGCCCGGCTTGCGCGGCTCCAAATCTTCGCACGAAGTGAAAATGATCGAGTACGCGATCGACATCACCGCGGAAGGTTTCGACGCTGCGTTCAAGCGCGTCAAGCCGGGCATGAACGAGTACGAACTGCAGGAGACGATCGAACACGCCTACCGCCTGCGCGGTGCGCGGCGGACCGCGTTCAACACCATCGCCGGTTCGGGCATCAACTCGACCGTGCTGCACTACCGCGCGAACGATCAGACGATCGAGGATGGCGCGCTCATCTGCATCGACTCCGGCGCGGTCTGGGGCGGGTACAGCGCGGATATCACGCGCACCATTCCCGCCAACGGCCGGTTCACCACGCGGCAGCGCGAAGTCTACGAAGTGGTTCTCAATGCTCAGGACGCCGCGATCAAAGCGTGCAAACCCGGCGCCACGCTCGCGGAGATCGACCGCGCCGCCCGGGCCGTGATCACGAAGGCCGGCTACGGCGACTTCTTCATTCACAGCATCGGTCATCATCTCGGACTGGAAACCCACGACCACGCGCCCGACGGGCCGCTGAAAGCCGGTGCGGTCGTCACCATCGAGCCGGGCATCTACCTGCCGGAGGAAGCGATCGGCATCCGCATCGAGGATGACATACTGATCACGAAGAGCGGCTCACGAAACCTGTCCAAGCAGGTGCCCAAGACCGTGCGCGAGATCGAAAAGGTCATGGCGGAGCGGTGAGCTGATTCGATGTGTGACGTAAGTGTCGCTGTCGGTTCCACCCTGTCGTTCCCCCAAGTTCCACCTGATGCCGTCCCTCATGCCGCGGCCACTGACTCGCGGCCAGCTCATGCGATGTAGCGTATTACCCAAGTATTCGGATCGACAAAATCGGACGTGATATACTCCAGCAGGCATGAACGCTGAAGTCGGACTACAGCGTCCGGAAAATGTTTGCATGAAATCGTTATTGGCAGTCCGAGTATTGGAAGCGCGTGATAGATGATAGGAGTCAGACGATGTACGATAAACTTCATCTGATCGTGGCTGCAATCGTCCTGACAGTGATGACGAGCGGTAGCGTTGGGCAACAACTCACTTCAACGACCAGACCAATCTTCGAAGTCGAGGTAATCGAACTTGGGGATATTCCTCAGGCATTGGCTCGACGGATCAAGGATGCGGAGCGAGCCATTGATCCGGACGCACCGGATGAGCGAAGAGAGAGCGCGGAGCGACGACTTGCGACACTTCAAGAACAAGCAGATCGCGCACGGGAGCGGATTGTCCTTGGCCGTGTCCTTTGGTGGGCATCAGCGGATGACACAGGCCCCAATTCGAGAGGACGGCACGATCGTCCAGTTGCTGTGATGCTCCCGGGCCCAACCGCGCTAGCGATGGAAGTTAGCGATGGGGATTTTCTCATGGTGCATTTGCGAAGGGCCCATGACGGCGGGGCCGGGATTGCTGAACAAGACCGGCCGTATTCTGATACCCAACGGGTTTGGAAGAACGTGCGCGTTACAAAGACTAGTCGTCCTGATTGGTGGCTCGATGCTCCGGCGAGTTACAGTCCCCTTCATTTGCACCCCGATCCTGAACTGACAAAGCAGAGCGGCCTAAAGGTTGTCGATGTGGACGGCATCGTGCATTATCCTGCAAGAGGGCGGCAGGGCCTCTACGTTTACACTTTCGTCATACAGAACACTGGTACGAAAAGGATTAGCATGGCCAGTTTTGTCATCAACATTGTTGATGAGGGTGGGGATCATGTTCATACCTACCGCCATCAGGCTGTGGGGACAGCCGGAGTTACGTCTATGAATGTGAGAAATCTGAACCCTGGCGAGCGGACCCGAATCGAAGTAAATCTCAGGCCGGATATTCATCTTAGATATGGTTCGGCTGAATTGCTGTGTACGCGCGTTGCATATGACGGGTCGGACTGAAGCCACTCCGTGTGTGAAGCGGCCCACTCGGTGACTGATCCGACTACCCGTGCCGGGTAGAATGGCGGTGAATACACAAGCAGGGGACACGAACATGAACACGCGCAACAGAATCATGCCTTTTGCCATCGTTCTTGTCACGCTGCTTTTGCTCGCAGCCGTTCTTCTTCCCCTCGTCATCAGAACGCCTCAAGGCGTTCCCGACATAGATTACATTCACGTTCAGCCGCACCTCGAACTGCGCATGAGCACTGACCAGTACGTCAGTGACCGTGCTGAACTCGCCCCCGGCCAAAGCGTCGTTCCGATACTCTCCTTCGTCGATGACGACGGCAATCGCATTCCAACTGACATCGCAGAGATGTACGATGTGCGTTTCATCGTCATCGGTTCGGGCAACATCGGCCCGCCTTCCCACGACACGTACAGCAAGTATTCCCGCGAACAGAACGGCGATGCGCGTGGCGAGCCCATCACGTTCAATCGCGCGGGCGACTTCCACATCCTCGCTACCATCGGCCGCGGTATGGACGACGACACGGGGCCTCGTGCCAGTCTCACCACACGCCCATCCATCCATATCCGCAATCTTCTTCTGGCGAACTAAAACCAATGACCGCACCATGCCGATCGCAAGTGATCCAATATCCGAGTGGATTGAGGTTGCCGTCATCGATGGGAACGGTCATGCTCCAGAGGAAGAATGAGGACTGAAGTGGCCCACGAATGACGTGGCATCGCGAGCAGTCGTCGCTGCGGCTTTCGCGTACACCACGCGATGATTCTCGATTTCGTTCCTTCCATTTGCATTACGTGCCGCGCTGATCGTCGCCGTAAATTTCCCGTTCGCGCGGCGGTAGAGTCTTCTTACAGACGCATTGTGTTCTCATGCGAGTGCAGACCGTGTTCACGCAAGGGGAGAGTCTCTACAAGCCAGATCAACTTTTGCTGTTGCATGAAGAAGTGTTCCTGACGCACAATCAGATTCTCTTCATGCACAGCGAAAGATTCATCACGCGAGGGGAACAGTTCGCCGCGCAACTGCAATTCTCGGCCTTGCTACGGCAACATCTGAAAGCGCAAGGGCACTCCATGCGATTGTGTGTGCGATCGGCCGCCGCGCATGAGCAACATTTCGCCGCGCGTGAGCAATCTCTGACAGCGCAAAGGCACCATTTCAGGATGCGCGATCGCGCCCGGACACCGCAATCTGCGCCGCTCAAACTGGAGTTTGAGGCCGCCCAACCGCAGTGGTTGCGCGGCCGCCCGTCGTTTCTGCCGTCTGAACGCCGTTTTCTGGCTGAAAACGCGGATTGGCGGGCGAATCGCCTGGAGTGCGGCCCGGCGAAACCGGATTGGCGGGCGGGCACCCTGACCTTTGCAGTTTTTCTTCATGAATTTCTTGACACGGCTTCTTGTATGTGTTGATCGTGTAAACATATCAGCCATAAGCAATATGGGTAGCGAAGAGGAGATTTGTGGGTAGCGCAGTGGGCGCAACAGGTCGTGTCGCGTCGAAGTTTGGTCTTCGATGCGCTTCAGTATCTGCCATAAAGGGGAAAAGCCATGAATACACGTTGGTCACGAATGGCTTGGCTCACAGGTCTGGTCGGGGCGGTCACTTTGTCGATGACTGCTGATACCAGAGCAACGACGTTCGATTCGATCGCAGTGAGTTGGTACAACCAGACGGAACAGTTGCCGCTGTACGATCCACTGGTCTCGAACTTGGAAGCCGGTACCAGCGACCTGGGGACGCTCGGCTGGAATGTCCGCCAGCAGTATTGGAATGACCTGGGCGGCGATTGGAGTGATATCGGCACCGGCCTGCAGATGAACCTGATGAATTCCGCTGGCGCTGCGACGACCGCATCTGTGACCTGGGGTGGATTGCAGGTAAGTTTCGGCGATTGGCCCCCGACAACCAGCGATGGCATCATGATGAACGGCGCACTGATGTCCGATGGCGGCAACTTCGGTCCACCGACCACCACCGTGAACTTCTTTGACCTGCCGGCCCACTACGTCTCGACGGGATATCGCGTCGTCGTCTATGGCGAATGGGACTTTACCGGTGCGGCCCAGACCCTCTCACTGGCCGATGCCGGAGGCACTATCCTTCAGTCGCTTTTCATGGAAGATCAACAGGCCATGGACCCCGGTGGCTTCATTGATCCATTGCACTATATCGACGCCACGACGAGCGGTGTCGGTAACTATGTCGTCTTCGACGTGCAGCACCTGTCGGACATCTCGATCATTGCTGATGCCGGGCCGCTCGGAATCTCATACATCAGCGGTATTCAGATCATTGCAATCCCCGCACCCGGTGCACTCGCATTGCTCGGTGTCGCCGGCTTCCTCACCGCACGTCGGCGGGATCGACGTGACTGACGCGGAACAAGCATCGAGTCTTGTTCCCTGAGACGAACGAAACACCGACAGGCTCAGATTTCGGGAGCAGGCCAATGCGCGGTGGAGGGGTTCACACACGAGCGGCTCCTCGGCGCGGCCGATAAGTTGGGGGCACGCCACTCCGCACGTGCCTATTGCTCTCAGCGATGCGCCAGACTCACAACAGTCAGAAGAAGAAAGATCACGAACGGCGTGAGGATCAGCCATGTATAAGCGACCGCAAGACGACCGACCAACATTTCCTGCTCAGTCGATGACTTCTCTCGTTTGAGTCCGCATTCCGGACAAACACCCGATTTGTTGCCCTT
>RECV01000275.1 GCA_007693845.1 Phycisphaerales bacterium
CGCGTGTTGAGATCATGTTCAACGCCCACGAGATCGAGCAGTCGTCCGGCCATGAAGTCGATCAGGTCATCGACCGACTGCGGATTCAAATAGTATCCGGGCGAAAGCGGACAGACGATCGCACCGGCTTCGCTGACGCGGACCATGTTCTTGAGGTCGATGGTGGTGACCGGCGTTTCGCGGTGCGCGAGGATGAGTTTTCTTCGTTCCTTGAGAGTGACCATCGCAGCGCGCTGCACGAGACTCTGGGTCAGTCCGGATGCGATCGCGCCGATCGTGTTACTGGAGCAGGGCACGATGATCATGCCGTCGTGCAGGAATGAGCCGGAGGCGGGCGTCGCGCCGAGGTCGTTATCGTTGTGGATGACGACGTGCTGCCCGTGGCCGTTGGAGACGCGATCCGGGTCGGGCTTGCTGATATCGAGTTCATCGTGGAGCAGACGCCGGCCGAGGGTGGAAATGGCGAGATGCACCTCCACGCCGGCCCGGGCAAGCAGTTCGATGGTGCGGACCGCGTAGGGCGCGCCGCTTGCACCGGTGATTCCAACAACGATTCGCCTGGGCATGTCGAGGATGCTTTCGTAGCGGAGACCCCGTTGTCGAAAACTGATCGACCGGGCTGAACGTGATACACTCATGGGCCGTTCTCAACCCGTGGGAGCATAGCAAGGAAACCGACTCATGGCCTATTGCCGATTGATACTTTCAACCGTTCTTCTGTTGCTGGTGATGACGACCGGACCGGTCGGCTGCACGACCTGGGCGACGTATCCGCCGATTGAGGGAGCCGCACAGATCGGCCATCCGAAGCTCGAGCCGACGCCGACGATTCTCGCGGATGCAATACGCTACGTTCACGATCGGCACGGGGAGGGTGAGCTGGTCTTCAACCTTCCGGAAGGCGCGCCGAACGATCTGTACGACATTCTGTCCCGGCGTTTGCGTGATTCCCGGCCGATGCAATCGGACGATGAACTGGCAATTCACATTCAACAGATCCGCATCCGGGCTAACACCGCTGAAGTCGATGTGATCTATCCGCGTCCGGGCGGGCATCACGAGCTGGTGACGCTCTACATGCGGCAACGATTCATGACGGAATACCGGGTGACGGGCACGCGGCTGTGGCGTGTGCGCGTTGACGTGCCGCGCGCGAACTACACGCCGCCCGCGGCGCAACCGGCCGGGCAGGATGAAGCGGCAGAATCCTCCGCATCGCCCGCCCCCGCCGCGCCGATCACGTCCGAGTCATCGCCTGATGCCTGAGTCACCGCGCTACGAAATCGAAGGCACCTACCGAAGTCAACCGGTCTGCGTAACCGGCGGCGCGGGGTTCATCGGCTCACATCTCACCGAAGCGCTGGTACGGCTCGGCGCACGGGTCACGGTGCTGGATGATTTCTCCAACGGCCGGATGAGCAATCTCGCTGCCGTTCAGAATTCGATTCGGCTGGTTCGCGGGTCGATTCTCGATCCCGAATCGCGGCGTGAGGCGTGCGATGGCGCCAAGGTGATCTTTCATCAGGCAGCGCTCGCCTCGGTCCCCGCCAGCGTCAACGATCCGGTGAGCTACCACGAGGTCAACGCAACGGGAACATTGCATCTGCTGGAGATCGCGCGATCGCTTGGCAACGGATGCCGCGTGATCTACGCCGGATCGAGCAGCGCGTACGGCGATCAATCGCAGGAGCCGAAGGTCGAAACGATGCGCGCGGATCCACTGTCGCCGTACGCCACTTCGAAACTGGCGGGAGAGTTAATGTCGCGGGCCTACGCGCACTGCTACGGCCTGCCCACCCTCACGCTGCGTTACTTCAATATTTTCGGCCCTCGCCAGCGTCACGATTCCCCATACGCGGCGGTCGTGCCGATCTTCCTCGAGCGCATTCGCCGGGGTGAGAAGCCGGTCATCTTCGGCGATGGAGAACAGACGCGCGACTTTACCCACGTGGCCAACGCGGTTCACGCCAATCTGCTCGCCGGCGCGGCGCCGCACGATCGTTTGCGCGGCGAAGCGGTCAACATCGGTTGCGGCGAGAGTATCTCCCTGCTGGTCCTGCTGGATCGGCTTGCAGCGCAGCTTGGGATTGAATCGGAATGTGAGTTCCAACCGCCGCGCGCAGGCGATGTCAAACACAGCCGCGCTTCCATTGACCTTGCCCGCGAACTGATTGGCTACGAGCCGACGGTTGATTTTGCGACGGGGCTTTCCCAGACCATCGAAGCCGGCCGGATCCTCAGTGGATGACGATCTCCGCGCGGCGGTACACGGCCCGCCTGCCCTCTTCACCGCGAGCGCGTTGATTCACGTAGACCTGCACTTCATCAAACGCATCCTGATGGCGCGTCCAGGTCAGTTCGTGATCAATCAGAGCCTGGGTGACCATTTCATCGCGTGCCGGCGATTCGAGCGTGAGAAAGAGCGAAGCGACCCGCGATTGCGCTTCTTCGCGAATTTCCGCATCATCCAGCACGAACCGGTATCCGCCGGTCGGCGCGGTCAATGTGAGCGTCAACTCAACCATCCGGCCGCGCTCTTGAAGGTCGACCGTGATCGGCGGTCCGTCGTAACTGCCCCGTCCGATCTGAGGCGCGTCGGTCGCGCTGCGTGCCGGCTGACATCCCGCGCACATCAGCAGGACCAGAAGGATCGCCGCGAGCTGAATTCGAGCCGGGGTCAGGACCAGCATCACGACGTTACCGCGGCCTCAACCCCGAGAGCTTCCGCCATGGTCGATCCGAGATCCGCGGGGCTTTCCGCGACTTTCACGCCGCAGGAACTGAGCGCTTTCATTTTCGCTTCGGCCGTGTCATCCGCACCGCCAATGATTGCCCCGGCGTGGCCCATGCGCTTGCCGGGCGGCGCGGTGCGGCCGGCGATGAAGCCGACAACGGGCTTGGACATATGCTTCTTGATCCAGTGGCCGGCCTCGGTTTCATCCGAACCGCCGATTTCACCGATCATGACCACGCCGTCGGTTTCCTTGTCGCGCTCGAACATGTCGAGCAGTTCGATGAAGTTGAGTCCTTTGACCGGATCGCCGCCGATCCCGACGCAAGTGGTCTGACCGATGCCGCGTTGGGAGCACTGCCAGACGGCTTCGTAGGTGAGCGTGCCGGAGCGTGAGATGATGCCGACCCCCTTGCCGGTGGGCGCATCATCCTTGGCGAGATGAATATAGCCGGGCATGATGCCGATCTTGCATCCGCCTTCGAAGGTGGCGCTCGCGCCCTCGCCGCTCACTTTGCGCCCGGGTGTGATGACGCCGGGGCAGTTGGGGCCGATGAGTTTCGCATCCGGGTAGTCACGAAGGACCGCACGCACACGAATCATGTCCTGAGTGGGAATGCCCTCGGTGATCGCGCAGATCACCGCGACTCCCGCGTCGGCCGCTTCGAGAATGGCATCGCCGGCAAACGGCGGGGGAACGAAGATCATCGTCGCCGTCGCGCCAGTCTTCTCGACCGCGTCGCGGACCGTGTTGAAGATCGGCAGGCCGTTGTCATCCTCGGTGCCGCCCTTGCCGGGCGTCACGCCGCCGACCATCTTCGTGCCGTAGCCGAGGCAGCCCTTGGTATGAAAGGCGCCGGCCGAACCGGTGATGCCCTGACAGATGACCTTGGTGGAACCGTCAACAAGAATGGCCATGAGTAAAATCCTGCTCGCAAGCGTTCGGGGTCTGAGTCGTCGGCGGAAAACACCGAGAATTTGCTCAGGATAGCGGCTGATGCGCGGTGAGACAAAGCACCGCGCACCGACGCAGACCCCTGCCGTCGTCGCTCAGTGAACACCATCCACACTTTCGGCCAGCTTTCACGGGGCATTGCGGCCGAAGATCTGCGCTTCGGGCGTCTGCGGCCGATGCTTCTCATCCAGTCTCGGATCCACATCCACTCGCTGCTGAAACTGAAGCATCCCGGCGGGTGGCTCGCTGAGTATCGGGTCGGGTTTCGGCCCATCTTCGTTCGGCTCGGCCCACCAGAGATTCTCCTCCACCGTCAATCCCCGCGGTGAGCCGTTCGCCCCCACCGCCGTGAGGCGATCCAGCGTCCCCGCCGGCCACGTGATCAGATTCGATCCGAACTGACAGCGATCAATCGATCCGAGCCGCGGGTCTTCTCGCTCATCGGAAACCACGTACACCCATTCGGACGGCGCGAGAATCGTGTTGTGCCGGACAATGGCGCGGCTGACGTTGATGAACGCAATGGCCGACTCCCCGCCCTGAATCAGGTTCTGCCGCACGCTCACCTGATCAAGTTCATACCGCAGTGACCGGCTTCCGGTCGAGCCGTCCTCATCCTGAAGCGCGGGCCGAAACTCAACGGGATCGGAAACCCCGCCGAGCGCGATGGCGGTCAGCCCGGCATCACGAATCGTGCAGTTTTCGATGCGCACCGCTGAACTGCCAGCGCGGGCCTGCACGGCGTTGAGCTGGCCGAAATTCTCCCGGCCAACCATCGTGCAATCGGTAATCGTAACGCGATGACATCCGATGATGGCGACGGCCGATCCGCCCCACGCTTCGAAGTGCGAATCTTTCACGGTGACATCGGCAATTCCCTTGAGCCGGACGGCGTGCCGTCTTCCCGTTGGACCGGTGTTGAGCACACGGACATTCCGGATGGTGATGTGGCTTTCGTATGGCTCAGCCCCGACCCGTTCCGGCGCATCATCCACGACTTCGATCCCGCTGACCGTAGCGCCGGTGATCGTGAGGTCCCGAATCTCGATGTGCTGACAACGTCGCAGGCGAATCCCTTCCCGCTGCGCTTCGATCGTCGAGGGATGACTCCGGCTGAGGCCGCGAATCGTAATGGGACGATTGGCCGTTCCCTGCAGATCATCAAAATGGGCAGGGCGATGACGGCCGGGCATCAAGATGATCTGATCACCGGGCCGGAGACGATCGGCCAGATCGGCCCAGTGGTCGCCGGGGCTGATCAGATGCTGGATGCCCTGCGCATCCGCCGCACGCGGGAAGGAGCCCACCACGAACAGAACCATCATCAGGACAAGATCAGCGCGAAACCGCAGCCGGACCGTTCGCCGGAGTGTTCGCAGGTCGCCTGACTTTGGTGCGAAGTATCTCATGCCCTCTCTTCCGGCGCATGCCCTTTCCCGGATGATCGATTCGACCCGACCTCACGATCGCTAGGCCAGCGCACCTTCCACCGGCGAAGGCAGAGAGACCCGCAGGAACTCGAGCCCCGTGCCACTGCGCGCAGACGCACCGGTCAGACTGGCGGGAATCAACCACGTCTGACCGCGTTCCATTGCATTCATCGGCTCGCCGGCGACCTCGATTCCACCCGATCCGGAAAGGATCATCCAGACTTCCGGCATACCGGACGTCACAATCTCCAGCACACCCGCCGAACGCAGTTCGATCCGCTCCAAGCCGAAATACGGCGTGCGGACCAATTCAAACGTCCGGGTCGATCCCACCTCGATCGGCGGGGGCGACGGTTCGCCGGCATCCCCCCCATCCACGCCGAAGCGAATGCACTCGATCGCCTCTTCCAGGTGCAACTCCCGGCCGGTCCGCCCCCAATCATCAATCCGAAACGTCGTGTCGCTGGGCGTTTGCACCTCCGCGACCAGCACCCCCGCGCCGAGCGCGTGGACCGTCCCGCTGGGCAGGTAATGGCACGCGCCGGGGACGGCGGGAACGGCAACAAGATCCTCCCGAATCGCCGGCGTGCCCGCATGTGCCCGCAGATCCGCCTCGGTCACGCCCGGCTTGAGCCCCTTGTAAATCACCGCCCCCGGCTCAGCGTCGATCACGACCCACGCTTCCGATTTCAGGTGCGCTTCGGGGTGCGCGCGTACATAATCCGCATCGGGATGGACCTGGACCGATAAATTCTCCCGCGCATCGAGATACTTGATGAGCAGCGGGAAGCCGCCCTCCTCGGTGAGTTCAGCCGAACCCATCAGCCACTCACGCTGCTCGTGGAGAACCTCCCGCAGCGTTCGGCCGCGCCAGGGCCCGTTCGCAATCGTCGATCGCCCATCGGGAATCGAATCCGGCAGGTCGGCGAGTTCCCACGATTCGCCGATCCGAACGCCTTCCGGCAGGGACTTGCCCAGCCGGTCGGCCAGCCGCCGGCCGCCCCAGACTTTTTCCCGAAAGATCGGCTGGAAAAGAAGCGGTGGATGCATCATGGTTGATGGAGCATATCGAAAGTCACGGCTCCCGCGGTGTGTGCGGCGACTCGCCATCGGGCTAGAATCAGAACGACGATGCCCGCGGCCGATGGCTTATCGACCAATCGCGGCCGCAGCAGGAGTTGAAGCATCATGCGAATCCCTACGATAATCATGACCGGTTCCGCCCTTCTCGCGTTCGCCGTTCAATCCGCCTCCGCGCAGATTGTCCTCGATATGCCGGCTCCTCCGCCAGCGGAAACCGTCAAGCCAAACACGGAATCAGCACCGGATGCGCCGTCCGCGGACCACCCTGCGGAGCGCGACGAAGCGGCCGCAGAGTTTTCGCTCGGCGATCTTGCCCTCGGCCGCTATGCCCGCGCCCGCACGACGCCGCGGCCGCACCTTCGCCCGACCGCCGCCCCCGCCTCTGTCTGGTCCGGTCACGGCTGGACCGCCCGCAGTTGGACCGGGCACCCTTTGGGATGGCCGGCCGGCTACTGGACCGGCGGATCATGGTTCGGCTACTCCACACTGGGCGGGCCGCAAAGCTGGACGTTCACGACCACCATCTGCCCCAAATCGGTGAAATCAAAATCATCCGGCACCAGCAGCGGCCATTGACCCGCCGACAACACCGTCACCGCC
>RECV01000198.1 GCA_007693845.1 Phycisphaerales bacterium
GGGATGTAGTCGTGAGCCATGTCTTCGATTCCGTTCTTGTCATTGCCGCGAAAGCAGGCATCCAGTCGACCCCGCGCATTTTGGGTGGGGCGGGGGCCAGTGGAACATCGTGCGGCTTCCGCGCGCCCACTGGATTCCCGTTTGCACGGGAATGACGGGAGCGTGGGATGGCCGTTCATCCGCAGAATCGGCCCGATCCCAGCACGGCTGCACTCGTTTGCGGCACTTCACGGAAAAAACGTAGCTTGCCCCGCCGCCGGAGTGGGATTCCACGGCCGCAGGGTGGGTTGTCCCAAGCATGCCGGGGCTTTTCGCAAGTCTTCCGGGGACTTCCCCGAATCGCCCGGGGAACTCCCCGTAATGATCGGGAGCCTCCCCGTGTTCCTTGTGGTAGTGCCCCAAGCATCCGGCGGCTTGCCCACGACCTGCGGGGAACGCCTCCGCGATGGGCGGCGCCTGTTGCGTAGGGGGCAGGGTAGTAACCACAGCAGGAGCAAATCTACGCAGGGAGCGAACCCACTGAACGGCTCAATGTTCGGGAACGCGAATGATCCTACTCAAAGCCGCGGATGATCCTGCGTATGTCTTCTTCTAACTTCTTTCTGATTTCAGGAATCTTCCTCTGCACAAACTCGCGTGCCTTCTTGCGATTCTCGACAAAGTCAATATTCATTTCAGCTTCGACAAGTGTGTATCCGGTCGCTTTGTATTGAGTCCAGATTTCGTCGAGCAGAGCGCAACTATCGTCATCAAACCAGAAACGATCATGCTGAAAAATCTCACGAAATTTGTTCGCAGCGTCGTGAAACGATTCCGCTCGTTTTTCGAGCTCGTCGCCTGCACAATCTGGTGTTGAATACAGTTCCAAGGCGACCTGCATGTCGTAGAGCGCCGCATAGACATTCGAAATGCTGTTGCAACGCTTTTCCTCTATTCGACGACGAGACTCCGTCTTGCGATCAATGCGAGCTTTTACCAATAGGGTGACGACTGTGCCGACGGCCGCGCCAAGGATTCCCGCAAGGCCGAGTCGTTCTACAAACTCCATGAGTACTTGGTACCAAGGCATATGACATTATCCTCTCTCATCGTGCATAGAACAGTCAACTGCACATCGTCGTCGATACCGAGCATGTCAAGCTGTGACCATGATCGTGGTTCCGGTCATGAGTCTCAAAGCCATCGGGCAAAGTTGCGTAGGCGGGTTCGTTGAGGATTCTGAACTCGCTCGGATTATTGCCGCATGGACGGGCCTTCCTCCGACGATTGCTACGTGCGAAATGCTGCTCAGTCGCTTTCTTCACGTTTGAAGTAAGCCTGCGGCGATTCGACGTTTTGCAGGATCGAAGAAGTGGCGGCCTTCGCCAACTCTTCGGGCGACTGGTCTGATGCGTCCAGCCAGATCGCCTTCGGATGGGCGCGGAACCGCCGCAGCCAGGTCCGCTGCTGCTTGGCGTAGCGGCGGGTGCGGATCTTGATCTGTTCGACCGCCTCATCCAGCGACATTTCGCCTTCCAGAGCCGCGATGATCTGCTTGTACCCCAGCGCTTCCGCGGCCTGTCGGCCGAGCCGACCCGATTTGTGCCCCGATTTATAGCCAGACTCGTAAAGGGATCGCACTTCATCGATCAGGCCCGCTTCGATCATTCGCTTCACCCGGGCGTTGATTCTGCGGTTGATCACCTCAGCGGGGTAGTCGAGTCCGATGATGAACACATCATCGCGGATGGTGCCGCGCTCCCACTGGGACTGCCACTGGCTGATCGGCGTGCCGGTCTGCTCGAAGACTTCGATCGCACGGACGGTGCGCTTGCGATCGTTGGGATGAATGCGTGAGGCGGCTTCGGGATCGATTAATTCGAGTTTGGCGCGAAGGTCGGGCAACGATTCGCCTTCGAGCTTCTTGCGGAGAGCCGGGTCCGGGTCGGGGCCGTCGAACAGGCCGTGCAGAAGCGCCTGGGCGTACAGGTTGGTGCCGCCGACGACGATCGGCCAGCGATCGCGCCCGCGAATCGCTTCGATGCACTTTTCCGCGCGGTCGAGCCACGTATCCACCGTGAAGCCGTCCTCATCGGGTTCGATCAGATCAAAGAGGTGGTGGGGGACGCGCGCGCGTTCGGCTTCGGTCGGCTTGGCGGTGCCGATGTCCATGTGCCGGTAGATCTGCATGGAATCGGCGCAGATGCACTCCCCGCCGCCGGGCAGCGATTCGGCGAGTCGAATCGCCAGTTCGGTCTTTCCGCCGGCGGTCGGGCCGAGGATCAGGATGATCGGCAGCGCATCGGGCATGCGGCGGATCGTATCAAGGCGGGTCAAGCCGGGCCGGGCGAATGCAGAAGCGCGCTTCGATCAAGCGGGGGCAATAGACGGGTCTCCCGATGCCAGTGCTGGATGCCGGGCGGGCGGTGCCGTATCATCCGGCCCCTCAGACCCCCTTTTTGACCCCCTGAATTCGGAAGAACCATGGCCTGCAAGACCATTGACCAGATTGATGTCGCGTCCAAGCGAGTCCTTATGCGTGTCGATTTCAACGTGCCGCTCGATGATGAGGGCAACGTCACGGATAACCGGCGCATCGGACAGTCGATGCCGAGCATTCAGTCGGTGCTGGACCGCAAGGGCAGGCTGATTCTGATGAGTCACCTCGGCCGGCCGGAAGGGAACGGTTACGAGCAGGCCTACTCGCTGAAGCCGGCGGTGGACCGTTTGCGCGAACTCCTGCCGGATGTGAAGATCACCTTCGTGGAGAAGGACTGCGTCGGTGAGGAAGCGAAGAAGGCCGTGGAATCCATAAAGGACGGTGAGATCGTCATTCTCGACAATCTTCGCTTTCACGAAGAAGAGCGCAAGGGCGATGCGGGCTTTGCCGCCAAACTTGCGTCCTACGGCGACATCTACTGCAATGAGGCGTTCGGCACATCGCACCGAGAAGATGCATCCATGTTCGCCGTGCCGAAGGCGATGGAAGGCAAGCCGCGCGTGGCCGGCCTACTGCTGCGGAAAGAGCTGCGCTACCTGAGCGAAACGATCAGCAACGCGGAGCGGCCGTTCGTGGCGGTACTGGGCGGGGTGAAGGTCTCTGACAAACTTGGTGCGATTCGCTCGCTGCTCGACCGGGTCGATTCGATTCTGGTGGGCGGCGCGATGGCGTACACGTTCATCAAAGCGCTCGGGCACGAGGTCGGCTCCAGTCTCGTTCAACTCGGCATGCTGAAGCAGGCCGAGCAGATTATCGAAGAGGCCGCGGAACGGGAGACCAAGCTTTTCCTGCCGGTCGATCATGTCTGCGGCAAGCAGATCTCGAAGCAGACCCCCGTCAAGGTGTTCAAGGAATCGATTGAAGCGGGGTGGATGGGGCTGGATATCGGACCGGAGACGGTCAATCAGTTCACCGAGCAGATCGGCCGGGCCCGGACGATCGTCTGGAACGGCCCGATGGGGGTCTACGAAACCGAGCCGTTCGATGTCGGCACGCACCGCATCGCCGAGTCGATCGTCACCGCCACCGAGCGTGGGGCGACGAGCGTCGTGGGGGGCGGGGACAGTGCGGCGGCGGTCGATCATTTCCGCATGGTGGACCGGTTCAGCCACGTCTCGACGGGCGGCGGCGCGAGCCTCCAGATGCTCGAGGGCAAGCGGTTCGCCACGGTCGATCTGCTCGATCAGAGCTGATCGATGGGGTGCCCCGGCCGGCCGAATGACGGGTTCATGTTCTGTTCAGGCCAAAAATTCACTGGCACGGATGAAAACGGTGGCGTATCGTGTTGGTACAACATCGGGGTGTCACGTGGGCGTTCTGCTCACGGCCATCTGGACTGGATCAATGAATATCGAAAGGGAGCCGGAATGAATCTGCGGACATTTGTCAGTCTCTGCATGCTAATGCTCGTGGCAGCGCAGGCCCACGCTCAGCGCTCGCCGAGTCTGGAGCCGGGGTCAGAGGCCCCTGATATGACAATCAAGGAATGGCTGCACGGCGAGCAGTTCTCGCTTGAGCCGGGCAAGGTTTACATCGTCGAATTCTGGGCCACCTGGTGCGCCCCCTGTCGGGCGGCGATCCCGCACCTGAGCCGTCTTCAGGAACGCTACCACGCCGACGGCCTGCGCATTGTCGGGATCAGCAACGAAGAGAAGGATGTCGTTGAGGAGTTCCTGAACCGGAATCGCCGCGACATCAGCTACGCCATTGCCGTCGACGATCGAAACCAGACCAACCGTAACTGGATGCAGGCGGCGGGCGTGCAGGGCATTCCCGCATCGTTCATCGTTGATCGCCACGGTAAGGTGCAGTTCATCGGCAATCCGCACTCGCCGCAGTTCGACAACATCGTCGCCGCGGTTCTCGATGATCGTTACGACGCCAAACTGCAGGCCGAATCGAGAGACGTGATCCAGGCGATCGAGAACGCACGGCGAATGCGGAACTGGCGACAGAGTCTGGCCCTGATGGATGAACTGATCGCGGTCGATCCGCACAAGCAGGCCTTCGTTGCCCTCGACAGGTTCCACATGATGCTGGTCGATATGGATGACAAGGAGAAGGCGTATCAGTACGCCCGGAAGCTTCGTAACGAGAAGTACAGCGACGATGCGACGCTCTTGCTGATGCTCTCAGAGATGATCGCGCTGGATCCATCGATTGATTCGGAGAAGCGCGATATGGACTTCGCTCTGGAGCTGGCGCAGCATGTCCGCAACATCGCCCCGCCGCGACTGGAGATTCGGAGCATGGCCCACCAGGCCCGCGTGCACTTTGAACGCGGCGAGCGCCGACAGGCGATTGCGCTGCAGCGGCGGGCGTGGATGACCGCGCGGCCGGAGGCCAAGGCCCCGCTCGAGCGGACCCTGCAAAGTTTCCGAGATTCGGAAGATCGAGCCAGCAGCAGCCGTAACTGAAGCGAGCAACGTTCCAGCACGGCCGGCCTGACCGGTCCCAAGCAAACCCCCAACGCGGTATCCCCCGACGGATGCCGCGTTTTTCGTGACCGCAGCGCGGCAATCTTCACGACCGGATATCCTGTGCAATCCATGGCCGACCCCCGACAACTGCTGGTGTCCGAGCTCAACCGCCCGCTGATCGCGCCGTCGATTCTGGCGGCGGACTTCGCCCGCCTGGGGGAAGGGTGCGCTGCCGTGCTCCGCGCCGGGGCCGATGCCCTCCATCTGGATGTCATGGATGGTCACTTTGTGCCGAACCTGACGATGGGGCCCGATCTCTGTCGCTGCCTCCGGGCCGCGCTGCCCGATGCGTGTCTGGATGTGCACCTGATGGTGACCGATCCGGCCCAGTATGTGGAGCCGTTCGCCGATGCCGGCGCGAATCATCTGACCTTTCACATCGAGGCGGTTCCGGCCCCCGAGTCGCTTGCGGATGCGATTCGCGCGAAGGGGATGACTGCGGGGCTGGCGATCAATCCTCCGACGGAACTGGCGGCGATTGAGCCGTATCTGGAGCATTTCGATTTGATCCTCGTGATGAGCGTGAATCCGGGGTTTGCCGGCCAGTCGTTCATTCCGGAGGTGCTTGAGAAGACCCGCGCGATTGCTCCGCGGCTGCGGCCGACCCAGCGGCTGGAGATGGACGGCGGGGTCAACGCCCGGACAGCCGGGGCCTGTCTGGAGGCCGGTTGCGACCTGTTGGTGGCTGCCTCAGCGATCTTCGGAGCCGACGCCTACGATGACGCCATTCGAACTCTGCGTGAAGCACACCCGATGATGGCGAGGAGGGCAGACTGACCATGGCCGGCAAAGGCAGAACCCTGGTGTTGTGTCTGATTCGCTGCGGAGAAACCCGCTGGGCGCAGGAAGGTCGCATGTCCGGCCGAACGGATCTCCCGCTCAGCAATCGCGGCCGCGCTTTCCTGACCGAGCAGGCCCGCTTTCTCGCTTCGCACCACATCGCGACGATCTATCATCCGGGCGATGAATCCGCGGCGGAGTCCGCCACGATCTGCGCGGCATCGCTCAAGGCACGCACCAAGGTGGTCAGCGAACTGGCCGACCCCGACCTCGGCCTGCTGGAAGGTATTACCGAGCAGGAGTTTGCGGATCGCTACGGCAAGCGGTACCGCACCTGGATCGACGATCCGATGAGTTTTTCCCCGCCGGAAGGCGAGGACATGATCGCGGTCCGAGCGCGGATTTTCCGGGCGGTGTCCAAACTGCTCAAGCGGACCCGGAGTGAGGAAGTCGGCGTCGTGCTGCATCCGGTGGGGCTGGGCCTGATCCGCTGCTGGCTGGCCGATCGCCCCCCGCGGGAACTCTGGCAGATGCTGGAGCGGAGACCCCCGATTGAGCGATACGTGCTCGATGCCGGCACGATCGCTGAGCTTCAGGAGGCGGCGGAACTGCAGCATGTCTGAGCCCTGAGATCGGGCCGGCGGCGTTGGGCGGGGAACGTCCCCCACTGGACGCCAGCGGCAAAATGCCGCAGCATACGGAGCGTGATGGTTTTCCCCGTGGATCTCACCGATGACAAACGTACCAACACGAAGCTGGGCTGATACGCCGGAACTCGTCGGCCGCCCGAAGAAGGCGATTCCCGAAGGGTTGTGGATTCGATGCCCCGAATGCGCTGCGATTTTGTTTCGGCGTTCCGTTGAGAACAACCTCTGGGTCTGCCCCGACTGTCAGTACCACTTCCGGATCAATGCGGTCCAGCGGGTGAAGCAACTGTGCGACCCGGGCAGCTTCGAGCCGTTCAACGAGGACATGAAGCCGGCGGACCCGCTGAATTTCGTGGACCTGAAACCCTACAAGGACCGCATCAAGGCCGCGCAGAAGTCGACCGGACAAAACGACGGCGTGCATACCGGCACCGGGTTTATCAAGGGTCGCAAAGCTGTCCTCGCCGTCATGGATTTTTTCTTCCTCGGCGGATCCATGGGGTCGGTCATCGGGGAGAAGATCACCCAGGCGATCGAAGTCGCCGCCGACGGTGACCTGCCGCTCGTCATCGTCAGCGCCTCCGGCGGCGCGCGCATGATGGAGTCCGGCTTCTCGCTGATGCAGATGGCCAAGACCTCCGCGGCACTCGCCCGCTTCGATGATATGGGCGGGCTGTTCATCAGCGTGCTGACCGATCCGACGACAGGCGGCGTGACCGCCAGCTTCGCGATGCTCGGCGATGTGATTCTCGCTGAACCCAAAGCGCTGATCGGGTTTGCTGGCCCGCGTGTGATTCAGCAGACGATCCGCCAGGAACTGCCCGAGGGGTTCCAGCGTGCTGAGTTCCTCCGCGACTGCGGCTTCGTGGATCGCGTCGTGCCGCGCAGTGATTTGCGCAGCGAAATCGGTAGCATCATCGACTATGCCGGTAAGTGATCACGCCGCGACCCTACCCTCTGACGCCAACGCATCGCCTCCCGCGTTCGTGACGGCTCTCCTGATCGGACTCGCCGGCGGCTTGATCCACGCGCTGGTGATCAGTGCAGCGTTTGCGGCGATTCATCTGGAACTGCTCATTCTGCTCGCGCCTCTGGCGCTTGCTTTGACCGCTCAGCGCGCCTGCGCTCGTCCCTGGTCGGCCGGGCTGGGCGTGTACCTTGTCAGCTTCCTTCTCTGGTTGTGGGTGTCGCGATGGCTGGTGCAGGTCACGCCCGCCGGCCTCATCCTTTACGCGCTCATCATGGCGATCTACCCCGCGTTGTTCATGATCGTGCTGAACCGAGCGATGCGGCATCCTCTCACACGCCGGATTCCGACGACCCTGCTTCTGCCGGTGATCTGGGTCGGCATTGAGTTTTTTCGCGGTGAGATTTTTTTCCACGGTTATCCGTGGTATCTGATGACCCATCCGCTGATTGAATTGCCGATTCTCGTGCAGAGCGCGGATCTCTTCGGCATCTACGGACTGGGGTTTCTGTTCGCGCTTCCGGTAGGGGCAGCCATGGATCTCCTGCTCGCCGCATCAGCCGGGCACCTGCGTTCCGCAACTTTTCGCTTTGCGATACCCGTCGCGGTTCTCCTCGCGATCAACGTCGCGTACGGCGTCTTTCGAATGCAGCAGCCGCTCGATTCGGACGGGCCACGGTTCATCATCGTCCAAACGGATCTGGATCAGGACATCAAGGAACGGTGGTCCTTTGAGCAGCAGCAGGAAGATGTCAGCCGGTGGCTGGAACTCTCCGCCGAGGCGCTGATCGACGCGCTGCAAGCCGATGAACCGCCGGATGCGGTGATCTGGCCCGAAACCACCGTGCCCGGTTTCGGATTCGAGCCGGAGACGGTTCGTTTTCTCGTTGAAAATCGGTTCCTGCCGTCGGACGTGTTCACCGGCGCGATCGAGCGATTCGTTGAGCGGACGGCGACTCCGATGTTGGTCGGCACGACGGCGACGCTGGGGCTGGACGTGCGGGATGAGCAGTGGCACTACGAATCCCGGTACAACTCGGTGTACCTGATTCGGGGTGATCCGCCTTATCCGCGTTACGACAAGCGCTTTCTCACGCCGTTCGGGGAGACCATGCCGTACATCTCGGCCTGGCCGTGGCTGGAGGAGCAATTGCTGGATCTGGCCGCCGGCCCGGTGCAGTTCAATCTCGATGAAGGATCAGGCCCTTCACTTCTGCCCCTGGAAACCGCGCGCGGCCAAGTCTGGCTGGCCGCACCAATCTGCTTCGAGGCCACGATGTCGCGCGTCTGTCGCCATCTGGTTCGGGATGAATCGGGCCGACGGGCCGATGTGATGATCAACCTGACCAACGACGGCTGGTTCGGGTGGCATGACCTCGGGCGCAAGCATCACGCCCAGAGCGCCCGTTTTCGAACGATCGAACTGCGAACACCGATGGTCCGTAGTGCCAACACCGGAATGAGCATGGTGATTGACTCACGCGGAACGATCCGGAATACAATCGGCGACGGTCGGTACGGCACGTCGCGTCGGGAAGCCGCGTTGCGGGTGCAGGTGCCGCTGGATTCGCGGGAGACGCTGTACCTCCGGATCGGGAATCTGGTCGGCTGGATCTCGCTTGCCGGCCTTCTCAGTCTGCCGATCGTGATCGTTTTCATTAATCCGCGCGCACCGCAATCACGGAAGGAAGAACAATGACACGGCAATCGACGACGGTAGTGCTCATCGCGATCGGGATCACATCGACCATGACGGCGCTGACATTCATGGGGGGGTGCGGCGACACCACCGAGCAGGTCTGGAGCACGCGAAACAACTCCGGCCATGCGGGCTCGGAATGGCGCGATCCCGCTTCCCGCGCGATCGGTGAACCGATCGCCGTGGATCTGGAGAAAACCGGCGCGCGCGCCAGCGCGATCGAACTGCTCAAGCAGGCGGTGGATTCCTCCAATCCGCTTCTTCGCGCCAACGCCATCGAAGCGTTGCAGTACGCGCCGAACGAGTTGGAGAAGGTCCTTCCCGCGCGGCTCGCCGATGAAAACCGTGGCGTGCGCTTCATTGCTGTAATGTCGGTCGGCCAGCATCAGTTGAAGGAACTGATCCCGCTGGTCCTTCCGCTCGTGCACGATGAAGCCGCCTCGGTTCGGGCAGCGGCGATTTACGCCCTGCACGCCTGCGGTGAAGAGGTTGATCCGACGCCGCTCGCTTCGATGCTGCTCGGCGAGATTCCCGAGGCCAAGGCCAATGCCGCCATGATCCTCGGGGAGCTGGGTGATGACTCGGCCTTGCCCATGCTGCGTACCGCGGTCGGGCGGGGCATGTCCCGTATCTCCGATGCGCAGGCGAAGATCATCGATCTGCAGATCGCCGAGGCGATGGTGAAGCTCGGGGAGGAACGAGAGTTGGAAGGCATCCGGGCCACGCTCTTTGCGCCGGCAGAGCAGGGGGAGCTGATCGCACTGGCGTGTCAGATGCTCGGGCGCCTCAACGATGTCCGGGCCGCCCCGAATCTGGCGGATCTGGCCACCCGTGAGGGACGGCGTGAGATGCCCGCCGAGGTGCGCATGGCGGCGACGCTCGCCCTGGCGGATCTGGGCACCTCCGCTCCGGTTGAGGTGCCGCTGCGATTTGCCGGCAGCCCGGACTTCTCGCTCCGGGCGCAGGCCGCGGTCACGCTCGGCGGTATCTTCACCTCCGGCAGCTCCCAGGCCCTGCGGCAATTGCTCACCGATTCCAATCCGATGGTCCAGATCGCGGCGGCGGGCGGGATCCTGCGGCACAGCGCGACCACCGGTCAGGTCCGCCGAAGTTCCTGAGCCGGAACCTTGCGTTGAACGATTTCGATATGCACAGTTGGCCCCTCGGCGACCGGGCGGCAGGTGTGGAACGTGCGCCGCGACGCGGTTGACATGCCACTACGTGAACGGTACAAACGTGATTCGGCCCTTACTCGCCTCGGCGAATGGGGCAATGATGCAACTTTTCTTGATCCCGTGAGGAGTTTCGGACTGCGTTCCGATCGCCCGTCATCCGGTCGAAGGAAGACCGACGATGGACGAACACGCCCCTGATCGTCAGTCTTGAAGCCGACTCGTACGAACCTGAGGATTCCGCTGTGCATGTTCTGACGAAGATCTTCATCGTGCTCGTGACGCTTCTGGCGATTTTTCTGGTGCCGCTGATCGTCGTGTACGCCTACAACGACGACGCCTTCAAGGCGAGGTATCAGTCCGCGCAAGCGGAAGCCCAGGCGGCTCGCGATGCTTTGGCCTCCACGGAGTCCCGGCACGGGGCGGTCGAGTCCCGACTCGACCGGCAGTTGCACGAAGCCCGGAGCGAAGTTCGTAACCTCGAGCGATCACGCAACGAAGCGCTGCAGCAGGTCGCGCAGCTCGAGTCCCGACTCGCCGCTTCCGAAGCGCTGAAAGCCGACATTCAGTCCGAGTTGCAGAAACTCGTCGCCAACATCGAATCCGGCACCGAACTGACCAACAGTCTGGTCGGCGAATTACGGACGTTGCGGCAGGAAGCCATGGCGTGCGAGCGACAGAACGTCGAACTGGACGAAGCGCTTCGCGACACCACCTCCCAACTCGAAGTCGCCATGGCCGCCCAGCGTGCGTTGCAGGAAGAACTGCAGCGGATGGCTGAGGAAAACGCTGCGGCGATGAACCAGATCAGCCAGTACGTCGCCCGGTTCGGCGCGATTGCCGACGACCGCCGGGAAGATGAGGGAGTCGTGCCCGACCGCACGCTCACCACGACCGTTACCCGCGTGCGACGCAGCGCCGATCAAGTGCTGGTCGAAATCGGCGCCGGTTCGCGTGACGGCGTGCAGGAAGGTTGGACCATGACCATCGGGCGGGGCAGCATGTTCCTCGCCAACGTGAGAATCATCGAAGTCGATGTCAACCGTTCCACCGGTCGCGTGGTGCTTGAGGACGAAGGCCGCGGGCTGGTCGATGTCGGCGACATCGTGCAGTCATGGGCGGGCATGGATTGATCGATCCGACTACCCGGTCGCCTTTCCGAGCGTGATTTCGACGTTTCCGAATCAAGTCAGCCGCGGGGCGGAGATCGCCCGCAAGTGAGAACAGACCCATGAGCCAGTTCAACCAACCCACGCGAAAGTCCGGCGGCGAGCTGAACGTGTACACGGCCCTTCTGTGCGTGGCGGTCCTCGTCATGCTCGCCGGCGTCGTCCTCCTGGCTCTCCGCAACATCGATTACTCCGGCACGGAACGCACCAGTGGCGGGATCTTCACCTTGGTTGACCAGCAGCGGTAAGCCCTGCGGGTTGACGGCCCGACCGTCGCCGTTCCAACGCCGAACACAACCCCCACGAAAACTTCACTTTCCCGGCATCGATCCCACACGATCGACGCCGTTGTCGTATGATTCATTCTCATCCCGATCTTTTGCCGATCGGAGGACAGGTTGTTCCCGCGGCATGATGCCGCATTTTGCCTGCTTTGCCTGTCTTCCGCTCACGGAGTAGTCCCCGGTGTTTATGGATAGTCTTCTCGGCTGGTTCAGCGTCGATATGGGTATCGACCTCGGAACCTGCAACACCCTGGTGTGCGTGCGTGGCGAGGGCATCGTCCTGAATGAACCGTCCGTCGTGGCGGTGCGCCGTGGCACCAACAAGGTCCTCAACAACGGCAACGCCGTTGGTTGGTCGGCGAAGGAAATGCTCGGCAAGACGCCCGGTTCGATCACCGCCATCCGTCCGCTCAAGGATGGCGTGATCAGCGACTTCGAGATTACCGAGGCGATGCTCAGCTACTTCATCCGCAAGGTGAACGGTCGCAGCCGGATCTTCGGTCCGCGCGTCGTGATTGCGGTGCCCTCCGGCATCACTGCAGTGGAAAAGCGCGCGGTGCTCGATTCCGCCGAACGTGCCGGCGCTCGCCGCGTCTATCTTGTCGAAGAGCCCATGGCCGCCGGCATCGGCGCGGGACTGCCCATCGTTGAACCGACCGCGTCGATGATTGTCGACATCGGCGGCGGGACAACCGAAGTCGCCATCATGTCGCTCGCCGATATCGCCACCTGCGAATCCGTCCGCGTGGCCGGTGACGACATGGACGAAGCGATCATCAATCACATGAAGAAGATCTACAACCTCACGATCGGTGAGCAGACCGCCGAACGCATCAAGATCGAAATCGGCTCTGCCGCGGAAGTGGGGGATGAACGGCAGATGGAAGTGCGCGGCCGGGACAACGTCTCCGGCATGCCGCGCAAGACGGTGGTCACCAGCGAAGAGATTCGCGAAGCCCTCCAGGAACCGGTCAACGCCATCATCGAGACGGTGAAACGGACGCTCGAACGCGCCGAGCCGGAACTCGCGGCGGACCTCGTTGACAACGGAATCTGTCTCGCCGGCGGCGGCGCGTTGCTGCGCGGCCTCGACGTCGTGATCTCCAACGCCACCGGATTGGATGTGCGGACCGCCGACGATCCCATGACCTGCGTGGCGCGCGGCACGAGCATCTATCTGGAGAACCTGGAGGAGTGGAAGGCGACGATGGAGTCGGATCTCGACGACGTTTGATTCGTGTGGGAGGATGTCCCACGTCGTGGCGTTTCGTCCGTGTCGGAAACAAGACACCGTGCGTGAGCCAGAATCGCCCGGCGTGTCTGACGGTTCAGTCGTATGTCCAGCATCAACAGCCGACCTCGAAACCTGTTCACCACCGTGCTCATCATCACGTTCGTGCTGGCGTTCATGCCCGCCGGATGGCTCGGTTGGACCGGTGACGTCGCGCGCGTGTTCGGCATTGTGCTCAACCCGTTTCAGCAGTTCGGCAATTCGATGGCCGCGTTTCTCCAGCCCGAACGTGGAATCGCCGTCCGCCGCGCCGCGACCGGCGAGCGCCAGTTGCTGCAGGATGCGCAGAACTTCGAGCGGCTCTGGCAGGAAGCGCGACTGCGCATTGAGCAGCTCGAAGAACAACTCGAACAACTGCAGCGCATCCAGATCGAGGATTTTCGCGGTTCGGTTGTTCCGCTCACCGCGCACATCACCGGGCGAAATCCGCGTCATGCCGAGGCGATCGTTCGACTGAACCGCGGCAGTCGATCCGGCGTTGAAGTGAACGACATCGCGGTGTACGGGGGGGTGCATCTGATCGGTCGCGTCGTCAACGTCGATGCGGTGCAATCGGAGATGAGGCCGATCACCCATCCCGATACCCCGCCCATCGCCGCCCGGATTCTCGGGGCCGATCGTCCGGACCAGCCGATCGATGAGGGCATTCGCATCCTGGTTGAACCGCGCGGCGACGGCACGTTCCGGTGTGAAGTCGAACGCATCAACACCGTCAACGAGGGAGACATTGTTCGTCTCGCCGCGACGGATTGGCCGCGCTCAGCGCAGGCGATGGTGATCGGCACGGTCACGGAAGTTCGGCCGAACGATCGCAACCCGCTGAAGAACATCGTGATCGTCACGCCGCGTTTCCGCACGTTTGAGCTGTCGTTCGTCAACCTGCTGGTGGATCGACATCGCGGCTCCGCCGGTGAAGGGGGGCGCGGCTGATGCGTTGGCTGGTCTTCGGCATTATCGCGTTCATGCTGCTCGTGCTCGACACGAGTTTCGTGACCGTCATGCAGGTGCGCAACGTCGCGCCGATGCTGTCGATCGTGCTGCTGGTCTATGTCTGTCTGTTCGCATCACGGCTGAGCGCGCTGACGGCGTGCCTGACGCTCGGGCTGGCGATGGATCTGGCGACCCCTCCGCTGAGCATGCAGGGGGAAGGCACGCTGACGCTCATCGGGCCGCACGCGATCGGGTTTCTCTTTGCCGGCTATCTGATTCTCCAGGTGCGAACGATGGTCTTTCGTCAGCGGGTGATCACGATTTCCGTGCTGACGTTCGTCGCGACCCTCGCTGCGGCGGTGGTGATGACCGCGATCTACGTCGTGCGAAGCTGGTACGGTGACGGGGTGAACTATCCCACCCAGCCGTCGGCGATGTGGTCGTTTCTGAGATGGGGCGGGGTCGCCATCTATTCCGCGCTCATCGCCCTGCCGCTCGGATGGATGCTCCTGTCCACCACGCCCATCTGGCACTTCAGCGCGGGCCACGCTCACCGGACCAACTGGCGGTAGTCTCCGAAGGGGGAAGCGCATTCCGAAATCATCCCCGCCGACTGGCGGATCACGCCCCTTCAAAGGTACCCTTCGCTCATGCCGCGCATGATCATTTTTGACGATGGACGTGGGCAGTTCGGCCCGATGACTGATCTTCGCGCCAGCTTCGAGCTGCGCACGGGCATGCTGACCACGGCGGGGCGCATCAAGCAGAGCCGCCCGAAACAGCTCGCCGGTTACTGGGTGCCTTCGCACCTGCGCGCGGCGGTGGCGGATCGCGCTGACGCGCCGGTCAACGCGCTCGCCGATGATGATGAGACGCTGCTCTGCGTCAACGGCCGCTGGTCGGTCCCCGAAGATGATCTCACGCCCGAAGTGGGGCACGCCCTCATCGAGTCCGAGACCAGGGATGTCATCATCGCGCACTTGCGCCGCGCCGATGCGGAGTTTTTTCTCACGAGCGGCGAGTTGCCGGAACGCGCGCAGGTGAAGGACCACGCCGATCGCGTGCTGTTTCGGTATCCCTGGGACATCATCGGCCTGGCGTGGCGCACCATTCCGCACGACATCTTCCGAACGCGCATGCTCGAAGCCGGCGTGCCTGGGGCGAACATCGACACGATGGGCGATCACCCGATCGAGATTCACGACTCCGCCCGGATCGCGCCGCACGTGGTGCTCGATGCGTCCCAGGGCCCGATCGTGATTCACGAGCGAGCGGCCATTCGACCCGGTGCGGTCCTGTGCGGGCCGTGTTCCGTCGGACGCGATGCCACCGTGATCGACCGCGCCCACATCAAATCCAACACCGTCATCGGGCCGCACTGCAAGGTCGGCGGCGAGGTCGGCGCAACCATCTTCCAGGGGTATTCCAACAAGGCGCACGACGGGCATCTCGGTGATTCGTGGGTCGGCAAGTGGGTCAACTTCGGCGCGGGCACGACCAACTCGAACCTGCTCAACACCTACGGCGAAGTCGCCATGCGCCTTGAACCGGACGGGCCGCGAAGGCGCAGCGGGCTGAACTTTCTCGGCACGATCGTCGGCGATCACGCCAAGTTCGCCATCGGCACGCGGATCATGACCGGCACGGTCATCGGCACCGGCGCGATGATCGCCACCAGCGTCCCGCCGCCCACCACGGTCAAACGCTTCGCCTGGCTGACCGATGACGGCGAGCGGGTCTATCGTTACGACAAGTTCGTGGAGGTGGTGCGTGCGGTCATGGAGCGCCGCCGCAAGGCGCCGAGCGAGGCGTATCTGACTCTATTGCGCGAGGTGTACGAAAGATTCACCGCGGGGAGTTGAGCCATGTCACGATTTTGGTGCGTCGTCGGGCTGTGTGTTCTCGCGCTGCTGCTCGGTTTTCTCACGCAAGCGGGCGTCGGTGCGCTGTGGTACAGCACAAGCATGCAGGACGGGCAGTTCTGGCAAAATAGCAAAGTCCTTGCGCCGTTGAGGCGGACATTCTCCGCAAATCCATTGACGCAAGGTAGTGTTCGGGAAAGCGCGACGGCTACGGTCATTGAGTGTCCACTTCAACTCCCGTGGGAAGAGTCGCGATGGCATACGTGGAACCTATTGATGAACGTTGAGGACGAGGGGGGCGCCGAGGATGATTCGCCGGTCCTGCCACGGTGGGTGAGATCGCCATTGCTCGCTTCTCAGTCTGCTGAACGAGATGAGCAACCAACCAGCGCTTTCCGCATCACCTTTTACGCGTCCGGTTGGCCGATGCGATCCATGTTTGCAATCAAGCTGAGACAGAGAGGGAATCGTTCCACGGAACTCAATTACGGTCTAGAGACGAGTGCGCAAGCGTGGGATGCAGATTCGGGAGGCCAAACACCCTCGGACTCGATCGTTCTCCCCTATCGGCCGATTCCACTCGGCACCCTGGTCAATACGGCGGTCTGGTCGTTGCCCTGGGCAGTTGCATTTGTCCTGATGATCTTCATGCGGCAACTTCGGCGCCATTGGCGCGGCTGGTGTCCGCGCTGCGCGTATGACCTGCGGCGTGACTTTTCACGCGGTTGCCCTGAATGCGGCTGGCGGCGGGATGCCGAAGCGAACATCACCACGGGGAGTTGAGCCATGTCACGACATCGCGGCGTCTTTTGGCTGGGCGTTCTCGCTTTGCTGCTCGGTTTTCTCACGCAAGCGGGTGTCGGTGCGCTGTGGTATCTCAAGAGTATCGACCGGGCGACAACGTCATGGCGTCTGGACGAAATGACTGTCGTCCCGGAAATCTGGTCGCAAGATGCACGATGGGCTCATCTGTATCTGAATGTTCAAGATGGGGTCGCGTCAACGGTCGTAACTCTGTCGAGGGGGTACTTTCAGAACATTTCAAGATTCTTCGACGATAACGATGCGCGAGAATCAATTCCACATTGGGCGCGGCATTACGTGGTATCGTTTGGCGACTATGTCGAGGATCGCGATAGCCAAGAGATCAGCTTCATTTGGCTGTACGCCTCTGGTTGGCCCAAGCGATCGATGTCGGCGATGAGTCACTCAAGTCCGGGGAGGACGACTCCAGTGATCACACATGGCATTGTCGTCGGCGAATTGACGACGGACTGGAACTCAACGTCTCGACCATTGGTGCTTCCGTACCGGCCGCTCCTCATGGGGACGCTGGTCAACACGCTCGTCTGGTCCGTGCCGTTCGCGATCGTCATTTTGTTGGCCCTCGGCCTGCGTCGGCTTCTTCGCTACGAATCCGGCTGCTGCCCGACGTGCAAGTACGACCTGCGGCGTGACTTCTCGCGCGGTTGCCCCGAATGCGGCTGGCGGCGGGATGCCGAAGCGCTCATCGAGAAGTAGCGTCCTGCCGTACACTATCCCGCATGGCTGAGGATACTTCCCGAACCCTGTATCTCATCGACGGGCACGCGCAGTTCTTCCGCGCCTATCACGCCATCCGCACGCGCATGACCAGCCCGGTCACCAAAGAGCCGACGAACATGACCTACGGTTTCGTCGGCATGCTGCTGAAAGTCCTGCGCGACTATCAGCCGGACCATCTCGCCGTCGTCATCGACAAGAGCGGCGACCGCGAATCGTTCCGTTCGGAGATCTATCCCGAGTATAAGGCCAACCGTGATGAACCGCCGGAAGACCTCCGGCCGCAGATCGAGCGCTGCCTTGAAGTGCTGGAGATGATGAAAGTTCCCGTCCTCGGTGAGGAAGGGGTCGAGGCGGACGATGTCATCGCATCGCTCGTGCGCAAGCTGCAGCGGGAAGAGCCGGATCTTCGCATCCGTATCGTTTCGAAGGACAAGGACCTGACGCAACTCGTCAATGACCGCACTGAACTGTTCGATGTGCACACGGACAAGACGGTCGGACCTTCGGACATCTTCAAGACCGAAGGCGTCACGCCGGAGATGGTGCGCGACATTCTCGCGCTGATGGGGGACAGTGTGGACAACATCCCCGGCGTGCCGGGCATCGGACCGAAGACCGCAGCGCAGCTCATCAAGCAGTACGGCTCGATCGACAACCTGCTCAATCATCTCGATGAGATCAAGGGCAAGCGGCGGGAGAATCTCGAAGCATCGAAGGAACTGCTCGACCTCAGCCGGCAACTGGTCGCGCTCAGGGAAGACATGGATGTCGAACTTGACCTTGAGGCGGCGAGGGCGGATCCGAAGAAACTCGATGCCGGCGCGCTGCTCGATGCGTTCCGCCAACTTGGGTTCAATCGCTATCCGGATGAACTCAGGAAGATCATGGGCGAGGCCGCCGTTGACCACGCTGCACTGGCCGGCGACAGGGCCGGCGGCGGACGGGGGAGCGGAGGGGGCAATGGCTTTGCCGATTCACTCTTCGCGCCGGCTGCGACCGTTTTGGAAGTGCCGATCGTCAAGGCGGAAGCGGGGGCGTACCGCGCGATCACCTCGAAGAAGGAACTGGCGCAACTGGTGAAGGAGATCAGGGCGGCCGGTCGTTTCGCGATCGACACGGAGACCGATTCGCTCACGCCGATCGAGGCGAAATTGTGCGGTGTGGCGATCTCGATCGAGCCCGGCACGGGGGTGTACATTCCGGTACGCTCGCCCGAGCCGAAATCACACCTCGATGAACGGGCCGTGCTCGATGCGCTGCGGCCGCTGCTGGAAGACCCGCGGCTGACCAAGATCGGGCACAACCTCAAGTACGACATGAACGTTCTGCGACGCCATGAACTGCAGCTCGCGGGGTTTGCGGAAGGGCGCATCTTCGACACGATGGTCGCGAGCTACCTGATCGATGCGAGCCGGTCGAGTCACAAACTGGATGTGCTCGCGCTCGCGCTGTTGAACCACGTCTGCACGCCGATCAGCGATCTCATCGGCAAGGGGAAGGCGCAGCGCACGTTTGACACGGTGCCCCTCGAACAGGCAATGCCCTACGCCACGGAAGATGCCGACATCGCGCTGCGGCTGTACGAGGCGATGAAGCCGGAACTGGAATCGATGGGTCTGCGTTCGCTGTTTGATGAGCTGGAGATGCCGCTCGTTGAAGTATTGGCGGAGCTGGAATGGAACGGCATCACGGTCGATGCGGATGAACTTGATCGCCAGCGCGAAAAGCTGATGAAGCGCATCGACGCGCTGCGCGATGAGATTTCCGATGCCGGTTCGATTCCGTTCAATCCCGATTCGCCGAGGCAGCTCGCAGCGGTGCTGTTCAACAAGCCCGATCAGGAGCCGCCGGGCCTGGGCATCAAACCGCTCAAGCGCGGCAAGACCGGCCCTTCGACCGATGTGGAAGTGCTCGAGAAGCTCGCCGCCGACCCTGCGGTGGAGAGCGAACTGCCCAGATTGATCGTTGAGTACCGCCAGCTCACGAAGCTGGTCAACACCTATCTCATTGCTTTGAAGGATGCGATCAACCCGCGCACCGGCCGGGTGCACGCGAGCTTTCACCAGACCGTCGCCGCGACGGGTCGATTGAGTTCATCCGATCCGAACCTGCAGAACATACCGATCCGGACCGAGATCGGCAGGGAGATCCGCCGCGCGTTCATCGCGCCGGAAGGACGCGTGCTGCTCACTGCCGATTACTCGCAGATCGAACTGCGACTGCTCGCGCATCTGTCGGAAGATGAGGGTCTGATCGAGGCCTTCCGGAACGATGCGGACATTCACCGCGCGGTTGCGGCGGAAGTCTTCGGCGTCGAGCCTGAGCAGGTGACCTCCGAACAACGCAGCAGCGCGAAGATGGTCAACTTCGGGATCGTTTACGGCATCACGGCGTACGGACTCGCCCGGCGGCTCGGCGGGGGAACGACCAACGAGCAGGCGAAGCAGATCATCGAAGATTACAAGGCTAAGTACCCGCGCATCGAGCGGTTTCTGGAGCAGTGCATCGAGCACGCCAAAACGCACGGCTACGTGGAAACCATGATGAAACGCCGCCGCGCGATCCCCCAGATCGAAGCCCGAAACCCGATGCAGCGGCAACTGGGCGAGCGCATGGCCATCAACACCGTCGTGCAGGGCAGCGCGGCGGATCTGATCAAGCTCGCGATGGTCGATCTGCACCGCACGATGCCGGCGAAGTTCCCGGCGGTCCGTCAGCTCCTGCAGATTCACGACGAGCTGGTTTTCGAAGTGCCGGAGGATCAGCAGGAACCCGCCATGCGGTTCGTCGTGGAGCGGATGGAGGCGGCGATGGAACTGAAGATCCCGCTGAAGGTCGAGGCGGCGTGCAGCCGGAACTGGATCGACGCCAAGTGATCGGCGGAAAGAGCTTGCGATCGGGCGCGGGCCCGGGGCGCAGCGCGTGAATCGCCGCTCGATTTGACTGCCCCCGTGGGTCTGTTATCTTACTGGGCTCGATTTGTCCAAACCCCGAAACAGACTCCCGCACCCGATTGCGGTTCCGAACTGAGGTTGCCATGCCCAAGAATAAGCCGAACAAAGGGCTGCTGAAGCGAATTCGCGTGACGAAGAGCGGCAGGATCAAGATGAGCCGCGCCTACGGTCGCCACCTGCGCAGCCACAAATCCGCCTCTCTGCTGCGGAAGTATCGCATTCCGAAGTACGCTTCTTCGTCGGATGCCGGACGCATTCGTTCGATGCTGTTCACCAAAGTCAAGTCGCAGAAACAGTCCCGCGCGGAAGAGACGCCCCCCGCAGCGGAATGATCGTCAACATATTCCGATGACGGGCTTCCGTCGTCGGTCGTAAGTCTGCTCGTTGCTGACCGGGCGCAAGCGGGATCGGCAGTTTGCTTCGGATCGGGTGTTCCGTTCCCGGCTGATCTCCCCCGTCTCGGCGTTTGCTGGAGTTTGAATCATGCCTCGCGTTCGAAAAGGTGCTGCTCGTAACAAGGCCCGTCGCAAGCTTCTCCGTGCCGCCCGCGGCTACTGGGGAACCAAGAGCCGTCACCAGCAGCAGGCGAAGGTCGCCGTCATGCGGGCCGGCCAGTTCGCCTACCGCGATCGTCGGAACCGTCGGCGTGAGTTCCGCAAGCTCTGGATCATCCGCATCACGGCCGCCTGCCGGATGCGTGGAACGCGGTACAGCCGCTTCATCAACGGCCTGCAGAACGCCGGCGTACTGCTGAATCGCAAGATGCTCAGCCAACTCGCCATCGAAGACCCCAAGACCTTCGATTCGCTGGTGGAACTCGCGGACAAGCACGCGACCGCATCCAAAGGCACGCGGCACGCGGTGGTGGCGGCCGGTTGAGCAGGATGAGGCGGCCAAGGCTCATCCGATTTTCTGAATAAGTGCTGAGCCGAACCGGGTTCACTTGACGAATGCCTCCGGTCTGGGGATCGTTACGTTCTCATTCAGGGAGCGCGGTGCCATGCTCGTTTTCGCCCGTCAACTTCTGAAGGATCGACACCACACCGGCGCGATCCTTCCCTCTTCAGGCCGGCTCGCCCGTGAGATGACCCGGGCGCTGCAGGTTCACCGCGGCCAGAAACGCGTTCTGGAGGTCGGCCCCGGGACGGGCCCGTTCACCAAATCCATTCTGCGCTCGCTCCGTGACGGGGATGAGTTTCACGTGGTGGAGCTCAGCCCGATGTTCTGCCGCCAGATTGAACGGCGGCTGATCGAGCCGTTTCGCCAGCAGCAGCCGGGCGTGAAGATCGTCCTGCACAACGACCCGATTCAATCCGCGATTTTGCCGGGGTCGTTTGATTTCATCGTGTGCGGCCTGCCGTTCAACAATTTTCCGCCGGACCTGGTTCGCGCGATCTTTCGGCGTCTCATCGGACTGCTCGCCGAGGACGGCCGATTGACGTACTTCGAATACGCCGGCGTGCGCATGCTGAAGAGCACCGTGTCGAGTGAAGCGGTGCGGCGCAAGCTGAAACAGATCGGCATGACCGGCCGCGTGCTCAAACGCCGACACGACGGGACGCGCAAGCTCGTGCTGGGCAATGTGCCGCCGGCGATTGCGGTCAGTCTGACCCGGCGCGATGTGGCTGCTTCGGAACGAAACGGCTGACCGCAGCGTGCGTCAACGGCGTGCTATCATGCCGCTATGCCACGCATCAATGATCACTACCTCAAGCTCTCCGCCGGCTATCTCTTTCCCGAGATCGCCCGTCGCGTGCAGGCCTTCGCCGATCATCATCCCGAGGCCGGCCGGCGCATCATCCGCTGCGGCATCGGCGATGTGACCGAACCGCTGCCGATGGCGGCGCGCGATGCCATGCACGAAGCCGTCGATGAACTCGGACGCCGCGACACCTTCCGCGGCTACCCGCCGCCGTTCGGCTACGACTTCCTGCGCGAACCGATCGCGCAGATCGATTTCGCCGACCAGGGGCTCGATATTCAGCCGGATGAAATCTTCATCTCCGACGGTTCCAAATGCGACTGCGGCGCGATTCTGGACATCTTCGCGCCGAATCAGCAGAACCGCATCGGCATCACCGATCCCGTCTATCCGGTGTACGTCGACACCAACGTCATGGTCGGCAACACCGGTCCCGCCACGGATTCAGGATACGAAGGGATCGTGTACATGCCGTGCACGGCGGAAAACAACTTCGTACCGAAGCTTCCCGATCAGCCGCTCGATCTGATTTACCTCTGCTATCCGAACAATCCGACCGGATCGATGATCAGCCGCGCGCAGCTCAAGGAGTGGGTCGACTACGCGCTCGAGCACGATGCGATCATTCTCTATGACGTCGCCTACCAGGCGTTTATTCAGGATCCGGAACTCCCGCGCTCCATCTACGAGATTGATGGCGCGCGGAAGTGCGCGATCGAGTTTCACAGCTTCTCCAAGAACGGCGGTTTCACCGGCGTCCGCTGCGGGTACACCGTCTGCCCGAAGGAACTCACGGCGAAGGATGCCAAAGGCAACGATGTCGAACTGCATCCGCTCTGGCAACGGCGATGGAGCACGAAGTTCAACGGCGTGTCCTACATCACGCAGCGCGGCGCCGCGGCGCTCTATTCGAACGCCGGCCGGGAGCAGGTTCAGTCGCTCATCGATTTCTACCTCGGCAATGCGGCGATTCTGCGCGACGGATGCAAGGCGCTCGGGCTTGACACCTACGGCGGCGTCAATGCGCCGTACGTCTGGGTGCGCTGCCCGGATGGCGTCGACTCGTGGGGCATGTTCGATCGACTGCTGCACGAAGCGCAGATCGTCACCACGCCGGGCGTCGGCTTCGGCCGCTGCGGCGAGGGGTACTTCCGCATTTCCGCGTTCAACAGCCGGGAGAACGTGGAAGAAGTCGTCCGCCGCATGAAAGCGATGTCAGCGCAGGCCGTGTAATGCGCGGGGCTCCGCCCCGCGGCTTAACGGGATTATTTCATCCATTCGCCCCTGTCACTTCTCTTCCCGGACCACTCGAGTGCCCCCATTGACCGCCTCGTCCTACGCGACTGATCTCGATGCGATTCGTGAAGCAGCGGACCGGATCGCGCTGCATGCGCACCGCACGCAGGTGATGACCTGTTCGACGCTCGATGGTCTAGCCGGTTGCACTCTCTTTTTCAAGTGTGAGAATTTTCAGAAGGTGGGGGCGTTCAAGTTCCGCGGCGCGTGCAACGCCGTCATGAAGCTGCCGGACAAGGTCGCGCAGCGCGGCGTGGTCACGCACAGCTCGGGCAATCATGCCCAGGCGTTGGCGCTGGCCGCTTCAACGCGCGGGATCACCGCCCATATCGTCATGCCGCGCACCGCGCCGAAAGTGAAGCAGAACGCCGTGGCCGGTTACGGCGGGCGCATTTATCTCTGCGAACCGACATTGAAAGCGCGGCACGAAATGACCGCGCAGGTCGTCAACGCCACCGGTGCGGAACTCATTCCTCCGTACGATCACCCCGATATCATCGCCGGCCAGGGCACGATCGCGCTCGAACTGCTCGAACAGGTTGATCGACTCGATGCGATCATCGTCCCCGTCGGCGGGGGCGGCATGATCAGCGGGATCGCCATCGCGGCCAAAGCGATCAATCCCTCGATCCGCATCATCGCCGCCGAGCCGGCCGGCGCGGACGATGTGGCGCGCTCCATGGCGGCGGGCACGCTGATCGAGCAGGTAGATCCGAACACGATCGCCGACGGTCTGCTGACGAGTCTCAGCGAGCGCACCTGGGAGATTATCCGCGATCACGTAGAACGCGTGATCACCGTCACCGACCCGGAGATCATCGACGCCATTCGGCTGGTCTTTGAGCGCATGAAACTCGTCATTGAACCGAGCGCCGCCGTCGGCGTGGCGGTCGCGCTGCACGAATCGTTTCGTGCACTCGACGGGATCAAGCGGGTCGGTGTGATTCTCTGCGGCGGCAACGTCGATCTCGACCGGTTGCCGTGGATGAACGTTTGATTGCGGTGTTCACCGAAGCGTCGGTGGTGGAGTCGGCGCACGCGCGGGGCTCCGCCCCGCGGCTAAACACTTCACCCCTTCGTCGCTCCGTCGCTTGCTTGTTACCGCACGCCCCGGCGGCGATCCTCGCGTTGTGATCGGTCGGGCCGATTGCGATGACGAATGTTCATCAGGTCGGTCATACGGTCGTAAATGCCGGCCGCGGTCATCATGCCTTGAAAGTGTTCCGCGCCGGGACCGACCGCCATGCTGAGCACCCAGTCGGCGGTGTGGGTCACGCCCGTGAACTGGACACCCGTGTGATTGCCGAGCAGTTGTCCGAGCAGGCCGTGCAGATTCGTATGCTGATTGTTCGCTTCCTCGTACGGCTCATTGTAAAACGCGCGTCGAAACTGGTCGGCTTCCGCGTTGTTCAACTCGATGCCGGTCGCGGATCGCAAGACGCGCTGCATGGCGCCGGTATCGAGTTCCTCGCCCGCCTGCTCCATGGCGCGGTTGATCCGATCGTAGATGCTGCCGAAGGACTCCTTCACTCCGACAAGGCGGGCGAACGACTCGGTAGAAGCGCGGTAGCGACTGCCCATGCCGTTCAAACCCGGGTTCGCGTTGCCGTGATCGGTGGTCATGATCACCAGCGTGTCCGGATGCCGCTCGACAAATCTCATTACCACATCAATCGCATCGTCGAAGGCCATCTGATCGTGCATCAGTGCCGCGGCATCGTTGGCGTGGGCAGCGTGGTCCACCCGCCCGCCTTCAACCTGCAGAAGAAAACCATCGCGGCGTTTCTCCAGCGAGCGGAGCGCGACTTCGGTCATCTCCGCCAGCGTGGGCACCTTTCGCACCAGCGCTGGATCTCTCATGTGATCAATCGTGTACGGCAGGTGCGAGTCATCGAAAAGCCCGACGATCCGATTCGGGCTTCGCAGATTTCGCAACTCATCGCGCGTTCCGGCAAAGACGTAGCCCTGCTGCCAGTACAGAGCTGTCAGGTCTGTTACATCCACGCCGCGTCGATTGACGAAGTGCCGCCTCCCGCCGCCGAGCAGAATGTCCACCTCGCCGATGTACTGTTCCGCGATCGTGTCTTCAAGTGCGCGCGAAGGCACTTGCGCGGCGAATCCCGCCGGGGTGGCGTGCGTCACCCGGGTGGTCGTGACCAGCCCGAGGGCGCGCCCGGTGCGCTTGGCCAGATGTCCGATCGGCGTGAGTATGCGGCCGTCCTCGTGCATATTGATCATGCCGTTGCGAATCGGAACGCCCGTCGCCCACATACATGATGAAGCGGCCGAGTCGGGCACGAGCGAATCGAGCGCAGCCATATCGACCAGTCCATGAACGGTGCGGTCTTCACCCGCCAGCCGGCGCCACACCGTGCCACGATTGCGCGTCAAATGCGAGAACCTCTCCGCCAATGTCGGCACGCCGATGCTCATGCCGTCGGCGACCATGAAGATGATGTTCTTCGGCTTACGCGATCCGGTGCTGGATCGTGTTTCTTCGGGCGAGGCGTGCGCAGCGTTCAGCCCGCCGATTCCGCCTGTCGCGCCGATCGCCACCGCGCCCGCGCTGAGTTTGAGCAGGGTTCGCCGGTCGGTCTGGTTTTTCTCAGCCATGGAAAATTACTCTTCGGTTCATCGGGTGGTTGCCATGCCGAATGTGACGGTGGCCGAACCTCGACCGACCCCGTCGATACTAGGGGAATTCGGCAGAATCCTGGTGAGGATTTTGTGAAGTTTGCGGGAAACGGCGATTGCTTCAGGCGGGATGGTCCGCCAGTTGCCGCAGGATCGCCTCCGCCGCGCGCCGGCCGGACTCCATCGCGCCGTTGATCGACGCGTTGTCCCGGTGATCGCCGCAAAGAACACGGCCATCGCCGATCTCGATCGGACGCTGTGGCGGCTCAAGCGAGCCCGGTCCCTGCCGGGGCAGCGCGTGCGGAATGCGGTAACTGCGCAGATGTATCCACGCATCGACCTCTTCGCCGAACCAGTCGCGCAACTGCTTGCGTACCTCATCGATCAGTTGTTCTTCATCGGTTTCGGTGCGGCCGAGAATCGCCACGCTGGCCAGCGCGCGGTCATTCGGCGCGTAGCCGGACGCGATACGATCCATGAAGCACACGTTGTTCACCGGGCCTTCACCCGTGCCGTTGAGCATCAGGATCGGCGCCTCGACGGCGGCCTTCGGCGCGGCGAAGTACACACAGGTCGTGGACTGAAACCGCATCGACTTCAGATCCGGCAGCAGCGCGGCGGCGGCGGGTTGCTCGACCGCGATGACGATCTGCTCCGCTTCGTAACTTTCGCCGCTTTCGAGCTTGACCCGTTTGCCTTCGAGCGCGGTGACCCGCGCGTTGGTGCGCAGTTGATCGCTCGGCAGACCCTCCGCCATCTGTTTCGGAATCTCCCCCATGCCGAGGTTCGGCACCGCGGTGTTGCCGGTGGAAAACATGCGGAAGACAAAATCGAACATGCGGCTTGAGGTGATCAGATCCGCATCGAAAAACACCCCGCCGAAGAACGGCTTGAAGAACCGCGCGATCATGCGGTCGGAAAAGCCGACCTCGCGCAACCGGTCCATCGTTGTCGTTTCCGGCCGGGCCATCAGATCATCGATCGACCCTGCCGTCACGCGGCTGCGCAAGGTGGCGATTTTCGTCAGATCACCCATGGAGGCAATCGGCTTGATGACGCTGCGCATCGCATCGATGGGATGCCGCCACGGGTCCGCGAGCGTGCGCCAGCCGTCCTCCACGCGCACCCGCGCGCCGGGATAAAAGTTCCGCAGATCAAGGGCGTCGTAATCCAGCACGCGCTGCGTTTCCGGATACGCCGTCAGCAGCACCTGAAACCCGCGGTCGAGTCGGAACCCGTCCACAAAATCGGTGCGCACACGTCCGCCGAAATCGTCCGACGCCTCCAGCAGCAGAAAGCTGATGCCGTGCTGTTCGAGCAGCCGGGCGCAACTGAGTCCGGCCAGCCCGCCGCCGATGATGATGACATCCTGGGATTGCACGGGTCTGCGATGATAGGCGAGGTTGGGGGGGAGCGACGGAAGGGGGAGAGGCGGAAGGTGCCACTTCACTCGGTGTGACTGATGAAGTGGCCCACGAACGGCGGACACAGGGTTGATGTGTCAGGCAGCGTTCATTGAAGCATATCGTTTCTCGAACGCTGCCGGTGAGAGATACCCAAGCGTCTGATGACGACGCTTCCGATTATAGAAGATCT
>RECV01000277.1 GCA_007693845.1 Phycisphaerales bacterium
ACCCGATCGGCACGCGGATCGGCTCCGGCCACGGGCCGACTTTGCCGGTGCGGGAACTCCAGCGGGTCATGTCGCCGCGCTGTTCAACGTCCCGGCGCGGCGGAGGCGGGGGCGGCCACCGAGCCGATCCGCTCCACGCCGTTCATGTACGGCAGCAGCGGCGGCGGCACGGTCACGCTGCCATCCTCGTTCTGGTACAGCTCCAGCAACGGAATCAGAATGCGCGGGCTCGCCAGCACGGTGTTGTTCAGCGAATGGCAGAAGACGTTGCGGCCGTCCTGATCGCGGTAGCGCATGTTCAGCCGCCGACACTGGTAGTCGTACAGACGTGAAGCCGAGTGCGTCTCGCCGTAAGCGCCGGTCGGCCGGCCTTCGGCGTCCTCCTCGCCCCGGCCGGGCATCCAGCATTCGATGTCGATCATGTCCGCGTTCTTCAGCCCGAGGTCCGCGGTGCAGCACTGGAGCAGGCGGTACGGCAACTCCAGCTTCTGCAGAAGCTGTTCGACGATATCGATCATCTTCTGATGCCAGCGGCGAGATTCCTCTTCATCCGCCCGGCAGATGACGACCTGCTCGACCTTGTCGAACTGGTGGATGCGGTACAGCCCCGCGGTGTCCTTGCCCGCAGCGCCGGCTTCGCGGCGGAAACACGTGGAGACCGTCGCGTACTGCAGCGGCAGTTGCTCGGGGTCGAGAATCTCATCCTGATGCAGTCCCATGAGGCCGACTTCGCCGGTGCCGGTCAGGAAGAGATCGGTCCCGGTGCCGCGGCGTGATTCCTCGATGTGGTACGCCTGATCCCGGCCGGCGGGGAAGAACCCGGTGCCGACCATACACTCCTCGCGGACGATGACGGGCACGCTCATCGGCGTGAAGCCATGCTCCTGCGTGATGAAGTCGAAAGCGAAGCGCAAGACCGCCTGATGCAGGCGCATGCCGTCGCCGGTCAGGACGTAATGCCGCGTGCCGGCCATCTTGACCGCGCGCTCGAAGTCCACGAGATTGAGCGTGCGGATCAGTTCCAGATGCGTGCGGTGCGGGAAGCCCTTGTTCTCCGCAAAGGACTTTTGCGGGTCGAACCAGTCCGGCTGCCAGGTGCGCAGTTCGATGTTGTCATCCGCGGAGTCGCCCTTCGGGACATCCTCATCCGGCGGCTGGGGGATCTGCAGCCAGAGATCCTTCCATTCCGGCTCGATCTGCGCAATCTTCTGTTCAAAGGCGTGGATCTCAGCCTTGAGCGCGATGGGGCGCGATTCCAGTTCATGAATCTTCGCTTCGAGACGGTCCTTCTCCTCATCGCTTGCGCTCTTGAGCTGACCCTTCAGCTTGCCGATGGCGGGGCCGATCTCTTTGCTGAGCTTCTTCTGCTCAGCGCGCTTTCGTTCCTGATCGGCCAGGAGCGTGCGACGCTCTTCATCGATGCGCAGAAGATGATGGATATCCACTTCGATCTTCTTGGCGCGGGCGCCATCAATGAAGCGTTGCGGGTCGTCACGGAGTTGCTTGAGGTCGATCATGAGGTGGGGTGGGCAGTGAGCAGTGAAGAGTGAACGGTGAAGAGCGAGCGGTGAAAAGGGTCTGGTCAGCTCTTTTCATCGCGGTAGGTCGGTGGTGCGGCCCAGCGCAGTTTATCCTGCAGGATCCGCCAGTAAGTGGCGGAGGGGTTGAGAATCAGGCGAACTTTTTTCGGGTAGCCGGTGAAAACCACGGTGTCACCCTGCCGCAGCGTCTGCAGCGGCTGGCCGTCGGCGATGAGCGTCGTGCCTTCGTTCGCGCGGAGCAGCGTCGCGCGGATCTCGCCGCCCGCATCCAGAACGAGCGGCCGAAACGCCAGCGAGTGCGCCGCCAGCGGCGTAATCGTGAGCGCTTCCAACTGCGGATGCACGATCGGCCCGCCCGCGGAGACGTTGTAGGCGGTCGACCCGACGGGCGTCGCGACGATCATGCCATCGCCGTTCAAACGCGGCCCGTCCGCGCCGTTGATCGACAGCGCCAGCTCGATCATGCGGAACGGCGCGCCGGAGGTGATGACCGCATCGTTCATCGCGAGCGAACGTTGCGGCTCCGAATCGTCCCCGTTTTCGAGATGCACCTGGAGCAGCAGATGATCGTGCGAGGGAGCTGCATCGCCGAAGACGATGTCCGCCTGTTCGATCAGGCTCGCGCAGTCGAACTCCGCGAGAAAGCCGAGCCGGCCGGTGTTGACGCCGATCAGGGGCAGTCCGAGATCGACGAGACGGCGGGCCTGGCTGATGAGCGTGCCGTCGCCGCCGATGGCGATCGCGACATCGAGTTCGGGCAGATCTTCCAGCGGGTCACCGTTGACCGGCCGCTGCGCTGCGATCTCCAGATGCCCGTCGAGTTCACGGCGCAGCATCGTCGCGGCTTCCGCCACTTTCGGGCGGGATTCATCGGCCAGGAGTAACACGCGTTTTCGCGGCATGGGGCCATTGTATGGGGCGGGGCGGGATGTGCAGCCACGGCTGAAGAAAAGCGGACGATGTGCCTGACTCGGAATCGGTGCATCGCAAAGCGCGAAGGGCCGGCGATCGGGGGCCGGTCACCGCCCCTGCTCTCGATCGAATTCAGGGTTTTCCATGCCGGATCCGGTAGCCGGCGATGGTTCCGACACCGATGATCGCCCCGATACTGCTGCCGACGAAGAACCTTCGCCGGGCGCGGTCGGACGTGTGGCTGTCAACGCGTTCCTGGGCGCGTGCCTGTTTTCGCGGCGAGTCGAAGCGATCCGTATTGAAGTACCAGTAGTACGGCAGGAACACGCTCGCCACGCCGACGGTGAGGGCAAGGACGATCACCAACGCTGCGTACGACAGCAGCCGCACCACCGGGTTCTTCGTTTCTTCAAACGCCATGCAGCGACAGTTTAGCATGAGACACCGGCCGGGAATCTGCCTGAACCGCGAAGCGGGTGCGTCCTGGCCGTACACTGAACCCATGCGCATCGAAGCGGATGGCGAAGATGTTCTGCTCTGGATCAAAGCGGTGCCCGGCGCTTCGCGCGATCAGGTGGCGGGGACGGTCGGCGCGCGGTTGAAAGTGCGCACCAGCGCGCCGCCGGAAGGCGGAAAGGCGAACAAGGCGATCTGCAACGTCATCGCGGCAGCGCTCGGCCGAAAGCCGCGCGAGGTGTCGATCGAGTCCGGCGCGACGAATCCAGAGAAGATCATCCGCATTGCCCGCGCGACGGTGGATGATGTTCATCAGCGATTGGCGGAGGTGGGCGCGTGAGGCACGTTTCAACCGGTCGTCAATCCCCACCGGCGAGCAGTCCGAGGAACACGCCGGCAAACATGGCGAAGCCGGCCCAGACGATGATGTGGCCGATCGCCCAGACGCCTTCGACGACCGCATCGGTGCGCGAGAGCAGCCACCACATGCCGGTCACGACGAGCAGTGTGTAGAGAAGACAGAGGCCGGCAAACGCGCTGGCGCGCACGAGTTGCGTCCTTCGCCGCGGCCAGCTGGCTTCGCCGGGGCTGAGGCCGCTCTTCCGGCGCAGGTTCCAGACGATGTAGCCGAACGCGCCGCCGAGTCCGATGAGAAACGTAATCGTGATGCCGCGCACATCCGCGATGTCCGGATCGGCCATGTCGGTCCACGCGTCGCCGAAGTCAAGCATGAAGATCGCGCCGATCAGCATCGCCAGCCAGACCGCGGAGAAGTTGCCGAAGAACGCAGCGTACTCGATGAGCATTCCGCGCCGGGGCTTCCCGGCCTGCCGGCGCAGATCGTTGCGCAGCGCGGCCGATGAACGAAGCAGATACCGGTCCAGACACCACTGGCGAACGAGGCGGACCGTTTCCGCCGCCGCGGCATTCGTTCGCAACGGTGCGTAACGTTCCGCTTCCGCAAGCTGCAGGACCCGCTGCTCTTCGTTGCGTTCCGTTGCTCGCACCGCAAGATCGCACCACAGCGTCACCTGGCTGTGCGTCATGCGCGTTCGGTCGGCATCGGTCCAATGTGACGCGGCGGTGGTTTCGTTTGCTTCGTGAAGTTCGCGCGAGAGGGACTGATCGAGCAGATCGAGTTCGAGCTTCCATGCATCGACCGTCCCGGTGGCGCGTTCCGTGGCCCAGTGACGCAGCGATTGCCAGAATATCCGGACCAGATGGCCTCGCAAGAGATCGTGCTCGATCCGTCCGATCTCGGCAAACACGGTCGCGCACGCATCGAAATTGAGTTGGTCCTTGCGCAAGGCGGATTCGGGCCATTGGCCGAGAATATGTTCAACCGCCTCGCCCCAGGCGTGAAGCGCGGCATCGCACCGCATCTGCACGTGACGCAACTGCGCCGCTTCGAACCGGGGCAGGGAACGGGCCAATTGAATCAGATGCGTTTCCAGCATCGATCGCAACGACGCCACGGCTTCGCGCACTTCATCGCCGCTGCGCCAGTCGGGGGGAAGCAGCGCGTGCGCCAGCGTCTTGATGCGCAGCAGGTCCGGGGCAAGCTCGCGCTGCCAGCGGTTCAAGGTTCGGTCCGACCAGGCCGGATATCCATCCTGCAGAACTGCGCGTTGCTCGCCGTGCAACGCGTGTAGCACGCCCAGAACCGTTCCGGGCCGACCGGGTTGTCCGTCCGCCGCCTCGCCGATCGTCTCAAACAGTTGCTCCAGATGCGCGGGCAGATCATCATTCGTTTCGTCAAGCAGCGCCTGCAATCGTTCACACAATCGCGCAAGCGATCGGCCGAAGGCGTCGTCGGTTCCGATCGTGGTCGCTTCCTCCGCGTGTCGCTGCACCATGCTGAGAACATCAACGACGGTGCCGTCGGTTCGGCGGAAGGTGCGGCCCTCGCAGAGCACGGCCAGCGCGGGAAAAAAGCTTCGGTGCGGCTCGCGAATCTCGAGCAGCGCCAGGAACCGCTCCGGCGAAAAATGTTCATCGTGCCGCAGATTCCATCGCAACTGGTGTTCAAACGCATCCACGAGCCCGGACAGCAGCGGCGAGGTGCGGTGTGATGGCAGAAGCGCAAGCAATGTCCGCGCATCATCGATCCGGTGCAAGGTGCGCACATCTATCAGTTCTTCCGCGCCGGGCGGCTCCCACGTCAACAACCGCACCAGTAACCGCGCGACCGTATCCGATCCGCCGTCACCGAGTTCGTGGACATCTCCGGCACCGATCCCCTGCTGAATGAGTCGCGAAGTCAACTGGTCCGGCGGGCGCGGATCATGTTGAACCAGATCGAGCAGAAGCATGGCGTACAGCGCCCGCTCACGCTCACTGTGACTCAGCCACGCCTCGCGCTGCGCGAGGGTGCGGCTCAGATCATCCACCAGCGAAAGTTGATGCTCGCTCACCGGCCCGGAGAACAGTTCATCATCCTGCAGTTGATCGCCCTCCCGTCCATCACGGGCGAGCGCTTCAATCCGCTTCAGAACGGAACTCGGCGTGAGCGGTCCGGAAGCGGGCAGTCCCTCCGGCGCGCGCGGGACGGGCGGAGGACCCTCGGTTTGCTGGCGCGCGTGCCAGAGCGACCACCGCGCCAACGCAAAGTGCGCAGCCGGATCGTGCGCGCTCCGCTCGGCCATGTCGCGCACCAGCGGTTCAGCGCGATCGTGTGACCAGGCCGCGAGATATCGCAACAGATCATCGATTCGGCAGAGCCCGGCGACCCGTCTTCCGAAACGGCCGGCGGGAAGGGACCGCATCGCAGCGACCTCGCGCTCGTACTGTTTCTGCCAGATGGAAGCAGCCGCATCCCGGCATGCGGGCAGCAGTTCGCCGAACCGTTGCACCGTCGCGCGGGAAACGCGTTCCAACGGTAGTTGCGTGATCTGCTCCAGTGTGCTTTGGCAGACGGCGTCCATCTCCATCTCGTCGGGCCGCACTTCCCGCTGCACCTGCAGCGCGAGCAACACGATCGAAAGATCAGCGGCATTCTCCGGGATCACCGCCTGCTCTCCCTGCCGCGCGATCGGCTCACGAGTGAGTTGAAGTTCGGGGATGTCGGTGCCGGATGCCGCAGTGAGCGCGAGCAGAATGCGCCGCGCGGGCCGCGTGCCGTTCAGTTGGACCGGCTGATCCAGCGCGACCCCGCGATCGTCGGCAAACCGCTGGAAGTATTCCCGCAGCGCGGCGGAGTGGTGCAGATGACGCCCCATCGCCAGCGCCGCCGGCTGGTACAGATCGGCCACCGATGCCCGGAAGAAGAACGTCACGAACGGCGCGAGCGATTCATCCCACGCCGCCGTCGCGTGAAGCACTTCCAGACGCGCGGCAAGTTCATCGCGATCGAGCACGTTCGTCCAGTCCGCCAACTCCGTGAGGACGCCGGCACGTTCGAGCAATGCGCCCGCGAGTGATCGCGCTTCGCGCGGCGGCAGGCGGAGTCGATCGAATCGCCGGAGCAGTGCCGCTGCGCTCCAATGCACGTGATCGTCCGAGCCGGCCGTTTCGACCGGCCGGGCGGAATCCGTTGCGAGTCGGCGCAAGAGTTCGCGGTGATCGAGCGAATCGCTGCCGATCGCCTTGCGCAGCACTTCCACTCGTTTTGCGGGTGATCCCTCGCCGATCTCCCGGATGATCGAGTTTGCGTTGTGATCGGGTTCGCCGATGGGTGCCATTTGCGCCATGGTGCGATTATCGCATGAAATCCGTGTTTCGGCTGCGAAATC
>RECV01000204.1 GCA_007693845.1 Phycisphaerales bacterium
TGTCATTTGAACGAGTCCCGCAGTCTTTCAGGAACATCGCTTCCTTTTCTACTTCCAAAGTTGGTGCCGCAGCCATGCTGATGTTGATGCTGGCCGCATTGTCTCTGACGGCATCCCCGGCCGCGGCGGATGATGATGAGCTGACCGCCGTGGAGATTCTCGATCAGGTGCGCGAGCGCTACGCATCGGTTTCGGATCACGCGGAGAGCGGCCGGTTGATCTACGAATTTGAATTGGAGCGGCGATCGTTCGCGATCGAACGATCCGCCACGCTTCGGTTTCAGCGCGATATGTACATGACGATGGAGTACGAATCGGCTTCGGGTTGCGAGAACGCGACGCTCGGGCTTCGCCTGACGCCGAGTGAATCGATCGTGATGGCGGAGGGCGATGCGGTGCGCGTTCGACATGCCGCGGATGAGACGGATGAAGAGGATATTGATCGCATTCGTGATCTGACGATCCGGTTGGCGCGAATGTACGCTGACCCGCTGACGCTGGAGATCACGCCCACGCTGTTGCAGCCGGAGCGGTTTGGTCGCGGCCTGTTTGATCGCATGATCAACCTCAGACGTGGTGAGGATGTGAATTTCCGTGGCACGCCGTGCTATCAGATTCGCGCTGATGGGCCGGAGGGCGAGCCGGTTCAGATCCTGGTCAACCAGCACGATTTCACGATCGCGCGCGTCCGGCATAATGACAGTGTGCGCACGAGCCCGTTCGGCCGGGTGGATTCATTGCGGGTGACGTACATCCCGCAGCAGGCCTCGCGAATCGAAGCGCGGAATGAAGATGAGATTCCGGCGTTGCGCACGCCGCGTACGGTTTCGATCCGTGATGTGACGGTGAGTCAGATCGAGCTGCGGCCGGCACTGCGTGACGGCGTGCTCGTGCGCGGTTTGTCGTTGGATGAACTGCGCTCGCGGTTGTGGGAGATCGGTGACGAGCGGCAGCGCGCGAGGATCGAAGCGGAAGGATTGCCGGCGATGGAAGGCGCGACGCCGTGCCTGCAGCGCGATCTTTACCTGATCATGGAAGAAATGCGGCGGCGCGGCCGGCAACAGCGGCGATGATCCTGTTCGCGACGATGAATAGGTCGCGGAGATGAGCTCAGGGCGGACCGGCGGCAGGTCGAGCGGGCTCAGGCGGTGGACGCCTGCTGCTGGACGGCTTCGCGCGTTTGCGTTCGAACTTCCTCCAGCCGCGCAACGACTTCTTCTTCGGTCAGCTCCAGAACCAGCGCAATCTCGTTGGTGGTCAGGCCTTCCGCATAGTGCAGCATGAGAATCAGCCGTGCGTTGCGGTCGAGCGTGCGAACGAATTCCGTGACGAAACTGGCATCCGTGCCGTTCATGTCAGAACTCCTTCAAAGAGGACGGACTCGAAATGTGATCTCATCTTGCGCGATGCGCGCGGGTTCTGCAAGTTCGGCGTCGGGTCGATCGCGCGGTCCACGCCGCATCCACGATCCGGACGCGCGGTAGAATGCCGATGTGGGCACATTCAGCTACATCGCGCGCGACGGACAGGGGCAGAAGGTCACCGGCACGCTGACCGGCGGATCGGAGCAGGCGATTCTTTCGGAGCTTCAGTCCCGCCATCTCGCGCCGATCCAGGTGCGGGAGGTTGCGGAGCAGCGCGGTTTTCGCCGCGGCCTGCCGGTGCGCGTGCTGTCGCAGATGTACGGCCAGCTCGCGGATCTGCTTCGCGCCGGCGTGCCGCTGCTGCGCGCACTGCGGTTGTTGGGGCGGAGCAAGGCGAACCCGCGGCTGGCGAAGATCATGTCGAAGGTCGCGGACGAGGTGGCGGACGGCACGCGCCTGGCCGACGCGATGGCGGTTCATGAAGATGTGTTCCCGCCGATTCAGGTGGCGATGGTGCGGGCGGGTGAGCGCGGCGGATTTCTGGAGGATGTTCTCGAACGCATGGGCGACTTCCTGGAACAGCAGGCGGACATGCGCGCGAAGGTCATCGGCAGTCTGATTTACCCCGCGGCGTTGATCCTGGTCGGCCTCGGCATCGTGATTTTCGCGCTGGTGTTTTTCGTGCCGCAGTTCGAGGGGTTCTACAGCGACATGGACCTGCCGCTGCCCACGCAGATTCTGCTGATGAGTTCCGCGTTTCTGACCGAGCGGTGGCTGATCGCGCTGATGCTGGCGGCGGCGTTGGTGGCGGGGGCGTGGTGGGCCGTTCAGCAGGCGGACGTTCGCCGTCGTCTGGCGGCCATTCAGATGCGCGTGCCGAAACTCGGTCCGTTGTTGCGGGGGATCGCCATCGGGCGGTTCACGCGGATCCTGGGCACGCTGCTGGAGAACGGCATTCCGCTGATTCAGGCGATGCAGATCAGCCGCGATGCGGCCGGGAACGTCCTGCTGGCCGAGGCGATCGACGAAGCGACCGAGGCGGTTCGGGCCGGCGAGTCGCTGGCGGATCCGCTGGCCCGCAGCGGACTGTTCAACGATGACATCGTGGAGATGATCGCGGTGGGGGAATCGGCGAACAATCTGGCGACGGTGCTCGTCACAATCGCGGAGACGATCGAGAAGCGGGTGGATCGAATGCTGTCGATCGTCATGCGGCTGGTGGAGCCGCTGCTGTTGCTGTCCATCGCGGGCGTGGTGTTGTTTATATTCATTGCCCTGATTGTGCCGATGTTGCAGATGAGTACGTCGATGTAGCCGGCCAGCCGGGTACAATGCTGGTGGTGAGGGCTGGAGTCAGGAAGGGATGGAGTCATCAGGAAGGCCGGGCACTCTCGGAAGAAAATGGCGGCAGTGCGTTCGCCGGTGCCCCCGTGTTTGAATCATGGAGAATTCGCCGTGCTGAATCGGTCTGCTCGTTCTGTTCGTCGCGCCCGCTCGGGTATGACGCTCATCGAAATTCTGATTGTGATTGCGATCCTGCTCGCCATCGGTGGGCTGGTGGTCGTGAACCTGATCCCCGCGCGGGAGCAGGCCAACCGTGACCTGCAACTCAACCAGTTCGACAATATCTCCGGTGCAATGGATCGATTCCGTTTGGATCTCAACCGGTATCCGACCGAAGAGGAGGGCATCGCGGCGCTGTGGAACCGCGAAGTCCTCGAGACGGATCGCGATCAGGCCAACTGGCGCGGGCCGTACCTGCAGAACCCGATTCGCGAGGACTACTGGGGCAACGAGATCATCTATCGGTACCCCAGCGAGATTCGCGATGAGGACGAGGGTGATTACTACGACCTCATCTCGCCCGGGCCGGACGGTGAGGAAGGAACCGAAGATGACATCACGAATCACGATCGACTGCGCGATGAAGACGGTGAAATCGGCGGGTTCGACGACTTCCAGCCGTAATCGTGCTGCTGCGAGATGTCGTGGCGAAGCAACCCGGACCGGCGGGGAACCGGCGAGGGCGCGTGTCGACGCGTCATGACACGCCGCGCCGTCACGTTGCTGGAACTGCTCATCGTCATCGCCCTGCTGCTGGCGATCGGCGCGCTCGTCGCTCCCGCCATGATTCAACAGCTCCGGGAGCAGTCATTCACTTCCGCGCAAGATGATCTTGAACAACAACTGGTCCTCGCGCGCAGCGAAGCGCAGCGCCGGGGTGAGATGATCGAAGTTATCTACGACAGCGACCCGCCGCGAGTCGTGGTGCGCGCGTTTGATCCCGATCGTCAGGATACCTCCGGTTTCATGCGATCGAGCGCCACGGGCTTCGGGAACGCCGGTGATGATGAGAACAGCGGCCCCGACATTGATGACAACGGCGCGGATCTCGATCGAACCGCGCTCGACACGAACTGGTCGCTCCGGCCGCTGCGCACGGGGTTGTGGCTGCAGCGGACCGATCCTTCGGAGGACGGCAGCGCGATGCCCGGTCTGGCCGTGGCGGGGACGATGCCGAACGCTGAGGCCGGGTTCCAAACCGGTTCGATCACCGGGGAGGATGGCGTGCCGACCGATCGATTTCGCCTGGCGATCTTCCTGCCCGACGGTTCGGCGGTCTTCACGCGAACCAGTTGGCTGGTTGATGACCATGACCGCGTTGCCCGCGTTCGCATCAGCGACTGGACCGGCCTGCCCCGGATTGATCGACTTCGGCGTGAGCAGAACGGCGGGAACGCCATCGGCGGCATGCCGACGAATGATGATGCCGGTGGGGGACAGCGTGACTTCGACGGCGGGGGAACGACACCGCCCGGGACGGGGGGAACACGATGATGAGACAACGTCACGGCGGCATCCTCTTTGAAGTCATGCTCTCGCTCGCGCTCTTTGTCGGTGCAGCGGCAGTCACCATCGGCACCGCGCGAAACGTCATGACCGCGCTGGAACGCTCTTCGCGGGAACAACAGGCCGTCGATCTGGCGCGCAGCCGGATGGCGGAGTTGGAGGCGGGCCTGATCAATCTCAACGATCTGCGCGATGGTGCGCGCAGCGCGATCGGATCTTTCGAAGGGTTCCTCGGCGATGAGTTCGGCAGAGGGGACGACTGGACCGTTGAGGTCTCGACGGAGCGCACCGAGTACACGGGGCTGACGCTCGTCGCGATCACGGTTCGGGACGCCGGCGCGGATGAAGACAGCCCGGGCGCGGTGCGGTTCACCCTGCGGCAGTTGCTTCGGCTTGGGGACGAAGATGCGCTTGAGTTCGAGGATGATGAACTATTTGATGGTTTTGATCCGGGAGCGATGAGGGACGAGCCACGATGAATCGACGCCGACCGCGCATCGCACGTCACGGGTTTACGGTGATGGAAACGCTCATCGCCGTCGGTCTCCTGCTCGCCTTGGGCGGCGTGATCTTCGGCTTTCTGCTCGACATGCTCAGAACGCGCGATGCCGTACTGGAACACACCGCGCAGCGAAGGGCCGCGTCCGTGTTTGTCGAACAGCTCGAAAGCGATCTCTTCACGGCCATGGTCGGAAGTGACGCATTGGGATCGGGCATTGCCGGCAACGAATCGAGATTGGAATTGTTGACCAGCAGCGTGGCCGCCGGGCGGGCTGCGAGCCCCGGCACTCAGCGCGAAGCGTTCAGCGAATTGATCCGCGCGGAGTATCGCTTCAACGAAACGCGTCATCAACTTGAAGTACGACGTTCAGTGGTCGATCGCCGACCGAGGTCGGTTCTGCCGAATGATGCCAGTCGAAATGCCCGCAATTCAGGCGATGGCAACGGACAGAGGTGGGAGACGCTCGAAGCGCGGCTGTACCGGATCGAGTTCCGCTATCACGACGGCCGTGAGTGGCGCACGAGCTTCGATGCGCTGGACGCCGGCCGGTTCCCTCACGCGGTGGAAGTGGCGATCTGGTTTCAGCCCTGGCCGGACCGGGACTGGAACGATCCGGATGATTTTGAGGACTGGGATGATCCTGATGCCGAAGGGAACGATGCGCCGGAGCGGCTGACGTTCGATCCGACGGGAACGTTTGATGAGTTTGAGTTCGCCATGCGCGAGGACCGGGATCAGACCGCCCGCGATCCGCCCCGTCCCGATGTGCACCGCGTGATCGTGCTGCCCGATGCGATTGTTGATTCTGACTCGGGCGAGGAGGGGCCGCGATGAACCCGAATCGTCACGGCTTTGCAATTCTCGTGGTGCTGGTGATCATCACCAGCGCGCTGCTGATCGCGACCAGTCTGGTTTTCGTGGCGCAGTCCGAAGCGGCGGGCCGGGCCGGTAGCGCGCAGTCCGCGCAGGCCCGCGCGATCGCCTGGTCGGGCCTGCAGGTTGCCATGCTTCGGCTGAACGCCCAGCGGGATGAGATCTTCGAGGGCAACCGGCTCGAACTCGATGACCGGTTCGAGATTTACACGGCGGGCGGACGACGCGGCGTGGTGCGTTTTCTCGCCATGACGCCGGACGGCGAGGTGCTCGCCCCCGAAGCGGGCAAGCTCGATCTGAACATCGCTACGCCGGACATGCTCATCGACACCGGATGGGTTGAACCCGATCTGGCGGATTCCATCATCAACTACCGCGATCAGGAACTCGGGGGACGGTTCCGCGCCATCGAAGATCTGCTTCATGTGCCGGGCGTTTCGATCGAGGCGTTCTACGGCGAATTGGAAGAGCTCACGCAACTGACCGATGAACTGCGTGATGATCAGGACATTGTCGAAAGGATGCAGGCGCGATTCGGCTCGACGGAGCCGCGCGGCCTTTTTGATCTCTTCACCGTCGACAGCGTCGAGCCGGCTCTGCAACGCGATGGACGCAGGCGCATCAATCTCAACGTGACTTGGTCCGAAGCGCTCGGCGAGCGGATCGATGAACGCTTCGGATCGGAGGTCGGTGCGCTGATTGCACAGGTCGTCGCTATCCGCGCCGGCACCGAGTTTGAAGATGACCGGGTGATCGTGGAGGTGCTCAATCAGATGACATCCAGTCTTGAGGTCTGGTCCGACATCCTTGATGTGCTGACGACAGAGTCGGATGAGTTTCATTTCGGGCGGATCGATCTGAACGCAGCGCCCGCGGATGTGCTGGCGGCACTGGACGGGATCGAACCCGATCAGGCGGCCCAGATG
>RECV01000279.1 GCA_007693845.1 Phycisphaerales bacterium
GACTCCGGCTCACGGGCAGACGACGAGGCATCAACGGGGCGTTACTCGGCCGGCTCCCCCACCCCGCGGCTAGCGCGGGTGAACCCAGTCAATCCGCTCACCATGACTCCGCACTCCGCGGTCAAGGTCCCATTGCAGGCGGGCGGAATCGCTCGGCCAGGCGCGGGCGCGGGAATAGCTTGCCGTGCCGTCCGCCGCGTGGACGGCACGGGCTTCCTGAAGAAAGGTGCGTTCATCGAACTGCGCCCATCCTTCAGCGGCGGCCAAGCCGAGGCCCCAAGCGCACAGATTGATCAGGACGAACGTTCGGATCGTGCGCCGGCCGATTCGGTATGGCTCGGGAGCTTCGATCGCACTGCCGCACTCGGAACATGGCGCATCCTGCGTGGCGATCCGGTAGCCGCAGTTCGGACACTCCCCGCGCTCGAAACGCCGCCGGCCGCGCACGTGGCGAAGATACATTTCGGGATACTCCGGCAAGGCGACGGCCCAGATGAACGGCAGCAGCATGATCAGCGCGAAGCCGGCCGCAATGGTGGCCGTGCCCCACGACCACCCGATTGTGCCCGCCAGGGTGCGCGCCATGCTGTACATGTAAAACACGTGCGCTGCGAGCAGCAGCAGAATCATCCCGCGGAAAAGATTGGGCAGGGAGATCGGCACGGCCAAGTATAGGATCGCTCCGGCCGCACTTCAGATTCTCGGACGCGTACACGTGGTTGAGGGACGCGAATGCAGATTTCCCGACTATTCCCCGAGCGGCATGTGATCCTCCGGCGGTGCGGGAGAGTTCTACGGTTCAGCCGAAGATTCCTACGATTGAGCCGTAGAGCTGTTTATCAGCGTAGCGCGATCCTCTGGCTGTTCCGGTGAACTTCACGGCACTGTGACAGGACGCTCTGAGTGCGCCGTGGAACGCCCCGGTTGAACCAGTGAACTCTCCGGACGAATCGTAGAACTCTCCCACACAAGGAAAGGCGCGCGAACGGGGCATCATTCCGACGTCATCGTCCACTTTGTGCAGGTGATCCCACCTCGGGCATCGGCGGTCGGCAGGCGTTGGCGATCTGCTCGATGTGACGATGATCGGTGCCGCAACAGCCGCCCAGGATTGTCACATGTTTGAGCGGGCCGGCGCGCAGTGCGGCGTATTGACTCGCCAGGTCAATCGGGTCGCCGGTGTCGAGTTCCGTACATGCCTCCAGTTCCGTATGGCTGAGGCGCGAAGCATTGGCGCGGATGCCGCGCAGGCGTTCGGTCCAAGGCTCAACAACGTTAACCGCCTCAGCAAAGTGCGTGGGGTGCGCGCAGTTGATCATGAAGTACGCGGCGTATCCATTGGTTGCATCATCCACTTCGGTGATCGCTTAGCCGAGCGGCTGGCCAGTGGGAAGACGGCCGTCGGTTTCCACGGTGAAGGAAATCACCACGGGCATACCCGTCTGCTTCGCGGCGCGGACGATGCCGATCGCTTCGCCGGTGTGCGTCATGGTCATCGCGCCGATGTAATCCGCTTCGGTTTCAGCAAAAGTGTCGATCTGCGACTGGTGATACTGCTGCGCTTCATCAGGCGACATGATGAACTCGGGGCGATAGCCATCGCCGCGCGGTCCGACACAGGCCGCGATGACGATGGGTGAGCCCGGCGTCTCGTATTCATCACGAACCTCTTCAAGGATGCAGACCGCGAGCCGGTTAGCCTCGGCGAGATGATCGGGTGTGTAGCCGAGCTTTTCGCCCCAGTCGGAGCTAGCGCGCCATGTGGCGGTATCGAAGCTGATACCGACGCCGAAACGTTGCGCCACGTCGATGTAGTTGCGACAGTACCGACGAATCGCCCCAACGCCTTTCGGCTGATGCACGAGGACGATCGATGCGAAGTGCGGTAGATCGAAACCATCATCGAACATTAGCGTTGTCTCAAGTCCGCCGTCGGCCAGAAAGAGGTCGGCGGAGAGTTGCGGAAGTTTTTGTCGATAGCGGGACATGTTGAACTCCATAGCAACCAGGGATCATATCCCTTCGCCGCGAGTTGCATAGTTGACTTCAGGTCAATCCGCTGACGCTTCAACCGACTCATCACGCTCAGTCCGTCGATTGTCAATCATTGCGCTGCCTTGGCGCGTTCGATGCCTTTGATGGCGTTCCGCCGATTCGGCGTGCGTTTGAGCGATGCTTCGTACGCTTCGATCGCTTCATCGGCGCGGCCGAGTTGATGCAGCATGTCGCCGAGCAGTTCGTAGATGGGCAGCACTTCGCCGGGCGTGGTCGGGTGCTTGTCCATGGAGTCTTCGAGTTCGGCGGCGTCGCGCATGAGGGCGACGGCGTCTTCGGTTTCGCCGCGCTCGTAGAGCGTCCATGCTTTGACGGCCTTGCCAAGCGCTTCGGCCATGTAGGCCCAGTAGCGATCGCCTTGATCTCGCAACTGTTGCACGGCTTGCTTGATCCTCTCATGCTCCTCATCGGCCTGATAGACGTTACCGATGCGGGCGGCGCCGAGGCCGCGGGCAAAGTGGAACAGCGCAAGGGCTTTCGGAAAGTCATCCCACGGGAACGTCTCCGGAATGCGAACCGGCATGTTCGCGGCATCTTCCCACTTGTGTTGTTCGAGGTAGTAGCGCACCTGTGTCGCAGCCGTGTTGTAGCCGGCGAAGTGGGCCGGCCAGATCTCCTCGACGTTTCGCACGCGGTCAAGCGTCTTGCTCGCGTTTTCATTGTCTTCGAGTTGCAGATAGCCGTACATCATGTAATCCAGCGCGTGGACGTAATGGGCGCTGGCCTGTTGATCCACATGCATGATCCGCGCAGCGGCGTCGGCGGACCGCTCGTTCCACTCGGCGGTCTCCTCCCAATGCCCCAGTCGCACGAAGATATGACTCGGCATGTGCAGGGCGTGAACGGAATCCGGCGCGAGCTGGTCGTACTCGCGCGCTATGGTCTCTGCCTTCGGGGCAAGCTCCGTGCTGTCGTAGGCGTGAATGAGGTAGTGAAAGAGACCCGGATGCTTGGGATGATCTTCAAGGTACTTCTCAAGCAACGCGCCGGCGAGGCGTTCGCGTTCGTAATCATGCTCGCGCGCGGGTGAAAACTGCGTCATCGCGTAGCAGACTTCAGCAAGAGCATAGAACGCAGCCGCATCCACATCATCGGGGTGCGCTTCGTGCAGTTTGCGCTGAGCCGTCTTCCACGCCTTGACGCGCGCTTCGTGATCGTCAGCGCGACTCTCTGCAGGCGGTTCGGGATCAGTGAAGAACGCCTTGACGGCATTGATGTAGCCGCGTTCACGCTCCGTCGGCGGGCCGATTTCGAGCGCTCGCTCAAAGGCCCGCTTGCCGCGCGCCAGGTCCTGATCCGGCGTGGGATGCCAGAGCGGCTGGAAACTCGTCATGGCAACGCCCCAATGCGCCATCACGCAGTCATCGTCGATCGTCGCGGCGGCCTGGAAGTACGGCCGGGCCTGTTCGTACATCATGTGGTGCAGATGAGCCAGCCCCTTCTCGATGAGATCCTGCGCCTGCTCGCTGCATGAGACGGGGAAGTTCACCACGCCGTGACGCTGGCGATGCTCTTCGTGGGCAGCGGGATGGCAGAAGCACGCGGCAACCGGTTGCACATCCGCCCGCGCCCAGGCAAGATCGAGTTGCGATTCAAGATGCCGGGCCTGCTCCGTTTTGCCCTGCCCTTCCAGCGCCTGTTGCAGGCCGAGCAGTGCCCAGCCGTTGTCAGGGTAACGCTCCAGATCGCGCTGAAACACGCGCTCGGCTTCTGCGTACTTGCCCTCAGCATGAAGCAATGCGCCAAGGGCGTGCCGCACCGGGTGCGGCCAGGCGGGCGGCTCGGCATAGCGCAGCGAATCTTCGAGTTCGACGGCTTCACGCAAATATGCAAAGGCATCATCCACGCGATCATCGTGATACGCCATCTCGCCCTTGGCCATCAGCCGGGCGATCTTGATGACCTCGCGCGCCGGGTTGAAGCTGATCTCCCAGTGTTCCGGAATCTTCGCTGCCTCCTCTTCGAACTTCTCAAGTTCCTCGCGAGCTTCCGGCACCCGGCCGAGGTTGGCCAGGGCAAGCGTTCGCGCATAGCGCCAGTGCGCGCGGCTGACGTGGCGGAAGTCTTCCGGCTCGCGCACTTCGAGCACGCGCTCCCACTTGCCGAAGCGGATCAAGACGTGCAGCGTGATCGGCATGAGCCCGTCGGCGACGAAGGCGTACTCGCGCAGAAACTCCTCGGGCATCTCCTGCTCGACGCTCCGCGCTGCTTGGAGCGCGGTTTCAAAGCGGCCTTCCATCGTCGCGGACCAAGCGAGGAAGTGGTGATTGTGCAGGTAATAGATGTTGTAGAAGGCGGGCGGCTCGGGCGCCACTTCGAAATACGCGAGATCCGCTTCCAGTGCAGCCGCGTTCGCATCGGACGCCTTCGCCCACTGGCCGAGCCGGGCGTAGATGTGCGATGGCATATGGACGAGATGCCCCGCGCCGGGCACGAGTTCCGGCAGGCGCTCGGCTGCAGCCAGTGCTCGTTCCGGTTCCGGGGATGCTTCCGCCGCGTGAATGTAAAAGTGATTCGCGCCGGGATGATGGTCATCGATCTCAAGGACGCGTTCGAGCACGGTGACGATCTCTTCCGTTCGACCCTTCGGCTCGCCATCGCGCGTCCACAAATCCCACGGCTGAAGGTTCATCAGCGACTCGGCATACAGCGCACCGACATCCGGATCATTCGGGAAGTTTCGCCACGCCTGCTCCATGAGTTCCGCATGGGTCTGGTCGAGTTGCGTGCGATCCTCCGGCGCGGGCATGGCATACCGCGCTGCGACAGCGCGAATCAGAGCTCGTTCGACACGGGAAGCGCGATCGATGCGGTCCAGTGCTTCACGCGAAGCGCGATAGGCAGCAGCGGACTCCTCCTCGCTCATGATCGGCTTGTTGATGTGCGGCCCGCAGGCATAGGCGATCCCCCACCACGCCATCGCGCAGTCGGAATCGTGCTCCAGCGCGCGCTCGAACGAACGCACCGCTTCATCATGATTGAAAGCGTACAGCCAGATCAGGCCGCGGTTGAACCATTGCTGAGCTTCGTCAGATTCGGTCGTGATGTCGCGCTGGTAGTCACCGAGATCGATGGAGAATCGCTCACCAGTACCAGCAAGTTGCACCTGTGCATCGGTACCGCCCCGATCGGTCGCGGCACAACTGAACATCAGCATCGCGATGACACAAACCAGCACGCCGTTTCGCGTTTCAACACTTGGATACATTGTCACTCTCCAGAACTGCGTGTGCGTTCACTTTTGCACACCGCGACTCAACGAGGCGCGACGTGGTACGAACGGTTCAACGCGGAACCGGACACGTTAGGCACGGCCTTGGCCTGCCCAACATGCGCACCCTATGCAACGAATTGGACGAATGCAAGTGCGCCGGCGGCTCCCGGGCAGATGTGATTTCGAGACGAGCGGTGGGGATATGGTCGGGACAGCCGCCCAACACGAATCGGCTACGTAAGGCCGAAGGCGGCGGCTCGTTCACTGACGCGCTGCCGAACCACTGCTTCCATCTCGAGGATCGGCGGATAATCGCGCACCGGCTGGTCGTGGCGATCTTCGCCGGGGATTTTTGATGTCGCGTCAAAGCCGATTTTGTTCCCGATACACATGATGTCACGGCCGGGATCGGCGTTGGCGCAGAGATGGAAGAAAACCTGCTGCCAGTCGGCGATATCGACGTGCTCGTTGACGGCGATGACGAAGTCGGGTGCATTCTCTTGCGTAAGAGTTGCTTCGATTGCCCGCGAGCCATCACCCGCTTGCGTCTTCGCGACGCGAAGAAATGTGCAGCGGTTTGGAGCGAAGTCGGGATGGTGTACTTGGTTCGGCTCCGGCGCACTGAAGTGCGCGGGCCTTTCTGATGCGGGGGTGTTTGAATTCGGCACCGCGCTCAGGGTGACGTTCTCATCCGGCAGCTTGCGCGTGGCGTCGAAGCCGATCTTGTGTCCCGCGCCCAAACGCGGTGCGGCATGGTCGAGAATGTCGAGCGGACCGTTGACGAGTTCGATGTCCCGGCCGAAGTCGCAGTTTTCGAACATCGCGCGCAACACCGCTTCTTCATCGTGCACATCAACATCGTCATCGACGACCACGATCATCTTCGTCCACGCCATCTGCCCGGCCCCCCAGACGGCGTGCATCACGCGACGGGCCTGCAATGGATACGCTTTTTTGATTCGGATAAATGCGCAATTGTGAAAACAGCCGAACATCGGCAGGTGGTAATCATCGATGTCATGAATGAGCGTCTTGAGCAGCGGGAAGAAGACACGCTCGGTCGCCTTGCCGAGGTAATAGTCTTCCTGCGGCGGCAGGCCGACAATCGTCGTGGGATAGACTGCATCCTCCCGATGCGTGATCGCGATGACATTGACGATCGGATACCGGTCGGGCAGGGAGTAGAATCCGGTGTGGTCGCCGAACGG
>RECV01000281.1 GCA_007693845.1 Phycisphaerales bacterium
AAACACATTGCGTGCAACCAGGTGCTGACCCGCGCGTTCGTGCCGGGCATGAAGGACGCCGGATTCGGCCGAATCGTGAACATCATTTCGACTTCGGTCATCACGCCGATCAAGGGACTCGGCGTCTCCAACACAATCCGCGGGGCGGTCGCCAACTGGGGGCGCACGATCGCTGCGGAACTCGGTCCGTTCGGCATCACGGTGAACAATGTCCTGCCGGGCTTCACGCACACCGGGCGGCTCGACACGCTGATCTCCGGCAAAGCCGAGCGCGGCGGGATCAGTGAAGACGAGGTGCAGAAGCAAATGCTCTCCACAGTGCCGGTCGGACGATTCGGCAAGCCCGAGGAACTCGGCGCGACGGTCGGGTTTCTCTGTACGCCCATCGCCGGCTACATCAGCGGGGTGAATCTGCCCGTCGACGGCGGGCGACTTGCTGCGCAGTAAACCGGCACAAGAAGCACCGGCGAAGCGGTCCAGCCGCCATCCGCGGACACGGACGGAGTGGCTTATGATGTGTCATGAATGTTCCGTGATCGCCTTTTCTCGATGACCTGGTGGTGAACCCGTTGCCCAACGCAAACGTCCAATCAGAAGCCGTCAGCATCTCATCCGACACCGGCGATGTACAGCACTTCATTGACGGCGCGTTCGTCTCATCAGCAAGCGGCGCCACGATGGAGAACATCGACCCCGCCACCGGACAGGTGTACGGCTCGATCGCGGCGGGCGCGCAAGCGGAGGTCGATCGCGCGGTCGAAGCGGCGAACCGTGCGTTTTCCATCTGGTCGAAGATGGCGCCGGCAGATCGCTCATCACGGCTGCTCCGGCTCGCCGATCTGATCGACACGAACCTCGAATCGCTCGCCCGCGCGGAATCGGTGGATACCGGCAAACCGATCGCGCTGGCCCGGGCGGTGGATATTCCGCGCGCGGCGTCGAACCTGCGGTACTTCGCCAACGCCGTGCTGCATCATCATTCCGAGGCGTACGAGCACCAGCAGGGTGCAAGCCGCGCGTTGAGCTACACGCTGCGCCAGCCGCGCGGCGTGGCGGGAACGATCTCGCCGTGGAATCTGCCGCTGTATCTCTTTACGTGGAAGGTCGCCCCCGCGCTGGCGACGGGGAACACCGTCGTTGCCAAGCCGTCGGAAGTCACGCCCGTCACGGCGCACCGGCTGGCGGCATTGAGTCTGGAAGCGGACATTCCACCGGGGGTGTTCAACATCGTGCACGGCCGCGGCGATGAAGCCGGGGCCGCGATCGTCGCCCATCCGCAGATTCCCACAATCACCTTCACCGGCGGCACCGCCACGGGAAAGCACATCGCCGCGACCGCCGCGCCGATGTTCAAACGACTCGCGCTCGAACTGGGCGGCAAGAACCCCACACTCGTCTTCGCCGACTGCGACTTCGAAACCACCGTCTCCGGCGCTACCCGGGCCGCTTTCGCCAATCAGGGGCAAATCTGTCTCTGCGGCTCGCGTCTACTCATCGAGCGTTCCATCTTCGAGAAGTTCACCGACGCTTTTGTCGATCGCGTTCAATCGCTCCGGCAGGGCGATCCGCTGGAAGAGTCCACGCAGCAGGGCGCGGTGGTGTCGCTCGCTCATCAACGGAAGGTCCTGAACGCCATCGACGTGGCGCGACAGGAGGGCGGCACGATTCTCTGCGGTGGAGAAGCGGCCCCCGCGCCGAACGACCGCTGCCGCACCGGATACTTTGTCAAGCCCACGGTCATCACCGGACTGGACGAGCACTGCCGCACGAACCGGGAGGAAATCTTCGGGCCGGTCGTGACGCTGATGCCGTTTGATGACACGGATCATGCCATTCGTCTGGCGAACGCGACCGACTACGGGCTGGCGGCGTCGATCTGGACGAACAATCTCAAGCGAGCGCACCATCTCGCGGACCGTGTGCAGGCCGGCATCATCTGGATCAACTGCTGGCTGGTGCGCGATCTGCGCGTGCCGTTCGGCGGGATGAAACAGTCCGGCGTGGGTCGTGAAGGCGGCGCGGAAGCCCTGCACTTTTTCACCGAACCGAAAAGCGTCTGTCTTTCCCTTGATGAATGAACGACGCCCAATCATTTCAAGAGCAACGCCCCATGTCCGAATCGACTTCAACCAGCCAACTCACCTACACCACATACCTGAAGCTGCCGGAACTGCTTGACCTTCAGGAGCCGAAGTCCAGCCCGGCAGAACACGATGAGATGCTGTTCATCATCATCCACCAGGCGTACGAGCTCTGGTTCAAGCAGTTGCTTCACGAGTTCAGCAAGATCATGCGCGACTTTTCCAACGGTGATCTGTACGGCGCGCTGCATTCATTCAAGCGCTGCCGCATGATCATGAAGCTGCTGGTGGAGCAGCTTGATGTGCTGGAGACGATGACGCCGATGTCGTTCCGGAGTTTCCGGGATCGACTTGAAACCGCCTCCGGCTTTCAGTCCACCCAGTTCCGCGAGTTTGAGTTCGTGCTCGGCTACAAGCGGGAAGAGGTGCTGAAGTACCACCACGGCCCGGGCACGCCCGGACACGAACCCTTGCAGAAACGGCTGAATGAGCCGTCACTGGTCGATCACTTCTACGTGTTTCTCGAACAGCACGGCGCGGACATTCCGGAAGATCTGAAGAATCGCGACGTTCGCCAGCCCAATCAGCCGAACGAGCACGTTCAGAAGTCGCTGCTGGAGATGTACACGACCCGCCCTGATCTGGCGATCCTCTTCGAACTGATGACCGATTTTGATGAAGGCCAGCAGGAGTGGCGTTACCGGCACGTGAAACTGGTCGAGCGAACGATCGGCAGCAAGCAGGGCACGGGCGGCTCGCCGGGGGTGGAGTTTCTGAAGAAGTCGCTGTTTACGCCGGTGTTCGCCGACCTGTGGGCGATTCGCCACGAGCTTTGAGCGATCGCTACGTCATCGCGAGCCCTGCTTGCGGGCTCGTCATTCCCACTCGATGGTGGCCGGGGGCTTGCTGGAGATGTCGTAGACGACGCGGTTCACGCCGCGGACCTCATTGATGATGCGGTTGCTGATCGTGGCGAGTACGTCGTAGGGAATCCGTGCCCAGTCCGCGGTCATGAAGTCCTGCGTCTCCACGGCTCGCACCGCGACGACCGATTCGTACGTGCGGCCGTCGCCCATCACCCCCACCGATTGAATCGGCAGCAATACCGCAAAGACCTGATTCGTCGAGCGGTACAGGTTGTTTGCGATGATTTCCTCCAGCAGAATCTCATCGCAATCGCGGAGAATCTCCAGCCGCGGCTTGGTGATCTCGCCCAAAACGCGCACCGCCAGGCCGGGGCCGGGGAAGGGATGCCGCCAGACGATCTGGTTCGGCAGGCCGAGCACTTCGCCCAATTTGCGAACTTCATCCTTGAAAAGATCGCGCAGCGGTTCAATCAGTTTGAAGCCGAGCTCCGCCGGCAGGCCGCCGACGTTGTGGTGCAGTTTGATATTTGCGCTCTTACCCCCGTGGCCGTGTCCTGATTCGATCACATCGGGATAGAGCGTCCCTTGCGCAAGATACTCCGCATTACCGCCGATCTCGTCGGACGTTTTCTTGAAGACATCGATGAATCGGTGGCCGATGAGGCGGCGTTTTTCCTGCGGATCGGTCACGCCGACCAGATCATTGAGAAACGCTTCCGACGCATCGATCACGCGGAGGTCAATATCGCAGTGGTCACGGAAGGTAACTTCGACCAGTTCGCGTTCATTCTTCCGCAGCAGGCCGTTGTCTACGAAGATGCAGGTGAGCTGGTCGCCGATCGCGCGCGCGATCAGAGCCGCCGCGACGGATGAATCCACCCCGCCGGAGAGTCCGCAGATGACCCGGGACTTGCCGACCTGCTCGCGGATGCGATCGGTTTCGGTTTCCATGAAGTCCGCCATGCGCCACGTTCCGGTGCAGTGACAGATTTCGTAGAGGAAGTTGCGGAGGATATCCACCCCGTGGGGCGTATGGGTGACTTCGGGATGGAACTGCAGGCCGAAGAACGGTTGCGACTTGTGCCGGACCGCCGCAAACGGGCATGTCGGTGTGGAGGCGAGCGTGTCGAAGTCCTTGGCGACGTCGAGCACCTGATCACCGTGACTCATCCAGACGGCGGTGGCGGTGGGCACGCTGGCAAAGAGATCCGAACCGTCGTGAATGGAAAGCTTGGCCCGACCGTACTCTCGTTCCCTGGCCTGATCGACATTCGATCCGAGCAGTTGGCAGGCCAGTTGCATGCCGTAGCAGATGCCGAGGATCGGCACGCCGAGTTCGAAGATACGTTCATCGCAGCGCGGCGCGCCTTCCTCGCGGACGCTGGAAGGTCCGCCGGAGAGAATCAACCCTTTGGGGTTGAGTTTGCGCAATTCCTCGATCGGCGTTTCCGGCGCCAGAAGCATGCTGAACGCACCGGCCTCGCGCACCCGGCGCGCGATGAGCTGGGCGTACTGGCTGCCGAAGTCGAGGATCGGGATGACCTCGCTGTGCGGCGGTGCGGTAATCGCGGAGGCGGTTTGCGTCTCCGTCTGCGACATGACGGCGGTCCTCGTTGGGGAAACCGCGAAATGTAACAAGAAATCCGCCCCCCCGCACCACCGGCTGGGTTGTCGGGCCGGCCAAATGTCCCTACGCTTCTAGCATGCTCATAGCTCGGGAGAATCGTCGTTGAGCCCCGAAGCGAGCCGAGGACTGGCGACCAGTCTCGCGCCGATCTTGGCCGAGGTCTGTGAGAACCGCCTCTCCACCGTCCACTGGTTCAAGACTGACTGGCAACGCGGGGGAGCCGCCACGGGCCGCGCTGAATATGAGAGCGAGAACGGGCCTTGTGAAGTGGTCGTCAAACTTCCGGTCAACCAGCGGGAATTGACGTGGACGAGACGACTGCAGCCGACTGAGGCGACGGACGATGAACCCGTCGTGCCCCGGCTCTTCGCCTCCGGCGCGGAGTTGAACGGTTATGACCTGGCCTGGATCGTGATCGAGCGGTTTCCCTACGGCCCGCTCGGCCGGGCGTGGGACGACCATCACGTCGATCGAATGGCAGATGCCATCGCTCGCTTTCATCGGACGACCTCTGCCTTCACGGTCGATCAGTGCCCCAGTCCTGAAGATTGGCACGGACTGCTCGAAAAGGCGCGCAAGAGTGTGACCGACAACCTGCTGGAACCCCGGAAGCAGTGGCGGCAAGCGTTGAAGCTCGTTCACGACAAGCTCGATTCCCTGCTTCGGGAGTGGCGGTCACGTGAGATGAACCAGTGGTTGCACGGCGATGCGCACCTGGCCAACGCGATGGCCCGGCAGGATGGCAACGCGTGCCCGGTCACCCTGATCGACTTGGCGGAGATCCATGCCGGTCACTGGATCGAGGATGCGGTCTACCTTGAGCGGCAATTGTGGGGCCGGCCGGATCTGATGAAACAGCACAAGCCGGTCAAGGCCGTCGCCGCCGCCCGTAAACGCCACGGATTACCCGTTGAAGAGGAATATCCGCGCCTGGCGATGGTTCGGCGAACGCTCCTGGCTGCGACGGCACCAAGCTTTCTGGCGACCGAGGGCTCTCCGAAGCATCTGGAGACCTGCCTGCGCTGGCTTGAGATGGCGCCGAAGGACTTGAAAATCGTCTGACCCCGCAGTGCCCATCACGGCTGAGCGTGACCGCCGTGCCGGATGAATAATGCGTCAATCAGGCGAGTCACGCGTCGATCGCTTGACTCGGGGGATGCGGGCTTGGATACTCCTATTTCCCACGAAATTCGGCCGTGTTCGCACGCATACTCGGCCAGGAGCCGCTGCATGATGATCGATTCCGTTTCTCGAACTGTCACCTCTTCCCCCCCGACCTCCCGGCTCCAGTTCCCGCCGAAGATTCGAACGCGGCCAGGGCGAGACTGGAGCGGCCCCTTGCGACATCTGGCGGTTCTGCCCGTCCTCACCGCCGGACTCTGGCTCCACGGCTGCGCCGCAACGGAGCGCACGGACGAAAATGCCGCCGCACCCGCCACCGCAGAAGCGGACGAGCGCGAGCAGAAAGATCGACCGGTGGCCGACCGTCGTGAGCCGGGCCGAATGGATCGCGAAGAACAGGTCCGCCAGGTCGAAGAGCGTTACGTCATCGGCCATATCAGTTCGCGTGAGTTCGGCTACCGCATTGAGTGGCAGAATCCGTTCGTCGGCGTTGATCCGCACCTGATCGAAGTGGCGGACGATGCCATCTTCGTTCTGGACCGTGAGAACTTTCTGACGCGGATTGAGCGAGACAACGGCCGGCAGGTGTGGCGTTTGCCGGTCGCCGAGCCGGTCATGGAAATTCTCGCCATCACGTATCTGCCGGATCGCGAACGTGTGTACCTCACGGTGGGCGGAGAGATTCTCGTCTTCGATGCGGGGAACGGACTGCAGATCGGTCGGCAGCGTCTGGAGCGCATTGCCGGCACCCCGCCGGTTCTGGCGGGA
>RECV01000162.1 GCA_007693845.1 Phycisphaerales bacterium
AGCGGGGGGACGATCACCAGAACCGCCAGCGCGAGCTGCCAGTTCAGCCAGAACATCGCGCCGGTAATCCCCAGCACGAGGAACGATCCCCAGACGAGGTCCAGCGTGAACCACGGCATGAGCGAAGACAGCTTCGTCACGTCCGAGGTCAATCTCGTCACCAGCCAACCGACCGGACGCACATCAAAGTACGAGAATGACAGTTCCTGTAGTCGGCGAAAGCCCTTCCGGCGCAGGTCGTAGGCAATGCCCGTGGAAGTCTGACCCGCCAGTTCGATGAACAGCCAGATACATGAGCAAAGCACAACGCAGAGGCCGAAGTAGAGAGCCACGTACGTCCACAACCGGGGCGTGACGCCGCTTGCCATCGCTTCGTCGATGATCCACGCGGTGACCAGTGGCAGCATGACATCCACCGTCGCGACCGTCAGGCCCGCGCCGCTGAGCGCAAGCAATTGCTTCCAGTAGCGCCCGACATGACGAATGATCCGACGCCAGAGCGCGAAATCGAGCTGCCGCGAGTATTCCTCTTCCTGAAAAGCCAGTTCGTGACTCATGGCATAGTCCTGTCGGCAAGCGGTTCCCGCGAATCTCCGTCCAGCGATTGTTCGCACTCGGCCGCCGCCTCGTGCTGAGCATTCCACAGTCGCCGGTAGAGGCCGGCATCGTTCATCAGTTCGGCGTGCGCGCCTTGTTGCACGATCCGGCCGTGATCGAGCACGATGATCTGGTCGGCGTGCATCACGGTCGAGACACGGTGCGCGATGAGGATCGTCGAGTGTCGTCCGGCCCGTTCACGCAGCGCGTCGAGAATCATGCTCTCCGTGCCGGTGTCGACCGCGCTGAGCGCATCGTCGAGGATCAGCACCGCCGGGTCCTGCAGCAGCGCGCGGGCGATGGCGACGCGTTGACGCTGTCCGCCCGAGAGAGTCACGCCGCGCTCACCCACCAACGTGTCGTATCCGCGGGCAAACTCAGCAATCGACTCGTGAACCGCTGCAATCGTGGTCGCTTCGTAGATCTCTTCCTCATGTGCGCTCGGCCGCGCGAGACGCAGGTTTTCACGCAGCGTCTTCGAATACAGGAACGGCTCCTGCATGACCACGGACATCTGACTGCGCGCGAACTTGCGATCAAGATCACGCAATTCAAAGCCGTCCAGCTGAATCGAACCCGCTTCGTAGTCGTACAGACGCAGCAGCAGATTCACGATCGTGCTCTTACCCGATCCGGACGGACCGAGGATCGCCAACGACGAGCCGGCCGGTACCCGGAAGGAAATGTCCTTGAGGACCGGCGAATGCTCGCCGTGTGAGAAACTCACGTTCTCGAAGGTGATCTCACCGGCGAGCGGCTGGCCCGGCACGACTTCATCTTCTGCGGGCACGGACTCGCGCGGTTCATGGAGGATCTCATCAAGACGACTCAGTGCGACCTGCGCCTTGCCGAGATCCGTCAGAATCCGGCCCATCTGCCGCATCGGCCAGATGAACATCGTGACCGCCGTGATGAAGTAGAAGTACGCGCCGACCTGAAGCGTGCCGACGGCGATCCAGTACGCACCCGCGCCGATCACCAACGCCTTTTGCGTCATGCACAACAGGTCGCTGGTCGACCAGTACCACGCCATGAGTCGGTACAGCCGGTAGTCGCAGGTGCGGTGCTCCGAATTGCGAAGGTCAAATCTGGCCTCTTCGTGATCCTGCCGCGCGAACGCCCGCACAACGCGGATGCCAGCCAGATTCTCCTGAATCCGCGCGGTCATGGACGCCTCGGCTTCGTCGGCCAGCCGGAACGCCTTTTTCACCCGCAGGAAGAACAGCGCGGAGAAACCGACGATGATCGGCAGCAGCAGCACCGACAGGATCGTCATGCGAACATCGATCAGCAGCATCAGCGGAATCGGAACGAGCATCATGATGAGGGCGCGGCCGATTTCGACGACGTGGGTATTCAGAAACGTGCGCAAGGTTTCCACATCGGACGTACTGCGCTGGATCAGATCGCCGGTTTCCGCGCGATCGAAGAAGCGGCAGGGCAGATGCTGCAAGTGGTCGTACACCCGTTCGCGCACGCGCTGAATGATCCGCTCACATGCCGAAGCGGACAGCCGGCTGCGGAGATAGGTGAACGCGCCGGCGATGGCGGTGACGGCCACGATCAGAACGGTCGGCAACCAGAGGTTCCTGCGCAGGAATGCTTCGCCGCCGAGAACTTCCACCGCCCAGTGCGTGAAGGCCGATGCGTCCTCGGCTTTCCCCGTCATGACGCCATCGATGACGATCTGCGGCACGAGCGGCGCGAGGTAGAGGAAGCACGAGGCAACCACCAGAGCGGCGATGGCGGAGGCATACCGCAGCCGCTGACCTTCCATCAGTTGCCAGATCGCTCGAAATTGGGCGGACATGTGCTTCACGGAACGAGTTTCTTGATGGGAAATGCAGGCCGGTCTTTCAAACCGCTCTTTGATGAGGCAGGTTGCGACAATACGTCACGAAAAAACCCGCTTCGGAGAGAAGCGGGTCGTTGGACTGTCGCGTGTCGTGCGGAATGGGTCGATTCAGCAGTGCGCAGTATTCACCCGCCTGGGTTCTCCTTGCCGGAAAGATCAATCTTGGGGGTGAACATGATCATCGGTGCGCTCCTCAATCGAAGAGAATAAGTTACCCCGCCAATGATGGATGGGCAAGTCATGGGGATGGAAAAAGATGAGAACGGGTGAGCCCCCCAGCCAGATTCGCCCATCTGACCGGCAGATCGACACCAGCCGCCAACGACCCTTGGATTCTGCGTACACTGATGGTATGACGCAAGCCGCACCGCTGATCGCACTCAACGTGGGGAACACCCGGACGCAACTCGGCCGATTCGAGGATGGCAAACTGACCGCCACCGAACGGTTCGAGAACCGGAATCTGTCCGACCTGGTCCAGCAGGTTGTCGCGTGGTGGGGTGCGATGGATGGCAGTTCCGGCCGATCGATCGTCCTCGCCTCGGTCAACGATGACCTGGCCAAGCGCCTCACTTCCGCCATCGAGGATCAACTCTCCGTCGAGGTTTACCGGGTCGGCGACGATCTGCCGGTGCCGGTCGGCCAGCAACTGGATCCCGAAACCCTGACAGGGGTGGATCGGCTGCTGAACGCCGCGGCGGCGTACGACATTCTCGGCCAGGCGTGCGTGGTGATCGATGCCGGCACGGCGGTGACGGTTGATTTCGTGGATGGTGAGGGCACCTTTCACGGCGGCGCGATTGCGCCGGGCGCCCGTCTCCAATTGCAGGCGTTGCACCAGTTCACCTCGGCGCTGCCGGAAATTGACTTTCGTGCGCCCGAAAATGAAGCGTTCGGCCGAAACACCGCCGAAGCCATGCTGCAGGGTGTCTATTTCGGGATCCGCGGCATGGTGTGGAAACTCGTCGAGCAGTACGCCGACCGGTACGGGGCGTACCCGACCATCGTGGCGACGGGGGGCGATGCGGAGCTACTGTTCAGCGATGACGAACTGGTTGAGCGGGTCGTGCCGGAACTCACCCTGCTGGGCATCGCCGCGTGCGTGAAGCAGGCGCTGCGGTCAGCCGATGAAGAAGAACAGGGCTAGGCGAAGATCGTGGCGGCACAGGCGACCATCCTGACCGCACGCGCGCCGGGCGCGATTGCGATTCTGCAAATGCATGGCGAGTGTGAGCACGATGTGCTCGCGCCGCTCGTGAAGCTGACCGCTCGCGATGATTGGCCGCTCGGCCGGCTGCGTTTGGCACCGTTTGCTGACATTGATGAGGGGCTTGCAGCGCGGCTGACGCCGACGCTGGTGCATCTCATGCCGCACGGCGGGCCGCGCGTGGTGCAGCGACTGCTGGAGTGGCTCGCCGCGCAGGGCGTTCGGATTGTCCGAAGTGAAGCCATCGAAGCGCGGACGTTGTACCCCGAAGCGGAGACCGAGCGGGAAGCCGAGGCGTTGCGCGCTTTAGCTCAGGCCGCCAGCCCCGCAGCCATCGATCCGCTTCTGGCTCAGTCTGCATTGACGTTCAATTCGCAGGATGTCACGGGGGAAGACCGTGCTCGTTCCGCGCGGTTGAACCGGCTCATTCACCCGCCGCTGGTGGTCCTGGCCGGCCCGCCCAACGTGGGCAAGAGCACGCTCAGCAACGCGCTGGTCGGACGTTCGATGTCGATCGCGCTCGATCAGCCGGGAACAACGCGGGATTACACGGCCGCGATGATCGAACTGCGCGGGCTCGTCGTGCGCTGGCACGACACGCCCGGTCTGCACGAGACGAACGATCCGATCGAAGCGCGGGCGATCGCGCTGTCGAAACGACTGATGCAGGAGGCAGACCTGCTGATCGCCATGACCGATTCGGATCACGACTGGCCGGCCTTACCGCGGTCGCCTGATTTGCGCATCGCCAACAAGGCGGATCTCCGGCGGCGTGATGACGCGGACGCTCATCTTGCGGCTTTGGCGGGCGAGGGTGTGCCGGAGTTGGTCCGGCGGATTCGCGATGCGCTGATTCATCCCGGTGATGAAGCCGCGGCATTTCGGCGGCCCTGGCACTTTGAGAGCGCGATCACCAGCGCACCCGCACGGTAGTTTTTCACCGACCGCGGTGTCGCGCACACACGAAACCACGATGAGCCAGTATGCAGCACGAATTGGTCGACCTTTCGATGCCTCGGCGCGGCCGGTATAATGTGCTGTTCGTAATCCGCACGAGTGAACGAAACCCGAATTGAGGAGATCCATGCTTCGAGTTCGCCCCTTTGCTGCCCTGCATCCGTCCGCCAACAAAGCCCCGCGCATTGCGTCCGTGCCGTACGACGTCATCGACACGAACGAAGCGCGCGAACTGGCCGAGGGAAATCCCTTCAGCTTCCTGCACGTGATCCGATCCGAGATCGATCTGCCGGAAGACACGAATCCCTATGACGATGCGGTGTACGCCAAGGCCAAGGCCACGCTCGATGAGTGGATCGAAAACGGCACGCTGATCCGCGAAGAGAAGCCGGTGATGTACCTCTACCGGCAGGTGATGGACCACAAGTCGCAGGTCGGGCTGGTCTGCTGCTGCCACATTGATGATTACACGAACAATGTCATCAAGAAGCACGAGAAGACGCGGCAGGACAAGGAAGACGACCGCACGCGCCATGTGCTCGAGATGAACGCCAATGCCGAGCCGGTCTTTCTGACCTACCGCGCCCACGATGCCGTGACTACGCAGATGAAGGAAGACATCGGGGGACGGCCTTTGTATCACTTCAACGCACCGGACGGCGTGACGCATACGGTCTGGCGGGTCGAGAATCCGGAAACGTACATGGAAGCGTTCAAGCAGATCGATGCGGCGTACATCGCCGACGGTCACCACCGATCCGCCAGCGCTGCCCGCGCCGGAGCCGAACGACGTGACGCCAATCCGAATCACACGGGTGAGGAAGCGTACAACTGGTTCATGGCGGTCCTCTTTCCGCACAATGAACTGAACATTCTTCCTTACAACCGCGTGGTGAAGGACCTCAACGGCCTCTCGCCGGATGAGTTTCTCAACAAACTCGAATCGCTCGGCACGCTAAAACGCGATGTCAGTCGCAAGGAACCGGGAGAAACCGGCTCGGTCTGCATCTATCTTGACGGGAAATGGCACGCCTTTTCGTTCGATCCCGATTCGATTGACCGGAATGACCCGATCAACTCGCTGGACGTTGCGCTGCTGCAGGACCGGGTGCTTGCGCCGTTACTCGGGGTCGGCGACCCGCGCACCGACAAGCGGATTGATTTCGTCGGCGGCATTCGCGGGACGGGTGAACTGGAAGAGCGCGTCAACTCCGGTCGGGCTGCGATTGCGTTCTCGATGTATCCGACGACGATCGAGCAGTTGCTGGCCGTTTCCGATGCCGGGCTGGTCATGCCGCCGAAATCGACCTGGTTCGAACCGAAACTGCGGAGCGGGCTGTTCGTCCACACGCTTGATGATGCGCCGGTGCCGAGTGGTGCGGCTAATTCGTGACGCTGGAGAGTCGTCGAACCTACTACGATCACGAGCCGGCTTACCAACGAATCATGAAGCAGGGCGGCCGCGGTTGGGACGACCTCCACGAACGGAAGACGTCATCCGACTCGTATCTTTCGCTGGAGGCGTTTCTCGATTCCCTGTGGTTTGGATCGATCCCCAAACCAGTCCGCGCGTTGGATCTCGGCTGCGGGGGTGGACAGGCCACCATCCGACTGGCGCAGCGTGGTTGTCAGGTCTTCGGCATCGACTTCTCCGAAACGGCCATTGAACTTGCCAGGCGGAACATCAAGAACTCCGGCGAAAGTGTACAGGTTGTTGTGGGTAATGCGTTGACCCTTGACCCGTTTGCAGATGGTGAGTTTGATCTGATCATTGACAATCATCTCCTGCACTGCATCATCGCGCCTGCGGATCGTTCTGAACTCATCGGGAATGTGCGCCGAGTCCTTCGGCCGGGCGGGCGGTTGTTCTCCGAGACCATGTCGGCCGAGGGTGTCCTTGACACGGATGCGTTTGAGATTGACCCGGCAACTCGAGTCAACCGGAATCACACCCGTTTCTGGACCACGCAGGCAGAATTGAACAACCTGCTGAATTCAGCGGATTTGGCCATTCTTGATCAATCTTTGCGCGTTCAGAACGAAGTTCCTTCGCCGGGGAATCCGATTGTGACCATTGCTGAGCGGCACCTTCGGCAGGACTGACGTCAAGAGAAGAACCGGATACCATAGGACCATGACGACTACCCCGACGACCAAGGATTCGGCCCGTGTTGTGGACGTGCATGCGGCCGATCACGACCATCAGGAAACCGCCATGCGAGTTCTGATCGCGGACAAGTTTGAAGCGGCCGGCGTCGAAGCCATGACCCGGCTTGGCTGCGCAGTCGAACTGCAGCCCGATCTCACGGCCGACACCCTCGCCGCGGCGATCGGCGAGCATGACCCCGATGTGCTGATCGTGCGCTCGACCAAGGTCACCGAAGCCGCCATCGATAGCGGCAAGACGCTCTCGCTGATCGTCCGCGCCGGTGCCGGTTACGACACGATCGATGTGGCGGCCGCCTCCGCGCGCGGCATCTTCGTGGCCAACTGCCCGGGCAAGAACTCGATCGCCGTGGCGGAACTCGTCTGGGGGCTGATTCTCGCCTGCGATCGGCGCATCCCCGATCAAACCGCCGAATTGCGCGACGGCAAGTGGAACAAGAAGGAGTACGCCAAGGCGCGCGGACTTTACGGCAAAACGCTCGGCATCCTCGGGCTCGGGCAGATCGGACTGGAAGTCGCAGAACGCGGCCGGGCCTTCGGCATGAAAATCATTGCGTGGTCCCGCAGTCTCACGCAGGAGAAAGCCGATGCGCTCGGTATCGGCTTTATGAGCCACCCCATCAATCTCGCCAAGGCCGCGGATGTGATTTCCGTGAACGTTGCTGCGAACAAGGATACGGCCAACCTGATCGATGAGTCATTCTGCGATGCGATGAGATCCGGGGCGTATCTCATCAACACGAGTCGCGGCAGTGTCGTCGACGAAGCCGCGCTGGCGAAGGCCATTCGGGAGAAAGGCGTCCGCGCCGGGCTTGATGTGTTCGCAAATGAACCGGGCAGCGGGACGGGCGATTTTGATGATGCCATTGTCAAGGAGCCCGGGGTGTACGGCACGCATCACGTCGGCGCTTCCACCGATCAGGCGCAACTGGCGATTGCGGAAGAAGCGGTGCGCATCGTTGAGGCGTACATTTCGAACGGCGAAGTGCCAAATTGCGTGAATCGCGCCGCGATGACCCCCGCGACGATCCTGCTGACCGTTCGGCATCTGAACAAGCCGGGTGTGCTCGCGCATGTTTTCTACACCCTCGGCCAGGCGGGTATCAACGTTGAAGAGATGGAAAACATCATCTACGACGAGGCCAAGGCCGCGTGCGCCCGGATTCAACTGGATGACATGCCCGATGAAGAGCATCTGAACACGATCAGCGCGAATGAGCACGTCCTGAGCGTGACTCTCGCGAAAATTCGAAAGTGAACGCGAAGCGTTCATCTGGCGAGCAGGTCGGCGGCGCACATGCCGTAGTCGGCCGTTGAACCAGAGAGTTCATCAACCGTTGTTTTGACACGATTGCGAAGGACGACCATGACCAGCGGCACCACCATTCCGACCCAACCCGTTTCAACCACCGGCGAGCGAGCCTACAACTTCTCCGCCGGGCCGGCCATTCTGCCCGAACCGGTGCTCAAGCAGGCCCAGCAGGATCTCTGGGATATCGACGGCAGCGGCATCGGCATCCTCGAGCACAGCCACCGCGGACCCGTCGTGGATCGCGTGTTCGATGAGGCCAAGGCCGACTGCCGCAAGGTGGCGGGGCTGGGCGATGACTACGAGGTTCTCTTTCTGCAGGGCGGCGCGACGATGCAGTTCGCCATGCTGCCGATGGCTTATCTTTCGCCCAACGCCACCGCGGATTATCCCGACACCGGCGTCTGGACGACCAAGGCGATCAAGGAAGCCAAGCGATTCGGGAACGTCAACATCGCCTTCGACGGCAGCGCGCACAACTACGATCACACGCCGGCCGACGATGAACTCAATCTCACGGACGGCGCTGCGTATCTGCACTACTGCTCCAACAACACGATCTACGGCACGCGGTACGCCCAGCCGCCGTCCACCACCGCGCCTCTGGTCTGTGATGCTTCCAGTGAAATGTTCAGTCGGCCGTGGCCGATTGACCAGCACGCGATGATCTACGCCGGAGCGCAGAAGAACCTTGGACCGGCCGGCGTCACGCTGATCGTGATTCGCAAGGATTTCCTCGAAAAGGCGAACACCGACGTACCGACCATGCTGAACTATCAGAAACTGGCGGACAAGGATTCACGTCTCAATACGCCGCCGGTCTTCGGTGTGTACGTCATGGGCCAGGTCTTCAAGTGGATTCTGAAGCAGGGCGGCCTGGAAGCGATGGGACAGAAGAACGACGCCAAGGCGAAACTGATCTACGACGCGATCGATGGTTCGGGCGGCTTCTATCGGGGTGTCGCGCGGCCCGATTGCCGAAGCACGATGAACGTTACCTTCCGCACGCCGAGCGATGAACTGGACAAGAAGTTCATCGCGGAAGCGAAGAAGCAGAGCATGGACGGCCTCAAGGGTCACCGCGATGCGGGCGGGCTGCGCGCGTCAATCTACAACGCCTTTCCGCAGAAGGGATGCGAAGCGCTGGTCTCCTTCATGAAGGAGTTTGCGAAGAAGAACGGGGCGGGGTGATTTCGCGCGAAAGTCGGAAAGGGACGGAGCGAAGCGACGAAGGGGCAAGGCGACGGAGGGGGAGGGGGAACGTTGTTCTGTCGGGAATCGGTGGTTTGAGCGCGTTCGTCACTCTTCGCGCTTGCGCCGCTCCATCTCTTCGCGCAGTCGCTTCTTCCGGTCGAGCAGACTCTCCCGCATCCCGCCCTGACTCGGTGTCGAACCGTCCGGTTGATCGTTCTGGTTTGCCTGCGGCCGGTGATCACGCACGCGAGCGCCATCTTCGGATGACGGGCTTTGCTGCGATTCCGGTTTGTTCTTGCCGTCCCGGCCGAGCAGGGCATCGAGCGCGCCGGAAACCCGGCTGGTGCGATCGTCCTTGTCGCCTTCGGCACGGTCCTTCTTCTGTTTGGCCATGAGACGAATCGGTGGCGGCGCGACGCGCCCCGTTCCACGCAGTTTCTGCACGCCTTGAGATTGTGACGCTTGCTGCTCATCGAAACGCTTGCTGACACCGCGCAACGCGTGCAGCGTTCGCTGGGCTCGTTCCGCCTTGGTGCGCCACGGTGTGACCTTCGCGATCGCGGCGGCGAAACCGGCAGCGACCATCTCACGGTTCCAGGCGATGCGGCGATTGGCGATATCCAACAACAGCACGATGAATGTCCACCACAAAAGCGTGGTCCAGATCGGCATCACCGAGGAACTCGGTTCCATGCCCGATCGGTCGAAAAGCATCGCTTCTTCAGGCATTTCGATATCCAGACGACGGCCGCCGGTGATTTCCGCGACTTCTTCGAGCAGGCCGATGTTGGCTTCGTAACGCCGAAACTCATCGCTGACCGCGCGGCTGGCGCCGCCGATGACCGGCGCGAGCTGTCGTGTTCCCTGGCGCGGACTGAGCGCGACCACGTAGCTGCCCGCTTTGTTGGCCGGCACATCCGCTTCGTACCGGCCCGGCCCGGTCTGACGCAGGCGAATGGACTGGTTGCGTCCGTCCGGACCGTACACGGTTCCTTCCACGATCAGGTCGTCGAGGAGGCCCTCATCGGGGTCCGCGGCTTCAAGAACCATCTGTAAGCGATTGTCACGGATCGAGGTCACCAGTTCCGTCTCCGGGCTGACCGCGGCCCGAGCGGTGGACCGGACGAGTTGCAGCCAGAACGCGGTTGATTCGGGCCAGTCCATCCAATCGCGTGACCACCGCCCGCCGAAGTCGCTCGTGAAGGCCGCCACGCGTCCGAGGCCGGCCTGCCAGACCGCGAGAAGTGGTTCACCATCCGGGTGGGTCATGTCCAGAGAAACGGTCGGGTCGGCGCGCGGCGCGGTGACGACCAACCCGCGTAGCGGGGGCGCGTTCTCCATGCCGACGGTCAATGTCGATCCCGTCGGCTGCACGACCGGCTCGAACGGCCCCTCTTTCAGGAGCGGCTGATTGAAATCCTGCACCGAATCGACGAGAACGCGCGGCAGCGTGCGAGGATTGCGCACATGGTAAAACACGCTGCCGGTGCCGTCTGCGATCATTCGCAATTGCGCCTGATCGATCTGGTCGCCCACGCCGATCGTGGTGATGGTCACTCCGGTCTGGGACATCTGCTCGACGAACTCTTCCATCGTTGGATCGTGCGATATACCATCGGTCAGCAGGACCATGTGTTTGGTCTCAACATCGAGATCGCGCATCATGTCCCAGCCGAGACGCAGTGCGGGTTCAATGCGCGTGCCGCCCGCAGCGCGAATGGTGCGAACCTCCTGCGCGAGCCGCTGCGGATCATCGTTCCGCTGCATCGGGATGTGAATATCGGCAGTGTGATCGAATGCGACCACCCCGATGTACGTTTCCCGGCGGAGCGATTCGATGGCGAGGGCGGCACCTTCATTCGCGACTTCCTGCTGGGTCGCGCGCGCGCCCGCGACCGGCCGGTTCATCGAGCCGGATTTGTCGATGACCAGGACCAGTGCGGCGGATGGAGCGCGCAGTTCATCGGGCGGATCAAGTTCCACCGGGAGAATGTCGGCAAGCGCGGTCGGTGTCCATCCGCCGGCCCCGAAGCTGCGATCCCCGCCGAGCATGATCAGGCCGGTCCCCATGCGGTCGACCGAGTCGGCGAGGAGTTGGTGCTGCTCGCTGGAGAAGTCGTAGGAGGGAATGTTGTCCAGGACGATCAGCGTGTAATTCTGCAGTGAGAGCAAGTCGTCCGGCATCAGTGCTGCGGACGTCACCTCGACTTCGATGTCGGCCTGTTGAAGGACTTGCGCCAGCGGATGGCGCTCCGGATCGTCATCCTGACTGACGATCAACACACGTCCCCGACTCGGCGTGGCGGTGAACGCCTCCGCGCGGTTGTTCTCCGGCAACGCATCGTCTTCCGGATTGTCCGGCTCGAAGATCGCTTCGAAACGATTGACCGGCGTATCGCCCAGCGTCACGCGCGCCAGATGCACCGATTGCCCCTCCGGCAGATTGACGCGACGGCTCGTACCCGGTTCGCCGGGCGTGAGATCAACGGTCCGTCCCTCTCGGCGAAGAATCAGACGGCCGGGGGTCGGCTGGGTCGCCTGCATCACAATTCGAAGCGACACGGTCTGATTCGGCTGCGCCGTCGGGGGCGCTTCGACACGAACCACCTGCACATCATTCGTGATGCGATAGTCGATCGGTACGATGTCGATGGGGACGTTGCCCGCGCCCGCAGCCCGACGGGCGGCCTCAAGGGCATCACCCATCGTTTCGTTACCGTCGCTGATCAGAACGATCCGCCGGGCCGTATCACCGGGCATCATCGCCAGTCCGAGCCGAATGGCCTCCGCGATGTTCGTGCCATCGAGCATGGGCAGGTCGAGGTTGTCATCAACGTACGGACCGCTCGTCGGGGCCGCGGTGGCGATGGCCTGTCCGTCGAAGGCGACCAGTCCGAAGCGATCGCCGCGCTCGCGATCATCGACGGCGGTTCGCAGCCAGCGGCGAATGGAGTCGATACTGGTCGCGCCGGGCTCGTCGGGAATGGGTGGCAACTCGGCGAAGCGGCGCATTGATCCGCTCACGTCCACGAGGCCGATCACGGTGAGCTGATCATGTTCACGCACGGCCTGGGGGGCGGCCAGCATCGCCAGAACGAGCACGATCAGCACGATTCGAAGGCCGATCGCAAGTACGCGGCGCAGGGGATCAAAGGTCCGCAGCCAGCGCCAACTGATGAGGATCAGCGGCACGAAGAGCAGCAGGAGCAGGAAGATCGCGGGCTGATCAAACCGGAGCGTCACGAGCCGTTGCCACCCTCCTCAGCGGTGGTGCCGCCGTTGCCGGAGCCACCCTCCGGTGCGGTTTCACGAAGTCGATTGAAGTATCGGCGGATGGTCTGATGGTACCGGGTGGGGACGGCGGACTCATTGACGGCGCGTTCAGCAACATCCTGTGCGCGGCGGATCTGCTCCCGGCGATCTTCCGTGGTCCGAGTGCCGGGTTCTCCGGTTCGTTCTTCCTGCTCGCCGAACCATTCCGCGACCAGTTCGCTCATCGGGTCATCCGGATCGCGAAGATCGATGTCTTCGGTTTCATCTGCCAGTCGCTCGCCGGGTTCGACGCGCTCCTCGGGGGACGGGTCCGGCTGATCGCCCGCGCCATCGCCGCCGCGCTGCTCCTGCATGTCCTGAAGTTGTTCGGCCAGTTCCTGGCGTTCCTGCTCCGAGAGTGAATCGAGCATCTCCCGGGCCCGTTCGCGCATCTCCTGGCTGGTCTGCCGCTCACGTTCCGATTCGTTCAAGCGCTCCTGCATCTCGCGCAGGCGGTCAGCGGGAGAGCGTTGCGACTCTTCGCCGGCCTGCTGCTGAGGATCGGCTTCGGAGGCGGGGTCATCGCCCATCGTGTCGCCCTCGGCGGCACCATCATCGGCTGGCCCGGCCGCCTGGTCGTCCTCCGTTCCGGTTTCGCCCGGTTCGCCGGCCTGGGGATCTCCTGCTTCATCATCGCCTTCGGCTGATTCAGCTTCGGCCGCTTCATCGTCATCCGCGTCCTCCGGATCGCGCTCGACGGTCTCATCACGTTCGCCATCCTCAGCCGCCCGTTCCGACGGATCTTCACCGGGTTGCGATTCTTCGCCTTCGGTTACGGTCTCATCATCGCCGGCTCGCGCATCGGCATCGGGCTCATCAGCAGCGCGTTCGCCCGCTTCATCCGTCCCCGCTTCGGTCTCGTCCTCACGGTCGGCGGTGTCGTCTTCCCGTTCAAGATCGGTTTCATCGCGATCTTGATCTTCGGTTTCGCGTTCATCTTCTTCAGGTGTCTCGGCCTCCGGGTCCACCGGGTCCGCCGGGTCAGTGTCGGCTGGGTCGGGGATGTCCGGCTCGTCGGAATCGAGGGGCTCATCGCGCATCTGCTCAGCCGCTTCGCGGAGCGCCTCTCGAATTTCTTCCGCGTCGAGATCCGCCTGCTCCAGCGAATCACGTTCCTCGCGCAACCGCTCCATTTCCCGGGCGAGCCGTTGCGCAAGCTCTTCATCAATCTCTTGTTCCCGAAGCATGCGTTCAAGGTCACGCCGGCTCATCGATTCGCGGTCGTTGAGCAACTGGTCGATGAAATCGTCGTCGAGTCCCTGATTGCGCAGCCGCTCTTCGAGCTGAGCCATCCGCTCAGCAAAGTCGAGAAGTTCTTCCCGAGCCCGCTCTTCCGCGGCCCGGTCCAGTTCATCGAGTCGGTCGGCGATGGCATCGCGTTCCGTTTCATCGAGCGACTCGCGTTCTCGCAGCAGTTCCTCCAGACGCTCGGCGGCCTCGCCAAAATCACCCCGGCGGAGGGCTTCTTCGAATTCACGGGCCGTCATCGGCGCATCGCGCGGCTCCAGACCGGAGAACCGTTCGGTCAGTTTTTCGGCCGATCGTTCCCGGCGCTGGACCTGTCGGTCGAGCTCTTCAGCGATCTCATTGAACTTGGCGGCGGTCTCTTCGCGGGTTCGCCGGATGGCGTCGGAATCAGGATCGTCGTCCGCAAGTTGCTGCGCGAGACGATCGAGCGCATCGAGCGCATCGCGTTCCCGTTCTCCGCCGGGGCGCTCCGCGCGATCCCGCAGTTCCGAGACGGTCTCGTCGATCGACTCGCGGAGGCGATCGCGTTCCTCTTCAAGGGCGGCAAGCTGTTCCGTGCGTTCCGGCGTGGTCTCTCCGGGCTCCGCCGATCGCAGGGGCGGGAGAAAGGCGGCGCCCACCCAGAGCAGGATGATCAGGCCGATCGACGCTGACCACGTTCGCGGCCACTGCAGCGGGATGACATTTTGAGGCGAAATCGAGCCGGCCAGGCGTTCCGCTTCACGGCTGACCAGTCCCGCAAACTGCGGGTCATACGACGGGCCGGTGCGATTCTCCGGTGCCGTCGAGGGCTGCGTTCGCAGGGATTCGACGGTGCTGAACTGATCACGCAACCGCATCGCCCGGTCGATACGGCGGGCCGCCTCGGCGTTCGTGGGCCGGGCAGATAATCCGGCTATCACGCCGATCGCCAATCCGAGGGCGGGCAGGAACCAGAAAAGGAGTGCCGGCAACTCCAGCAGAAGCAGACGATCCAACAGAACCGTCAACAGCCCGGCACCGAGACCGATGGCGAGTCCCGTGCCGACCCGGCTCAGCAGCCGGTTCAACGTCCAGCGCTGTCGAACCCTGGCGATGCATCTGTCGAGTTGGTTCATGTCGTCCTTCCGATCGGTCTTGGCCGCCATTGACGCATTGATTGTGGCGATTCCGCGCGGAGGTTTCGGAGTGCCGCCACCAAGTGATACGTTCATCGACATTCTAGGATCGCGCCGGCTTGTGGTCCTGAAAGGCGGATCATTTCGCGCGCAGTGCTCATGCACGGTTCGCAGGGGTAAATGTCGTCGGACGGCAGAAAAAGAGAAAAAAATCGACGAACGGTGCAAGAAACGGTCACGTATCAAGCGTTATCTGACTAGGCCGCAACAGAATGCCTCCTGTGCGGGAGATGCCTGCTGGGGAGCTACTTGCGGCCGCCAACTTACTTCTCCTTTTCCCCCATGTGGGTCGGTCGGGCTTGTCCCGGCCGATCCATTTTTGAGGGGAGTACCCGGAGCCGAGTCGATCGCTGAAAGTCTGCCGCAGGAAGCAGCCGATTTCAGAAGAAGCGTGCGGCCCCGATTTTGCGGAATGAGCCCTTTTTTGACGGGGTGCTAAAGTTCTCAGCGTCGTGTAGCGATGACGCCATCTTAATCTGAAACCGAACCCGCAATCGCTGAGAAACATCTCGGACGGAATTGGACTTTCAGGATCGGGAATTCGAGGCCTAGGGATTTCAAGGCCAAAGATTTCGAGGATCAGCAAAAACGAAGTACACTGAAACAACGATGTCGAGACACTTACTCAATGGCGGAGTGCGCATGAGCCGGGTGATTGCGGTCCTCTGCTCGTCGGTGCTGATCGTGACCGCCTCGGCGACGGAATCAGACTCGGTTCCCACGGCAGATGAGACGGATCACGTCGCACCTGCACCGGCATCGGCATCACCATCGGGATCGCAACCGGGATCGCGGCGTGCGGCCTCGACCAGGGCGGCGCAGAACGGGCACGTGGAATGGTGGGATCGCGCGAAAGAGGGGACCGTCGGGCGGTACTGGATCAAGAGTGATCTGTCCGATGAGCGAACGCGCGAACTCGGGCAGGTGCTCAACCAGATGCACGGTCACTTCGTACACGTGCTCGGTTCGCTCCAGATCCGTGGGGAAGAGCACTTCAACGTCTTCATGTTCGACCGTCGTGAGGACTATCTCTACACCCTGCAGTCAAGGTTCGGCATCAGCGGGCTCGGGTCGGCCGGCATGTTCTTCGTGCGGCCCGAAGGAGGCGCGCTGGCGTTCTGGGTCGGTGATACACCCTGGCCCCGGGTGTTGCACACCGTCAAGCACGAAGGTTTCCACCAGTTCGCCTACAGCCGGTTTGCGGGCGACCTGCCCGTGTGGGTGAACGAAGGCCTGGCCGAGTTCTTCGGCGAATCGGTGCTCGTCGGTCGCACGCTCGTCATGGGGCAGTCCAACGTGCGCGTGCTTGAAGACATACGTCAGGATATCGAAGAGGGACGTATCATTTCCTTCCGCGAAATGCTGACCATGAGCAGCCAGCAATGGCTTGACTCCGTGCAGCGCATGTCGGCCCGCACGCAGTACAACCAGGCGTGGTCGATGGTTCACTTCCTGATCTACGGCGACAACGCCCGCTATCAGAAGGCCTTTGAACGCTACCTCGCGCTGATGAACCGCGGTCATACCTCTGAGCAGGCGTTCGTTCAGGCATTCCAGACCAATGACATCGAAGCTTTTGAGCGTCGCTGGCGTGAATATGCCATGGCTGCCAAGCCGAGCGCTTTCGTGACCGCCATGGAGCGGGCGGAATTCCTCAGCGCGGGACTTCTCGAACTGAGTCAGCGCGAGATCTATCCGGAAACCATCGAAGAGTTGCAGGAAGCGCTCCGGGAAATCGAGTTTGCCTACACGCTGCAGGCGCAGCATGTTTCCGTGACGCTGAAAGCGGATGATCCTTCGCTGTTTACGATCCCCAAGGATGATCTCTCGCGGCAGCAGCCGGTCTTTGAACTGGTCAAAATGAATCCGAGTCGCATTCCGCGACGGGAGCGGGAACTCGAGGAAAAGAACCCGACGCCGCCCCTGGTGCGCACCCGGCATCTTCGCCCGCACGAAATCGGCGTTCGATGGCAACGCGACCGGCGCGACAACACCTTCATGTACGAAATCATCGCGCACTGATGAATGGGCGATGCGCTGTTGGACGGCCCGGCAGGTCCGGATAATCCGTTCGATCCGCCGATTCGATCAACTCCGCCTCGGGTTCCTCCGATATGACTTCAGACGTGCGGCTGCCGGCGTGGTGCGTCGTTTCGACGGATTGGTCGACCGGTCACCCGGATGTCGAAGTCTCTCATGCCCAGAACGCCCGCTCCAACCCGGCGATTGAACCCGTTGCATCTGCTGCTGCCGGCATTGCTGGCCGGCTGTCTTGTCGGCGGCGGACTGCTCTTGCTCGCGCGGCCGGCACCGCAAATGACCGCCGATGAGGTTCGTCGGGAGATAATAGGCCTGCTGCTGCACAAGAGTCGAACGCCCGGTCTTGAAGATGGCGGTCAACTCGGCCCCTGGTGGGTGGCGGCACGATCGGTCGATCCCGAAACCGATGAGTTCCTGAACTTTCGCATGCGCAGCGGTTCACTCCGGCTGGCGGCGGACCGCGCGGCCTTGCGGATCTATCCCGAAAACGATGCCATCGACTTTCTGCTGACGGGCGTGGTGCTCACCGTCCTGCCGGACGGCCCGATTGATCGGCGTGGTGAGAGCTACCTGCTCGATCTTGATCAGTATGTGCTCGGCCCCTTCCCGTATCGCATGAAGATTCTCTCCGATGAAACCATGGAAGGTGACGACCCAATCCTTCCCAGTCTCGCGCGGGTGCAGGACGACTGAGACGGATGACGCAGCACCGTCGAGCCGAAGGGCATTGACTCGTGCCAGCGCCAGTGCAGTGGTTAGGAACGCGGATGATCAGTTGCCGGCCGGAACGCGGTAGATGATGCCGCGTGCACGCTCATATCCGGTTGAATCAGAGGGTGATGCGTAGATGCCGACGATGCCGTCGAGCCCCGCATCGTCCATGAGTGGCTCAAGACGACTTGAAATTGACGCTTCAGCTTCATGAAGCGGGGAGGGGAGCAGCGGCCGGGCGCGCGCTTCGAGTTCCGTGTCTTCAATGATCGTCCAGCCGTTCAACTCCAACATGCGGTTCATGCGTTCGGTCTGCCGCCGAATGTCCGGCGATCGCTTGGCCGGGTGATCGTTGATCCAGAGGACGGATGCGCCATCGGCCGGTGCGGGCAGCGGGCGGAACCAGCGGCGTTGCGAGGCATTGCTGCGTACGGAGTTGTAGCGGTCCACCGACGGCTCGTCTGTGGAATCGTCCACCAGGATGCGAAGGAATCCCTGGAGTTCGTGTTCCGCAAGCCAGTCCTCGATGAGGTCACGATCGCGGTCATCGGCTGCCGGGGTATTCCATGCCTTGAGAGTTTCGCGGATCTCTTCATCAAGCAGGGCTGGATCATGCACGACTCGGTAGCCCGCCCGTTCGAGTGTGCGGATCGTGTCGCGGTGCTGCTCGGGACGCGGATTGATTGACCCGTCGGCGGCAAAGTGGACGAACAGGACCGGCGGGACATCATCTTCGGCCAGAAAGTCCACCCGCCAGCCGTCGTCGCGCGTGATGCTAATCGGCGCTGAAACCGAGCTTACGGCCGGGGATTGCATCGGCGAAGGGGCGCCCCAATTGAGCGCCATGAAGACCGCCCAGAGGCCGACCGAAAGGACGAGCGTGGTGATGACGAAGACCGCGAAGTTGGCGCGCTCCATCGGACCCTGCGCGCGGGCGCGTTTCCGGCCGGCGGAAGCATGACCCGCTTGTGCGGCATACGGCTGATATGCGGCGGGTGGCGCGGGGCTCCGACGTTTTCCGCGTGTGTGTTTCGCGGCAATCTGGTGCGCGCGCCGACCCGGCTGATCGACGACGTACTCGCCGGTCCACCAGTTCGTAACCCGCAGTCGCGGACGACGGGACGAGACAGCGGGAGCGGGCGGCGTTGCCGGGGGCGGACCGACCGGCTCGGGCTTCGGCGCGCGGCGCGGTGAATACTCGAACGTGCTCTCGGAATCATCCACTTCGAAGGACGAATCGCGATTGCCCCCATCGCGCATCGAAGGCAGGTTCGCGGGCTTGATCGAGAACGGATCGGATGAGGCGGCGATAAACGCGAGGTCCTGCCGCATCTCGTTCGCTGACTCGTACCGTTGGTGATATTCCGCCATCGCGCGGCGAACGACCCACCGCAACGCCTCGGGGGAAGTCTTGTTGAAGCGGCTCAACCCGCCGTGGGCGGGGAACTCATTTTCGAGCACGAAGTAGAGGACCGCGCCGGCAGCATAGATATCAAATTTCGCGCCGTTGACCTGGTGTACTTTCACGCCCCGCAGCGCCATGCGCACCATTTCCGGATCACGGAAATACTCCGTGCCGTGGGTCGTCAGCGTCATCGCGCTCTTGAGCGGCGTGACCAGCCCCAGATCGACCAGATGCGCCTTGCCATCGTGCACGATGATGTTCTCGGGCTTGACGTCCTTGTGCCAGAGCCCGCCCTCGTGGTAGACCACCAGCGTGTCGAGCAGATCACCGACGTAGCTTAGAACGGCACCGAGCGACTCGTGATCGAGACCGCGCTCGCTGCTGGCGGCATGCAGATGCCGGGTGACCACGCCGAGGTGGTCGCCCGGATGGTACGGCATGACATAGAAGAACCGCTGGTCGTCCATGCCGTGATCAAGCACGTGCCCGAGCTTCTTCGCGCTCTCCAGCGCGCGCGATTCACGAACGATCTGCGGCAGGGAGGATCCTTCCGACAGCGTGAAGGACTTGATCACCACCAGTTCCGGTTTGCCGCTCAGCTTGCGCTGTTTCTTCTCATCCGGGCGGGCGACGTAGAGCTTGCCGCCCGACCCGCCGGCACGGAGTGACCCGACGATCTCGTAACCGTCGAACTGTCCGGACCGGCCGCGCGGTCGATCGGCCGTCGGCGCACCTTCCATGGCCATCGGCACGCGCTGCTCTACGCCTTCGAGCAGCCCGTGGAGCCAGAACAGTTTCAACGGCCGATGAAGCAGGGCTCGATATAGACATCCACCGGCGATCAGGCACTCCCGCTTCACGGAAACCGCGTAATGCGTGGCGGCAGACCAGCGTCCGATCAGTACATTCAGCGGCACGAAGAGCGAAAGGATCACGATGGCGATGAGCGATCCGGCGAGACGAATCACATCGCTGATGGTTCCCGCAACGAATTCCACGAGATGGCGGATCAACCAGCCAACTGACCGGAAGAAGTACGTCACCGTCCACCCAACTCCGCGCATGATCGGCAGCAGCACGAACGCGACGAGCAGCACGAAGAACAACGTGCCGAGCAGCAACATGATGAGCATACCGAACATTGCCATATCGAGTCTCCTGATCCGGACGGGTCGGATCGGACCCGGGCTTCAGACTTCGCCCGTGGCCGTGACCTCATCGTCCAGTATCAGTTGGGATTGTCGGTGATAAATTTCCGACAACGCCTCATCAAACATCGCATCATCGTTCTGCAGACCGGCTTGCTCCAGCTCACTCTGCTCTTCCGGCGTGAAACTGTAGGTCGCAATGATTTCGCCCAGACGGGTCCGCAGCAGATCACGCACACGCTGCATATGTCGGCTCACGGTCGGCTCACTGATGCCGAGTTGTTCAGCAACCGTCTTGCCGGGATGACCCTCCAGCACCCGCATGCGGTAGACCTGGAAGTGCAGAAAATTAGATTCTGATTCGGCCTTGCGAATCGCGGCGTATACCTTCGCCTCAAAAACCGACTGTTCATACCGGGCGTCGGCCTCGATCTCCGAAGTCCGGCCCATGTACCGCTCATCCAGTTCGACGGGCTTGGTGCCGCCACCCCGCTTGAGGGCCATGCGGCGGTCAATCTCATCGCCCAGCGCGTGTTTGGCGATCGAGAGCAGCCACGTGCTGAACCTCGCGCCGCGGGAAGGGTCGTAGCGGTCGATTGAGGTCGAAAGGGCGGCCAGCGTCTCCTGCGTGAGATCGCGCACGGTCTCCGCACCCACCCGGCCGCGTCCCCAGCGCGTGAGTTGGGCGCGCAGGACCGGCCCGAAGGTCTCCCACAGTTCGTACCACGCCGACTCGTCCCGATCCCGCAGCCGGCGGACGAAGGTTGTCGTCATCTGGTTCATCATCACGGCATCCTGACTGGTTCGTTGCCAGCTTATACGGCTTCGGGCGGTCTGGTTTTCACTCCCGGGTCATCCTGCGGCCGCGGCGGTACTGAAAGAAGTGTACGACATACCGCGCTAAAACCAGAATTCCTCTGGCCATGAGACGCGATTCTTGCGCCGAAATCGCGTTATCGGCAACATTCAGAAGGATCGAGGAGCGAATGTGAAATCGGAGTCGGGCAGTTCCCAATGACTCTGGTGACGCCCCGCCGCGGTGGCGGAACCCGCGTCGCAGAAAGCACACTTTCGACTCTTCATCCTTCGGTCGTAGCCGCCCACCGGCGGGCCAGGAGAAAGGACACCACCATGAAGTGCATCACCCGTTCCGTTATTCGCTGGGGTCTGTTCGCGGGCATCGCGCTCGGCGGCGTGACCCTTCTGGTTGGGCCCGAGCGTGTCGCCGCCGGTTTCGATCAGATCCGTTCCTACGCGCAGAAGACCGTGGACTCCAAGATCAGCGACCCCGTCGCGCTCCGCCGTCAACTCTCGCGCCTGGCTGATGAATACCCCTCACGTATCGCCGAAGTCCGTGGCGAAGTCGCCGAGGTGAACCACCAACTCGGTCAGATTGAGCGCGATGTCGAGATCGCCGAACGCATCATCGCCATGACCACCGACGATCTGAAGCGGCTCAAGACACTCGTGACCCGCGCGGAAAACGAGCAGGAAGCGAAGGCACGCCCGGTGTCGATTCGCTTCGACGGCGTGCGCTACAACGTCGAGCAGGCCTACTACGAAGCGCGGCGGATCAACAACGTCCGCACCGGCTATCTCGATCGTCTCGAACAGGATCGCCAGCAGTACAAGTTCCTCAATGAACAGAAGTCTCGCCTCGGCGAAATCCTCGCGCAACTCGAAACCGAGTTCGATCAGTTCCAGGCGCAGCTCTGGCAGCTTGACCGCCAGATCGACTCCATCGAACGCAATGAGCGTTTGATCCAGCTCACCGAAAAACAGCAGGCGACGCTTGACAACTTCGAACGCTACGGCAAGGTGGGCAATCTCAAACAGGTCGAAGGCAAGCTCGCGCAGCTCCGCGCGGTGCAGGAAGCGCAGCTCCAGACGCTCGAACGCCGCGGCGTGCAGCGCGACTACGAGGCACGCGCCCGGTTCAACTCCGAAACCGAGTCCTTTGAGAAGTCCGATCCCTTTCGGGACGTCTCCCGCGACGTGTCCGACGAAGTGGAAGCGGATGAAACGGAAGGCCGCGAGCGTGATCGCAACTACGCCTGGAACAAGCCGATCGTGATCGAGTGACGCTCCTTCCGCCCGGCCGCATCTCGTCCGATCAAGGGCGAATGCAACCAGCCGGCCGATTCATCACGGCGCGCCCGCGGCCTTGTGCTGCGGGCGCTGTCTTTGATTTTGTGAATGTTCACACATCACCATTCTGGTGCGATGGTCTTTCAGGGTTTACAGTCGGAATGGTTCCGTACGCGCGGTGATAAAGTCTTGTTGCAGGGGCATGGTGTTCTCATGCGAGTGGAGACTGTGTTCACGCAAGGGGAGAGTCTCTACAAGCCAGATCAACTGTTGCGGTTGCATGAAGAAGTGTTCCTGATGCACGATCAGATTCCCTTCATGCACAGCGAAAGATTCATCACGCGAGAGGAACTGTTCGCCTCGCAACTGCAATTCTTGGCCTTGCTACTGCAACATCTGAAAGCGCAAGGGCATTCCCTGCGGTTGCGCGTGCAATCGGCCGCAGCGCGTCAGCAACACCTCGCTGCGCGTGAGCAACATCTGACAGCGCAAAGGCACCATTTCAGGGTGCGCGATCGCCCGCGTACACCGCATTCTGCGCCGCTCAAACTGGAGTTTGAGGCGGCCCAACCGCAGTGGTTGCGCGGCCGCCCGTTGTTTTGGGCGCATGAACGCCGTTTTCCGGCTGAAAACGTGGATTGGCGGACGCATCGCCTGGATTGCGGCGAGGCGAAACCAGATTGCCGGCCGGGCATCCTGCGTTGTGAGCAGGCCGGCTGGGATCATGATGACCCCCGCAAACTCCTCGCCACTCTGGAATGCGATTGATCTGCCCGATTGCTACCGGACCCTCGAGTGGCGATCGGGGCGGTAGCATCCCCACGGGGGTTCGCGTACAATGGATCGTTTCACATTCGGCACGGGCTATGCCGATAGAAAGCGGTGAGAGCATTGCCCGGGTGTGCTGGATTTCCGGGGCTCATCGACGTTTGGCCCGCCGCCTCCCGCATCGAGCTGGTTTTCGGTGCCGCCCATTTGAATTGACCGCTTCGCATAGGACTGATCTGTTCCCATGACGACCGCCTCCGCCCCTGCAACTCTGGAATTCGGCAACGCCACTGTTCACCGCAACCTCGCGGTGGCGACCCTCATCGAACACGCCATCCGCCGCGAGGAAGGCGTCCTCGCTTCCAATGGCGCGCTGATGTGCGACACCGGCGACCGGACCGGCCGCTCGCCCGGTGACAAGTTCCTCGAAGACACCCCCGGCGTGCACGATTCCATCGACTGGGGCAAGGTCAACCAGTCGATCTCGCCCGAGAACTTCGCCCGGCTTGAAGAGAAGGCCCGGCAGTACCTCGCGGGCAAAGGCGATCTCTACCGCTTCGACGGTTTCGCCGGCGCCGACGCCGCCTACCGGCTGCGCGTTTCGGTCATCACCGAAGAGGCATGGCACTCCCTGTTCGCCAAGACGCTGTTCATCAACGCCAAGCCGGTAGACCTCGATGGTTTCGATCCGGACTGGACGATTCTCAACGCATGCAATCTGCAACTGGATGACCACGCCGACTACGGCCTGAAGTCGCCGTTGGCGATCGTGCAGTCACTCGAACAGAAGAAGGTCATCATCTTCGGCACGCGCTACGCGGGTGAGATCAAGAAGTCGATCTTCTACGCGATGAACTACGACCTGCCGGAGATGGGCGTCTTCCCGATGCACTGCTCCGCCAACGTCGCGCGGGATGATAGTTCCAACGTCGCATTGTTCTTCGGTCTTTCCGGCACGGGCAAGACAACGCTCTCCGCCGATCCGAACCGGAATCTCATCGGCGATGATGAGCACGGCTGGTCGGACCGCGGCGTGTTCAACATTGAAGGCGGCTGCTACGCCAAGTGCATCAAGCTGTCCAAGGAAGGCGAGCCGGAAATCTGGGACGCCATCCGCTTTGGGTCGGTGCTGGAGAATGTCGTCCTCGACCCGGACACGCGCGAGCCGGATTATGACTCCGCCGCGAAGACCGAAAACACCCGCGTGACCTACCCGGTGAAATTCATCGAGAACGCCGTGATTCCGTCGGTAGGCGGCCACCCGAAGAACGTGATCTTCCTGACCGCCGACGCGTTCGGCGTGCTGCCGCCGGTGGCGAAGCTGACCCCCGAGCAGGCGATGTATTACTTCATCAACGGGTACACCTCGAAGCTGGCCGGCACCGAAGCGGGGGTCACCGAGCCGCAGCCGAACTTCTCGCCGTGCTTCGGCGGGCCGTTCCTGCCCCGGCCGCCGATGGTCTACGCCGACATGCTCGTCGAACGTATTCGCAAGCACGGTTCGGACGTCTGGCTGCTCAACACCGGCTGGACCGGCGGGCCGTACGGCAAGGGGCAGCGTTTCCGGCTGGCCTACACCCGCGCCTTCGTGACCGCGATTCTTGACGGTTCACTCCGTGAAGCGGATTACGAAACGCATCCGATCTTCGGCCTGCAGATTCCCAAGCAGGCGCCCAACGTGCCCACCGATGTCCTCAGCCCGCGCGAGACCTGGGATGATGGCGAGGCCTACGACGTCAAGGCGAAGGATCTGGCCAAGCGCTTCCGCGACAATGATGCCAAGTACGAAATCAGCGATGCCGTCCGCGCCGCCGGACCGAAGGTCTGATCGCTCACCGTTTCCGGCCAGGCCGAATCTGAAAAACTACCCAATGCCGCGACCCATCGTCGTGGCGTTTTTCATGCCCCGACTCGGAAGATTTGGGATAGCCCCTGTTTGCGGGTGATTGATCCGGACGATCGCGTGGCAGCACATTTCGAAGCTGGAGGCGAAGATGAGTTGGCGACTTCGGGCACTGCCGCGGGGAAGGTCGTGGAAGGCGAGTACGGAGTAGAATGACGAATGCACGACGAACAGGGACAGCGTGAGCAAATGGGGAACGCAGAAAATTGAAACTGTCCCTATTTTTGTTGGTCCTGACCCAGCGCCAGTTTGTTGAATAGAATGAGACGCGTTTTCTGCATCTCTATATTTGTTGCCGTGCTATCCTCGGCGTGCTCTATAGCACTGTCTTGGATGATTTCATATTATATCGAACGAAGCAGTGCGGTGATTCAAGCGGACCGAGTGATCGGCAAACGGTCGGAGAATCCGATCGGTGTCATGTGCTTTTCTTCCTCCGGCTATCGCCGCGAGCATCTGATCCGGGCACTCCCAAAAGATATTGAGCCCGACTCCTTTCCAACTACTCGAGCCGGTTTGGAGATGAGCCCGGAGCCCCGTGCTGCTTACCAGCTTCGCGAGTTGGCTGAAAGTCGTGGCACGTACTGGTCAACCTTTCGAGAGGCGGGGCGATCGGAGTGGTGGGGTGCCAGCACCGGTCACGTGTACTGTGAGTATTTTGGATGGCCACTGCTCAGTATGAAGGTGTGCTGGAACGACAGCGGATGGCCTCACGGGTATGTGGTGCACCAGGGAATCAGAATTGAAGACACATCTCCAGTGCCAGTGGAAGAATGGTTCATGGTCATGGGACGCAGGGCGCTTCCCTTGGGACCTGTCTGGTTGGGACAGATCGGAAATACGCTCTTCTACTCAGTGGTCATGATGTGCGTCTATTGCATGATGGTGCTCACAACGAGGCGAATCAGAAGATCGCAATCGAAGTGCGCGTCCTGTGGATATCAGTTGCAGAGTTCTTCCAGCCCCTGCCCCGAATGCGGTCTCGGATATGTAGACAAGTAGGGACAGTTCCCATATTTTGGTCGGGACTGCTCGCTCTGACGAAGTGGCGGCAACGCGACGGGCCCGAGGGCGTGAAAGAAGATGCTCGACGATCCGCAGGATGATCAGTTGATCGAACGATTGCGTGGCGGCACATCGCGCGGCCGGCCGCCGAAGACGAGTACGGAGTAGAATGGGTGGATGCACGACGAACAGGGACAGCGTGAGCGAGTGAGCATCACAGAAATCACAATCTGGCCGTCCTTATCCATGCTGTGATCGAAATGGAGAGTGTTATGCGTCCACTGTGTCCCAAATGTCAGTACATACTGTCTCCAGGGCATCCTCCCAGATGCCCGGAGTGTGGATCAGAGATTCAGTATTTTGCCAAGGCAGTTTCTGAGATATATGTCACCAGGCGTTCTGTCCTCGTGCTCTTCTCTGCATACTGGTGCTTCCGGAAATCGTGTGGGTCGCATCGGCCACTGTGGATCATTGCTTCGCC
>RECV01000223.1 GCA_007693845.1 Phycisphaerales bacterium
TTGTGCGCGTGCCAGTTCACCTCGCTGAGGTGCGCCCACTGGTCGACCGCGCCGCCGCCGACTGCGATGAGCATCAGCATCACGCCGAGTGCGATCAGGGCCGGCCGTCGTTTCCGGTTCCCGGTTCGGACACTCCTCACGACGCCAACCTGACGACCGCACTCGGGGCAATGCTCGTTGTTGTGTGACAATCCGTACAGATCAAACCCGCAGCCGCGGCAGACCGGATGATCATCGATGCGCCGGCCGCGCCATCCGATGCACGCAACGACAAGCCCGACAACTGTGAGCGCGACCGCCCCGAAAAAGAGCATGCCAAGATTCACCTGATCCCCTTTCGAAATGATCCCACGACAAGATGCCAACGAGTCGCATCCACGCCTGAGAATACATCCGCAGCGCCGATGCGGCAAGGATTACTTCGCAGATTCGGTATAGAGAGCCGCTGTGCGGGCCGCCAGATCGTGAATGCGTTGACGGAGTTCCGGCGGATCGAGCACGCGGCAGTGTGGCCCCATCGAGAGGATCCACCAGGCGATTTCATCGAAGCCCGCCACCGTGCAGCGAAATGTGCATGAACCGTCCCGGTGGTATTCGAACGACTGCGTGCGGTGCCAGCGCGTATCGGTGATGGTCGGCGTGAAGTGCGCATCAAAATGCAGCACGACCTCGACATCATCGCCGGCGTTCATCATTCGCCACGCGTTGCCGAGGTACGCATCGAGGTTGAAGTCGGGCGGCCGATCGAACCGTGTCTCGGTCGGCGTCGCCTTGTTGAAGCGGCTGAGTTTCAGACTTCGCAGCGCATCGCGTTGCGCGTGATGACCGACCACGTACCATGCGCGCACCCCGAAGAAAAGCGCATAGGGATGAAAGTCAAACGCTTCATCATCGCTGGAGTCGGACGCGGCGGCGTCGTACTTGCACCGCATCACGCGTTGCTCGATGATGGCGTTCTGCATGCAGTCATAAACATCGCGGTAGCCGTCGGGTTCCATCGCCGGGGCGGTCTTGATCAGCAGTGTTTTCCGCCGCTCGTCGATCTCGTGGCGAAGCTCCGGCGGCAGGTGTGCTTCCAGCTTGTGCAGCGCGCGCCAGGCGGCGCGGAGAAACGGGATCTGCTGCGGCTCGCTGATGTGTTCGCACAAGGCGGCGAGCGCGAGCCCTTCCTCGGCGGTCAGTTGCACCGGCGGCAGGAAGAACGTCTCGCGCACCCGGTAGCCGCCCCACTTTCCATCGTATTCGACGGGAACGCCGGCACCTTCGAGTTCCTTGAGGTCACGAAAGATCGTCCGTTCCGTGGTTTCGCACTCCTGGGCAAGCTGAGCCGCGTTCCACGGTCGGCCCGATTGAATCAGGGTAATGATGCGAAGCAGACGGTGAATTCGGGTGTAGGACATCCGGGCCTTCCGAAGCGGAACAACTTGTCGCTGCACTCACTCGAGAGCGTGACGCGGTCCAGCGACGCACTCTAACGGATCGTCGTGACGACTCGCTGAAAATGTCGCCGCTTTTTTTCGTTCGGCCGACATGTAGCTGTCAGTGCGCGGATTGACGCCGGCGCTGAGGACGATCGATCATGCACGGATCGATGCGGCGTTCGTTCGGACCGGCTTGGGGGAAGTTTCGATCGCGAGGCTGGAGGGAAGCGAGATGGTATGGGACGGCACGTCCCGGTGAGGTCCTGGGGTGCCTCGCCGGGACGGTTTGTTTTGGGCTCGCGACTGCTCTCTTCGGTCGACACTCCGGGCCGGCGGGCGTGGTCGCCTTCTGTATCGCGCTCCCCCTCCCGGCGAGGAGGCGGTACAATGAAGGTTCTGCATTCCCGAAGGGCAATGGCTCGCAGCCGGAGTGGCGGAATCGGCAGACGCGTCGGATTCAAAATCCGATGGGGTAAAACCCGTGAGGGTTCGAGTCCCTCCTCCGGTACTTTCGGAAAACGCCCGGCTGACCCGATCGGCCGGGCGTATTTTCGTTCAGGTCGTTAGACTGCCGCGCCCCGGTGCTTCGCGCCATTCAACTCATTTGCTGCGAGGAGCTTTCGAATGCGAAAGGGAAAGGTTCTTCAGGAAGCTGAGCTTGACCCGAATGCGGTCAAGTACCAACTGGTCAGCGCGCTCATCATGGTCTGCTGCACGGTCGTGTTCATTCCCCTGCTGCCCTTCATCCTGCTTTGGGTCTTTTACTACTACACCCGATACTACGAGTCGCTTCGGATCGTCCTGACCACGCGGGAACTGATCGTTCACCGCGGCATCTGGATCCGCGAAGAGAAGACCATCCCGCTCGAAAAGGTCACCGATCTCGCGCTCGGCGACGGGCCAATCATGCGGAAGTTCGGCCTGAAGAGCATGCGGGTTGAAACCGCCGGGCAGACCGGCGGCATGGAGGGACTCGTCAAGGTCATCGGCATCGTCAACTGCCCCGACTTTCGGGATCTCGCTCTACTGCAGCGCGACCGCATCTCCGATCAGGATGACACCGTTTCGAAGAAGGCCAGCCGATCCTCCAGCGACGCGAGCGAGGCGCAAACCCTGACCGATATCCGTGACACGCTCCACCGGATCGAGAAGCTGCTTCAGCAGCAGAAAACCGGCTGACATGCCGGGGGTTACAGCGGCATGCCGCGCCACTTCGCGTACTCGCTCAGGAAGTCCTGAATGATGCCTTCCTGCGAGAATTGCTGGGCCTTGTAGTCCGGCCGGGGTCCGCTGGGCAGGACGACTTCCGCGCGCAGGATGCGCGACTCATCGCGATCATCGAACTGCGGGAAGGCGAAGGAGAGTTTGTGGTACGCCCGGCCGCGAACCGCGTAGGAGAACTCCTCCTTGCCGCCCTTGAGCACGGTCAGCACGGCCTGGTAGGGATGTTTTTCAATCTTGACCTCCCGGCCGTGTGACTTGAGTTCTTCTCGGATCTGTTTGAAAGCGGGGATCACGGTGTCATCAAGCAGCGTGTTGACCTGATCGCGTATTCTTTCCAGATCAGTCTGTGTTGAGGCGACGCCGCGTGATTCGGACTGCTTCAAGATCGCGCGCAATCTATCGCGCCATGATGCGGAAGAACCGCGTTCGCCCTCCACCTCGGAAGGATCGATGCCGATGGTTGCGGCCCCGGTACGCGGCATGGCCTCAGCGATCGATTTCGAATCCTCGTCCACCTCCATGTCGAGTTCTTCAAGCAGTTCGTTGACGCGCATATCGCGTCTCTGTCGTCTGACCCGTCGGCGGGATTCGACCCAGTGTCGCTCACGTCGCAGCGCAACGAAGAGACTCCAGCAGATGAACAACATGATCGCGCAGAAGGGCAGCGCGGTCAGAATCGCCCCACTGCGCAAGGCGTGCAGGCCACCCACCAGCAGCAAGGAGGCGGCGATCGCCCCTTCCGCCAGTGCCCAAGTTACGCGCGTCGCGACGGGGGTTTCCTCCCGGCCGTTGAAGGCCAGGATGTCGATGACCAGCGAGGCGGAGTCGGAAGAGGTCACGAAGTAGGTGGTGATGACGATGATGGCGATCGTCGCCGTAATGGCCGACCAGGGCAATTGGGACAGCATGGCGAAGAGCGCGGTCGAGAAGCTGGCCGAGCCGACGACGCCGCTGCCGGCCTCCCCGCCGGCGGCGATGTACTGCAGTTCCACCCAGATGCCGGAGTTGCCGAAGACGACGATCCAGAAGAAAGCAAAGGCCGTGGGGACGAGCAGGACGCCGAGGATGAATTCACGAATCGTGCGGCCGCGCGATACCCGGGCGATGAACATTCCCACGAACGGTGACCAACTGATCCACCACGCCCAGTAGAACATGGTCCAATCTTGTTGCCAATCCGTGCCGCGGAAGGCATCGGTGCGGAAGGTCAGATCAATCAGTGACTGCAGATAGCCGCCGATACTCTGGACGAAGGAACTGAGCAGAAAGACCGTCGGGCCGGCGATGAACACAAACAGCAGCAGCAGGATGCCGAGCACGATGTTCGCTTCGCTCAGTCTTCGAATGCCGACCTTCACCCCGGTCGCGACGCTGATCGTTGCGATCAGGGTGACGACGATGATGATGACGATCTCCGCGAGGGGGATCGCGCCGGAATCCTCTGCGGGGAGTGTGATCAGCCCGAGATACTCCAGCCCCGCCGCGATCTGGCTCGCGCCGATCCCGAGCGATGTAGCCACGCCGAAGATCGTGCCGACGATCGCCATGACGTCGACCGTGATTCCGATCGGGCCGTGAATACGTTCACCCAGCAGTGGATACAGCGTTGAGCGGATCGAGAGCGGCAGATCATGCCGGTACGCGAAGTACGCCAGCGCCATGCCGACGATGATGTAGATCGCCCAGGCGTGCAACCCCCAGTGGAAGAACGTGAGCGTCATCGCCTGGTTGGCTGCTTCGATGGTTCCCGGCTCCATATCGCGCGGCGGATTCGAAAAATGCCACATCGGCTCCGCGACGCTGAAGAAGATCAGGCCGATCCCCATGCCGGCACTGAAGAGCATCGCGAACCACGTCAGACTGCTGAACTCCGGCTCGTCATCGTCCTTCCCCAGCCGCGTCTGGCTGTAGGGACTCACGAGCAGGACAAGGACGAACAGCAGGAAGAAGCCGACGCTGATGATGTAGAACCAGCCGAACTGGTCGACAACGAAGTTCTGCGCGTTGCCGAGCGCGTCGCCCATGGCATCGCCGGTGGTAAGTCCAAGCACGATTGCGACGATCAAGAAGATCGCGATGAGTGATGCGGAAATGATGAAAACGGCACGACTCTCTCGCATGATGCTCCTTCTCGTGAACGGAGGGGCGAAAGGACCCGGGGCAAATCGCAGGGACTGGGATTCGTGCGAAGAGGCACAGATCGCGATTTTGGCCCGCCTGCGACACTATAGGGTCACTGCGTATCGGCCATTCATCCTCGTGCCTCACCGCGATCTTGTCCAGCCGCACCGGTAGAAGAACTCATCTCAATGCGGATTGAAACCTGCCGCGTCGGAATGGCGTGGAGGTTCTGAGATTCCTCAGTACCGATCGCGGAACCGCATCATCGTATCGCTGATTGATTGATGAGGGTTGATGACGCAGCACTGAGATCACAGCGCCGCGAGCCGATGTCATGGACGAAACGCGCCTTATGGCTTCGTGCGGGGGCGTTACACTGTAGGGATGAAACGAACCGATCGTGAAGCTGTTGTGGTCGCGGCGCTGCGCACGCCCGTCGGGCGTTACGCTGGCGCGCTCGCGTCGATCCGCCCCGATGATCTCGCGGCCCTCGTCATCAAGACCGTGGTCGAACGAACCGGCGTCGATCCAACCATCATCGACGATGTTTATCTCGGTGCGGCGAATCAGGCCGGCGAAGATAACCGTGATGTCGCGCGCATGGCCGCACTGCTTGCGGGACTTCCTTCGACCGTGCCCGGCGCGACGGTCAATCGACTCTGCGCTTCGGGCCTTGAAGCGATCAACATCGCAGCGCGAATGATCGAAACCGGCCACGGGGACGTGATGATCGCCGGCGGTGTCGAGTCCATGACCCGTGCGCCGTTCGTCTTCGCCAAACAGGAAGCCGCGTGGGACCGCCGACCCCCTGAAGTGTTTGACACGACCATCGGCTGGCGATTCACCAACCCCGCTCTCGCCGCGATGCATCACCCGTATTCGATGGGCGAGACGGCAGAGAACGTGGCGCGCAAATGGGGCATTCCGCGCGAGGAGCAGGACCGCTTCTCTTACCAGAGCCAGCAGCGCTGGAAAGCCGCCCAGGAAGCCGGCCGCTGGGCGGAAGAAATCATTCCGGTCACGATCCCGCAGCGGAAGGGTGATCCGATCATCTTCGAAACCGATGAGCATCCCCGGCCGGACACCCCGCTGGAGAAACTCTCGACGCTTCGGCCTGTGTTTGCCAAGGATGATCTCGGCACGGTGACGGCGGGCAATTCCTCGGGCGTGAACGATGGCGCGGCCGCCCTGCTGATCGTCGAACGCAGAATGGCGGAGCGGCACGGCCTCACGCCGCTCGTCCGCATTGGGGCCTCCGCCTCGGCGGGCGTCGATCCCGCCTACATGGGCGTCGGGCCGGTCTTTGCCGTGCGTAAGGCAATTGAACGCGAAGGGGTGGATTTAGCGAACATCGACCTGATAGAATTGAATGAGGCCTTTGCGGCTCAGTCGCTGGCGTGCATCCGCGATCTCGACTTGGACGAAGAAAGGGTGAATGTCAATGGTGGTGCGATCGCCATCGGCCATCCGTTGGGCTGCTCCGGCGCTCGGATCACGACGACGCTGATCCACGAAATGAGGCGCCGCAGCGCGAAACGCGGGATCGCCACCGCCTGCATCGGCGTCGGCCAGGGATTGGCAACGGTGTTCGAATTGATCGACTGACACACAGA
>RECV01000084.1 GCA_007693845.1 Phycisphaerales bacterium
ATCCACACTGCCGAGAATCGAGCCGACGACGCTCACCCCGGGATGCTGCACTAGCGCGGGAATGCCCGCATCGTCCAGCAGGGTCACCACGCGCGCGGCGTGCATCTGCTCACACCGAAAGACGCGCACCGGATGCTTCAGATACTGGAACATCGTTTCTCGGCGTTTTGGATCGAACGGTCTTCCGCATTCGGGACACGCTCGTTTCTTCACACCGCTCAGACACGCCCTGCAGTCGAGGCACACGTACATCCCACCGTCCGCCTCGGAGCCGGGGCGATGATCGTCAATCGGTTCGTTGAGAATCGTGCCGTGAAGCATGGTGTTGAGAATCAGGCAATCGTTCCGGGTGGTAGAGAACTCGAACCCGGCATCGGCGAGAACGCGTTGGAACGCCCTCAAAGATCCGGATGAGAGCCCTCGCAGTTCCAGCAGATCTCGAACCCGGCATCGTTCGGCTCGCCGCACTCGGGGCACTCCCAAGCGTCCAGTTCCACCCCTTCTTCGTGTTCACTTTCCAGCACCTGCACGGCACCGGCGGCATCGCTGCGGTCCACCAGTATGTAGGCGTCACTGCCTTCGACGAACCCGATCATGCCCGTGCGCATGTGCTGAATCATCGCAGCGAACCCCGCATCCTCAAGCACGCTGACCACCTGGGCCGCGAGCGTGGACTGACAGCGGAAGATGCGCACCGGATCCTTCAGGTACTGGATCATGGTCGCGGGATCCTGGGGATCAAACTTGCGGTTGCATTCCGGACAGACCGTGCTGCCGAGCCCGTTCAACGGATAGCGGCATTCAAGGCAGACGTACAGCCCCGAATCCTGATTCGGAACGGTGTTCTGCTCGCGCAACTTTTCGGGGATGATTTCGCCTTCAAACATGAAGTCATTCTGACGAGTCGGGGGGCTGCCGTCGAGAAGAACCTTCCGGCGGCATTTTTATGGTGTGAGTCCGTAACGTCATTTCACTGACCCGCATGGGCCGTAGAGCGATGTGAGCGGTGGCCGGTCTGATAGCGATCGGGGGAGAACGGCGCGAGGTCCATCGACGTTTTCTCACCGGTGATCGCTTCGGCGACGAGTCGCCCGGTGGGTGGGCCGAGCGCAAAGCCCATCATGGCGTGGCCGGTGGCAATAAACGCGCCCCTCACGCCCGGAGCCCAGCCGATGACCGGCAGGCCGTCAGCGGTACACGGCCGCAGACCGCACCACGTGCTGCGGATCGTGCATGAATCGAGATCGTGCAGATAATCCCGCGCTGCGATGCGGAGCATATCGATTCGACGCTGCACCATCCGGTGATTGATGCCGGAGAACTCCAGCGTCCCCGCCAGCCGCAAACCGCCTTCAATCGGCGTGACCGCGACAAACGTCTCCGAGCAGACGCAGACCGTGGTCGGACAGCGGCGCGGTTCGGTGAGGTTGACGTGATATCCCTTGCCCGGCTGCATCGGTACATTGACCTGCATCTGCTGCGCCATGTCGCGCGTCCAGATGCCGCAGGCGAGCACCACGACATCGGCATCAATCGATTCGCCGTTGGTGAGCGACACACCGCGGGCGATCCCGTCGTCGACGATCACCCGCTGGACGGTCACACCGGTACGCAACTGCACGCCGCGTTTTTCCGCAGCACGGGCGAGTTCAACGACGAACTTCCGCGGGTTGGCAAAGCGGCTGTCGGTGTAGTGAAACGCGCCGATGACGTCATCACGGATGGCCGGCTCGCGCTCACGCAGTTCGTTGCCATCGTATTCACTGACGTTGTAGCCGTAGGAACGGACGAGTTCCGCTTCCTCGCGGCCTTGCTCCATTCGGTCCGGGGTCCGGAAGATCTCCATCCAGCCGGTGCGGTGGTATTCGCAGTCGAGCTGCTCGCCGTCGACAAGGGCATCGAAACATTCCCCGGCGAGCCATCCCATTTCAGTGAGCACGCGCATAGCGTGCTCGAACTGGGCCTGTGAGCACGCCCGTCTGAAGTTCCAGAACCAGCGAAGTAGGTCAGCATCGAGCCGGGGCGGAATGTAGAGCGGATTTGATGGATTCAGGAACATGCGCAGCGTCTGTTTCACCAGCCCCGGCCGCTGCAGCGGGGGGTGGCCGAGCGCAATGATCCCCGCGTTGCCGGTCGAAGCGCCCTGGTCAAAACCGTCGCGGTCAATCAGCGTCACCCGCGCCCCGCGGGCGGCGAGTTCGTACGCGCTGCTGACGCCGACCACACCGCCCCCGACGACGATGATGTGCTGGGGCGAAGCCCCGGCTCGCGGTGAGGTTGAATCTGAGCGGGATTTCGGTGGTGCATCAACGGTCATGGCATCGGCATGGTAGCCCGCGCATTGCGGTACTTCATCCCGACATCTCAGGTATCATGATGAACCTTGATCGGCTGGGGATCGTTGATGTGGGAGCGGACCGATGGCGGTGGATTTCCGGCGGGTCATCTCGCGGACTGTACAGGAACTCGATGGACTGGCCGGCTTCTGGATCGGGCAATCTCGCCCCAGTCCGGCTGAGGCCGTCGAACATGCTGATTGGCAGGCGGACCGTCCCGATGCCTATTGCAGCCGGTGTGGATCGACGGTGGGGCCGGGTGAAGCAACCATCACCGGCTGCGGTCACTGCCGAGGCCGCACGATGGGAACGGACCGAATCGTGCGACTTGGCGCATACGAGGGGCCGTTGCGCGATTGGGTGATGGGCGTGAAGTACCAGCGGTGGGGGCCGATGGGAGAGTACCTTGGTCACCGGCTCGGCGAATCGCTCAAGGCCTCAGACGAGATCAATCGCGATCGCGCGGTGGTGATTCCCGTCCCCATGCCGTGGACGCGCCGTATGTATCGCGGCATCGATCACACGGAAGTCATCGCCCGCGCCGTTGCGAGCGTGCTTGATGCGCCACTCGCCAAAGTGCTTGCGCGTCGGCACGGTCTGCCGCAGACGCAACTTCCGCGCGCTGATCGACGACGCAATGCCCACCGCGGGATGTACCAACGTTTTCGGCTGGGTGGTTGGCCGCTCGAAGACCTCGACCTGATTCTGATCGACGATGTACGGACCACCGGCTCGACGCTGCGGGCCGCAGCGCGGCGACTCCGTCCGTTTCGTCCCCGCATGATTCTCGGTGCGGTGGTCGCCGTTGCCGATGAAGCGGCCCGTCGACGTCGCGCAGAACAGAAACATTCAGATTTCGATGCGCCCGGCCCGGATCGCCCGTCAGCCGAATCGCCCACCAGCAGCCGGATAGCCCAATAGGCGGATAGCATAGTGCCATGAATGCCATTCACATGCTGGTTCCGTTGGCCACAGTGATCGGCGCGATCATTGGCCCGGCCGCGAGCACTCTGGGCTGCCTGGCCGCCGAACCGAACGATCAGAACACCATCGCGGCGTCGGTCTTGGCTGAGGTGACCATTGAGCGCGATGAGTACGCCGTACCGCGCATCACCGCCGAGTCATTTGGTGATGCGATATACGCTCTCGGCCGTGTTCACGCACAGGATCGGTACTTTCAGATGGACGGCATGCGGCGACTCGCAGCGGGCGAACTGGCTGAACTCTTCGGCCGCTCAATGCTTCAAAACGATCGCGACTACCGTCCGTACCGCTTCCGCCAGATCGCACAGCAGGTCGTCGCGAATCTCGGAGACGATGAACTTGCCATTCTTCAGCGTTATACCGACGGCGTGAACGAGGCGCTCGATGACATGGAGCAGAAGCCGTTTGAGTACGCCGCGTTGAATCTCGAAGTCACACCGTGGCGACCCGAGGATACGGTGCTGAACATGCTGATCATGTTCGACATGCTGCATATGGAAGCCGGCTTCGAACGGCAGGCCACGCTCTGGCGCGATGCCTTTCCCATGCCGCTCGTCGACTTCCTGCTGACGGATGTAGGGATGTTCGACACCCTCGCTGACGGATCGCGCAGCCGTCACTCGCCGCATGAGATACCCGGCCCGGACGTTTTCGATCTTCGTGACCATGCCCACGTGTTTGATTCATCCGAGCCAGAAACGCTCATTGCGCAGGACGTCACACCAGCACTTCCGAACGTGTGGGGCTCGAACAACTGGGCGGTGGACGCATCACGCAGCGCGAACGGCGAGGCCGCCATCCTCGTCAACGATCCGCATCTCGGGCTCACGCTGCCCGGCGCGTGGCACCGCGCCAGTCTGCATTGGAACGGCGGCGAGTGGCACGGCATGACACTGCCCGGCGCCCCGGCGATCATCATCGGAAGTAACGGCCATCTCGCCTGGGGTGTCACCAACATGATGGGTGACTTTCAGGATCTCATTCTCATCGAAACTGATCCCGATGATTCTGATCAGTATCTCACCCCAGATGGGCCAGAACCGTTCGGCGAAGTCGTCGAGGAAATCAAGATCCGGGGCGAGGGCGTCGAGCGCCTGACTTTGCGCACGACCCGCTGGGGTGTGGTGAGAGACCACCGTCTGCTTGATCGGCCGGTCGTCCTGAAATGGACCGCGCTGCATCCCGAGATGGTCAACCTTGACCTGATGCGCATGGCGCACGCGCGAACGCTTGAGGAAGGTATCGAGATCATGGGCGACTGGTATGGACCGGCCCAGAACGTGCTGATCGCCTCGCGCGATGGACGCATCGGCTGGGTGACTTCCGGCTATCTGCCGAAACGGGTCGGTTTCTGTGGACGGTTCGCGGAATCGTGGGCCAACCCCGGCATCGGCTGGGACGGACCGATCGATGAAGACGACCGACCGATGATCATCGATCCCCCCAACGGGGTCCTGCTCACGGCTAACAATCGCACGATGCCGGCCGAGCAGGCACGAACCATCGGCGGTATCTGGGCCGATGCCAGCCGCGCGCGCCGCATTGCGGAACTGCTCGACCGGCAGGAGAACTTCAGCGAAGAAGATCTTTATGCCATGCAGCTCGATTCTCGCGTGAAACTGATGGATTTCTACGCCGAGTTGACAGAGAAGACGCTGGCGAACATTACGCCGGAGAACGATGAGATCGCCGAAGTGATCGCCACTGCCTTGGAGGAAGTGCGCGCCTGGGACGGCCACGCCGAGCCGGACAGTCGCGGCCTGCCGTTGCTAGGGGCGATACGCACCGCGCTTCTGCGTCAGGCGACTCGACCGATTGTGGAGGTCGGACGCACGAAGCATCGCGCCCTTGTCTACAGTTGGCTCAATCGTGAAACCCCCGTTCGTCAACTGTTGATCGAGCGGCCGGAACATCTGCTCGGGCCGCACTGGTCTTCGTGGGAGGAACTGATCGAGACGACGATCCTGCAGACGGTCGAGTCCGCTGCCGAAGCGGAGACGCTCCGGCAAACCTGGGGAGAATCCAACACCCTGATCGCGCAGCACCCCATCGCCAGCATGATGCCCGGAGGCGGTGATCGACTGAATCTGCCGTCGGTGCCGCACCCCGGCCATACATCCGCCATCCGTGTGGCGGGGCAATCATTCGGCGTCAGTTGCCGCCTCGTCGTCGCCCCCGGCCGCGAGGAAGCGGGCTTTGCCAACCTGCCCGCTGGTCAGTCGGGTGATCCGCGGTCGCCTCACTACCGGGACCATTTCGAATCATGGCGAGACGGCCGGCCGATGCCGCTCCTTCCCGGCCGAGCAGTCTCCAATGAGTTCCTCCGCCCGCATGAGTGATGCCGACCGATTGCCGGCCAGGTGACCCGGCGTGCACCACCCGCAAGGCCGTTTCTCCCGGGCGGTGTACCCCAACCATGCGACTTGGCGTTTCGCCGCGTTCGGTCTATACTCTCATGCTTCAGGGCCATTGGCGCAGCTGGCTAGCGCGCTTGTATGACACACAAGAGGTCACTGGTTCGAGTCCAGTATGGCCCATTTCTTGTAAACACAGCCGATCACGCGACTTGCGTGGTCCACTTGACCGTCGGAGCGCGGCTCTCACGAGGTTCAGATTGGTATCACTGCGATACTGGATGCCTCAGGAGGCCGTCCATGCCGATGTCCACCTCTCGCTCGAAGCCCAAGCCGCCAACCTAGGTTCTGTCTGACGGATCGAGAAGTCGGAGGCATCGTTGAATCATCGCCAGCTTCACCATTCCGAGGAAGTGGCTCGCCAACTTCTCGTATCGGGTCGCAATCCGCCGACAGCACTTCAGCCAACCGATGCACCGCTCAACCACGTTCCGCCTTCGATCCTTCCGCTTGTTCAACCTCACGCGCGGCTGGTTGATTCGACTCAGAGTTACCGCCTCGATCCCTCGACTCGACAACCACTTTCTGATCCGCGGGTAACTGTATCCCTTGTCGCCCGCCACCGCATCCGGCCCACCGTAGCGTTCAGGCATGTCACGCCATTGTGCGCAGGAGTTGAGTATCCAGAAGATGCCGTTGAG
>RECV01000282.1 GCA_007693845.1 Phycisphaerales bacterium
GTGCTCGGCAAGCGGTACGGCCTGATCTGCTTCGCGCTCGATGTCCTGAAAGGTGCGGGGCCGGTCGTCCTTGCCGGGGCGATCATGGGGACGCTCGGCCAGCCGGCGCACGAGTTGACCAACGCTGAACAGTGGTGGTGGCTGGCGGTCGCGATGGCGACCGTGTTCGGCCACATGTTCCCGATCTACATCGGGTTCAAGGGCGGCAAAGGCGTCGCGACCGGCTTCGGCGCGCTGGCGGGCATGTGGGCCGTGCTGACTCTGCCGGCGATTCTTGCGATCGTCACGTGGTACGCGATGCTCAAGCTCACCCGGTACGTTTCGGTCGCCAGCATGGGCGCGGCGGCGGCCATTCCGCTGCTGCTCTGCGTGCTGACGATTCTGCAGTCCGACGATGCAATCGGACCGGCACTGGCCGCAGCGCATCCGCCACTCATCGTAACGACCGCGCTCGCGCTGCTGGTGATCTACAAGCACCGAACGAACATCGCGCGGCTGCGACGAGGTGAGGAACCGAAATCCGGCACCGCGCCCCGGGTGGAGTCGGCATCTTCGAAAAACTGAGCGCCGGTGCGAGGCCCGGCAAGATCTCTCACTCCGCCGGGGTGAGCAGGCGGATGGTGATCGGCAGATAGATCTTCACATCCGGATGTTCTTCGCGCAGTTGCTCGATCCGCTGCAGGATCAACCGGCGTTCATCGAGCCAGCGGCGGGGGGACGGCTCGGTGGTCTCGTCCTCGTTATCCGCCGCGTCATTTTCGGACTCCGCGCGAAGCTCTTCCTCGCCCGTCTCTTCCGCGTGCGGGCGCGCATCGGAATCGTGATCGGCTTCTTCACTTGTCCGCGCCGGCGTCTCGTCTGGATCCGCACGATCATCCAGAAGCCAGTCCGGCTCCACGAGCGCTTCGAGTGTGCTCGACGGGCCGATCGTGAGGTACAGCGTTTCCAGAAGACCATCGAGATCGCGCAGCGGGATCGTTGCCGTGTGCGTTGCGCCGCGGTCAGCGTAAAAGACCTGCTGTGAGACCGGCGCGGCGAATGACTGTTCACCGGTGATCTGCATCGGCGCACGCGCTCGATTGTCACGCGCCTGTTCGGGCATGCGCGATCGCCCCCGCGTCTTCATCGCCGGCGGCGCAACCTCCATTGCTCGGACATTTTCATCCTCCATATCCTTCGGCGAGACATGGTCGAGTCCGCGACGCCGATCCAACGGCGGGAACCATGCATTGCGCACGAACGCCGTCTCAGGATCAAGTGAACGCAACGCCGCGGCAAGCTGTTCTTCCAGTTCCTCCGGTTCGTCGGTCGTGACGGCGATGTTGAACGACACCGCGAGGGGTTCGGTCGGCGGGGCGGGGAGCGGCGGTGATGTTTCGTCATGTTTAGTGTCGGCGCCGCGTCGATCGGACAATCTGCTGTCGCGTGGTCCGCCGAACAGGCCGCCCCCTCCGGCACCTCCACCACCGAAGCCCCTAGCGCGATCGGTCGTATCGGCATCGGGCGAGGATGGCTCATCCGCGGGTGGAGCCGGCGGAGCTGCGGCTTGTGAATCGGAATCCTCCTGTAGAAGCCGCGCCGAACTGAGGCGATCGCGGGCCGCATCGATGAGGTCCTGTTCCTGCTGCGTGCGTTCACGCGGCGTTTCGGAATCGTACAACGCTTCCGACGGAGTTGATCGGCCGGCGAACATCTCGCCCGCCGGACCGGTCCGCAGCAGCCAGCCGATCATCACTCCCCCGCTGAGGACGAGCAGAAATCCGGCTGCGATCGCCGTTCGGACCAGCGGCCGCGTCCAGTCACGGCGTCGGTGTGCAGCACGGTTGGTCGATGGACGTCCTCCCGCGCGGGCGGATTTCGGCGATGTTGCGGCCGGGCTCTCCTCGCCGCGCAAGGCATCCATCAGCATCGGGCGGGCGAGGCGTGATTCAAGATTGTTGACCAGGTCGGCCGGCATTTCCGGCTCGGGTTCGGACCGCAGGTGTTCACGGTCTTCACGCATCGCCTTGATCATCGCCAGCGCTTCGGGGTCGTCCTCAAGGCGCTGCCACAATGAAGCCGCTTCTTCCTCGGAAAGGCGGTCCTCGATCAGGTCGAGCAGTTCAGATTCATCGTAACGGTCGAACATGGGGCGTGGATCAAGCGGTCATCGGGTCAGACAGTCAATCAATCGGATCGAAACGGTCGGCAGATCGAGCGGGAAGGAAAAATCACTCCGGGGGAAGGGTCTCACTCAAACAGGTCCGCAGTTGCGCGCGGGCGCGGAACAGACGGGACTTCACCGTCCCGAGCGGAATATCGAGCACCGCGGCTATCTGCTCGTAATCGAGATCCTGCATATCGCGCAGAATCAGCAGTGCCCGGGTGTCGGGATCGAGTTGTTCCAGCGCTCGGCTGACGGCAGCGTCGCGCTCGGTTCGTTCGACGCGTTCCCGGCCGGAAAGTTCCCGGCTGGGGACGGCGTTTCCGCCGCTCCGGCCGTCCGGCCCGTCGGAATCGCTGCCCTGTTCATCGTAGGCGGCGTGGCGGCGGACCTTGTTTTTGCGAAGCTGGCTGATCGTGCAGTTCATCGCGATCCGGATGATCCAGGTACTGAGCTTGGCCCGGCCGTCGTAGCGGTCGAGATGCTCAATCACCTTGATGAGCGTGTCCTGGGTGAGATCGGCGGCCTGATCCGGATCACGGACCATGCGGTAGCAGATGCTGTACACGCGGTTCTGGTAGGCCTGCAGCAGTTCGCTGAGCGCTTCGGGATCACCCCGCTGGTAACGTTCGATGAGCTGCAGTTCGCGCAGCGGCGTGATGCGCGGCGGGCCGGTGGACAGGCCCTCTCGCTTCGGGGCGGAAGCGGGATCGCGGCTCGGGCGGCGTTGGGGGGCGGGGGGAGTCACGAAGAAGTCTGCGAACAGTGTACGATGCGGGGGTGGTTGGTGGGAACGCGCCCAAGGCCGGGGCGACCCCCGCCGAGTTGCTTCCTGCTCAACGTGCCGATGACCTCAGACTTGCTTCGAATCTTCCCATGACGAACGCCTCGCCCGCTCATCTCGGTTATCAGTCGCCCCTCGAATCCCGCTACGCCTCCGCCGAGATGCGCCAGGTCTGGTCAGCCCAGCGGAAACACAGCACGTGGCGGCGGATCTGGCTCGCCGTCGCTGAAGCCCAGCGCGAACTCGGCCTGAACATCACCGATCAGCAGATTCAGGAACTGCGCGAGCATCTCGATGACATCGATTTCGACCGCGCTGCTGAGTACGAACGCAAACTCCGCCACGATGTCATGGCGCACGTGCATGCGCTGGGTGATCTCGCCCCGAGCGCCCGGCCGATCATCCATCTCGGCATGACCAGTCAGGATGTGAACTGCAACACCGAACTGATCCTGCTGCGCGATGCGCTGCAGATCATCGCGAACAAGCTGGCGCGGGTCGTCGACGCGCTGGGCACCTTCGCGATCGAGTACCGCGACCTGCCCACGCTCGGCTTCACGCACTACCAGCCGGCCCAGCCGACAACGGTCGGCAAGCGCGCCACGCTCTGGGCGTACGATTTCGCGCTCGCGCTGGAAGACATCGAACATCGGCTGGAAACCCTGCGCTTCAAGGGTGTGCGCGGCGCGACCGGCACGCAGGCGTCGTTCCTCGCGCTCTTCGATGGCGATGCCCGCGCGGTCGAGGAACTCGATCAACTGGTGGCGGAGAAAATGAACTGGCCGACGGACATGCGGTTTAGCGTGGTGGGCCAGACCTACCCGCGCGTCGTCGATGCCCAGATTCTGAACACCCTGGCGGTCGCCGCCGCGGCGGTGCACAAGTGCGCCAGCGACCTGCGGCTGCTCGCCAATCGCAAGGAAGTCGAGGAGCCGTTCGAGACCGATCAGATCGGCTCATCCGCCATGCCGTACAAACGCAACCCGATGCGCTGCGAACGGGCGACGGGGATGGCGCGGTTCGTGATGGGCCTGGCGCAGAACCCGCTCAACACCGCGGCAACCCAGTGGCTGGAGCGCACGCTGGACGATTCAGCAAATCGTCGGCTCGCCCTGCCGGAAGCGTTCCTCGCGCTGGACGGCGTGCTCGACATCATGCGCAATGTGACCGGCGGACTGGTCGTCTACGAACGAACCATTCGCGCGAATCTCATGGCGGAACTGCCCTTCATGGCGAGCGAGAACATGCTGATGGCTGCCGTGCAGCAGGGGGCCGACCGCCAGGAAGCGCACGAAGTGATCCGCCTGCACAGTCAGGCGGCAGCGCAGCGCGTCAAGGAAGAAGCCGGCTCAAACGACCTGCTCGAACGACTGCGCGGTGAAGCCATGTTCGCTTCGGTCGATTTCGACGAGGTGCTCGATCCCTCAGCGTACGTCGGCCGCGCGCCCGAACAGGTCGACCGGTTCGTGCAGGATGTGGTCGAGCCGATTCGCCAGCGGTTCGCGGGCGCGCTCACGCAGGCCTCGGAAGAATTGCGCGTTTGAAAGGAACGGCGGCGGGTCGCATCACTGAATTGGCGTGCCCGTTCCCGGCTGATGAAAACCACTTCCCGACTCCCAACCACCCCCAACCCCTGATTCCTCACCGCCCATGCCCATTCCACGACTCGAACCTGACCAGACCGTGCTGCTCGTGGTGGATATCCAAGAGCGGCTGATGCCCTCGATCGTGGATCGACACCGCGTGATCGCCAACAGCGCAATCTTGATCCGCATGGCCCACGAGATGGAGATTCCCTATCTGGTGACCGAGCATTATCCGCGCGGCCTCGGCCGCACCGTCGAGGAAGTCACCGCCGCCATGGCCGATCAGTCCCGCCGCGTGGAGAAAACGCGCTTCAGCGCATGGGTGGACATGGTGCAGCAGCAGTTCGAGGCGTGGCAGCGGCCGAGCGTGATCATCTGCGGCGTGGAAGCACACGTCTGCGTGCTGCAGAGCGTGCTGGACCTGCACGCTGCGGGATACCAGTCCTTCGTGTGCAGCGATGCGATCTCCTGCGGCCAGCGCGATCAGATCCCCCACGCCATCCGCCGCATGGAACGCGCCGGGGCCGTCACGACCGGCGTTCTGTCCGTCATGTACGAACTGATGGAAGACGCCAAACACCCGGCGTTCAAGGCGTTACTCGAACTCGCCAAGGCGGTGGAACAGTAATCAGCCGGCTTCATGGGGACCCGGACAAAATAAAAACAAGCCGCAGCGGGGTTGATTTTTCGGCCCTCTGGGCCGGGAAACGATAGAATGTCGCGTGTCAATAATTCGGTCAGGATTCAGGTTTTCCCCCCTCACCGACCGATTGACCTTGATTATTCCGCGGCCGCGGCCGCATTCGACTCCTTTGTGAGGGAACCGATCATGGAAGCGTATGACCGTCTCGTGAAGCTGGTGCAGGACGCAGAAGAAGACATCCGCAAGGCCGAGGGTGGCAACAAGGCCGCCGGCACCCGTGTCCGAAAGACGATGCAGGACATCAAGAAGACCTGTCAGGACGTGCGCGTCGCGGTCCTGGAATTGCGCGGCGACGAGTAAGTCCGCCCGGCAAACCGCCGCAGCACGAAATGCGATTCCGGCCTGATCTGGCATGTTCCGGCGTGTCCCGACATGTTCCGGCATAGGACATCTCCCGTGATGTGTTTCCGCCCTCCGGGTGCGTGGTTCACCATGGCGGTGTCAGTGGTGTTCTGGATGCGACCAGAGCCGTGAAGTGGTGATTTCGCGCCCAGCCGGTATCCTAACGCCACGCATGGATGATCCCCGTTTGATCATCCCTTGACGATCCTCTCGTTCCCACGGAGTGCGGCGTGGCCGGTCAACCCCTGCTTGATCTCGATCAGTTTGATCTCTCCCAGATCGCCGTCTCGGCCGATGAGGTCGGCCGCATTAATCCCCAGGCCGGGGATATGCGCCATCTGGATCATGTGATCTGGATCGACGAGCCGTGCTCCATCGCCCTCGGCGTGAAGAAAGTGCGCGAAGATGAATTCTGGGTGCCCGGCCACATTCCCGGCCGGCCGCTCATGCCGGGCGTCCTTCAGATCGAAGCCGCCGCCCAGCTCAGCAGCGTGCTTTACCACGAGAAAACACAGGAAGACCAGTTCGTCGGCTTCACCCGGTGCGATGAGTTTGCCTTTCGCGGTCAGGTCGTGCCCGGCGATACGCTCTACCTCATCGCTCAGGAAAAATCGTTCCGGCCGCGACGATTCGTCTGCCTCACCCAGGGACTGATCAACGGCAAACTGGCCTTCGAAGGCCAGATCACCGGCATGGTGTTGTAGAACGACTCCCGCCCCGACGGCACCTGCTCCTGAACCCCCGCGCCCATCCATTCGGGGGCAAGTCCAAAGCCATCCCGTTAAGCCGCGGGGCACCGCCCCGCGCGT
>RECV01000262.1 GCA_007693845.1 Phycisphaerales bacterium
TCACTCACCCGGAATGTAGCTGATCGTGCCTTCCCAGGGACTGCTGGCGGTGGCGTACATGCGCTTGGGAATGCGGCCGGCCCTGAAACCAAGATACCCCGCCTCGCAGGCCGCACGCATGGCTCGCGCCATCCGGACCGGTTGCTTCGCATGGGCGATACCCGTGTTTAGCAGAACACCGTCCGCGCCGAGTTCCATCGCCAGCGTCACGTCACTCGGTGTTCCGACGCCGGCATCGACGATCACCGGGTAGTTCGGATCGCCGCCGTGCTCGGGATCCTTCAACAGCTGAAGAATGATCGCGATCGCGCTCGGGTTGGCGATCCCTCGGCCGGAACCGATCGGACTGCCCGCCGGCATCACGCTGGTCGCGCCGGCATCGCGCAGGCGTGCCGCCATGATCGGATCGTCACTCGTGTAGCACATCACCGTGAACCCGTCCGCAACGAGCTCCCGGCATGCTTCGAGTGTGCCGACCGGATCGGGAAGCAGCGTCTTCTTGTCCCCAAGCACTTCGAGCTTCACCCAGGACTGACCGGGGTTGTTCATCTGTTCAAGAATCTCCCGGCCGAGCCGGCTGACCCGGATGGCATCCTCCGCGCTGAAGCATCCAGCGGTATTCGGCAGAATCGTGTACCGGTCCGTATCGATGAAATCGAGCATCGAACGGCCCTCCGCGTCGATCAGCCGCTCCCGGCGGACCGCCACGGTGATCACCTCAGCGCCGGAGACATCCAGCGCCTCCTGCATGATCTCGTAGTTCTCGTACTTCCCGGTCCCGACGATCAGGCGGTTCTGCAGCGTGATCGGGCCGAGTTGGATCGAATCGTAGACGGATGCCAGTTGATCGGTGCTCATGGCTCTATTCTAGCGTGGTTCAGACTTCTGCCGTGCGATGTTCGGAAAGTGAACCGTATGGTGCCGGGATGAACTTCCTCACGTGCAAGCCGATCACCCTCCGCCGACGAGGGTAACGATTTCGAGCGTGTCGTCCGAATGAAGCTGGTGCGCTTCGTGTTCACGTTTCGGTACCAGTTTGCCGTTGACCTCGACGGCGCAGGGTTTCTTTTCCATCTCCAGCTCGCGCAGGAGGGACGCCACCGTTTGGGGATCGGTGAACCGTCTGCTTTCACCGTTGACGGTCAGCGAAAGTGGGGGTGTTTCATGGCTCATGAGTGTTCAGCGTGTTGAGACAGATCGACAGCTTCAATACCCGCCGTCGCCATAGCCATCATCTTCTCCGCCGTCCTGATCATTCTCGTCGTCATCTCCCTCGCTGTCGGCATCTTCATCAATCGGCTCGAGTTGCTGAATCATTTCCATGAACGGTTCGCGGTTCGCGCTGACTGTCTCACGCGGTCCCGCAAAGCGAATGAATACGCGGCCGATCGGAGCTTCGACGATGGCGGCGAGGAAGAGTTGGTTCGGCGTGTACCACGACTGGCCCATCTGCATCCATTCACCTTCGAGTTCAACGAGCACGACCTCCATGCCGTTGACTTCGATCTCCTCGACGACCGGTTCAACCGCGGTTCCCGCATCGGATCGGAACTGCTGCTGCCAGCGGTCGATGTTCATCTGGATGGGACCGCCCATGCCTTCGCCGAAGAAGTACACGTTGATGTGCGCTGCCCGACCGCCGTCCCGCCCCGGCACGGTGTAGTTGGTATGAATCATCGCGTTCTGCGGCGGACGCCACAGCCATGAGGCGGGCTTCGGCCCGCGCAAACCCAGAAATGTCGCCACCGTCGGATCGTCCGGTTCTTCGGTTTGTTGCGGCGGGACGGCCTGGCTGGGCGGCATCTGCTGGCCCGTCGGCGGTGCCTGCTGCCCTCCCCCACGCATATCTCCGCTGCCCAACGTGGGGTGGCTCGCAGGCCGCCCGTCGTCATACCAAGAGTCCGTGTCCCCCTCTCCGGAAGCATTTGTCGGCGGGGTGGAGGCCGGTTGCTGACCCGGCGCATTGTTCGGCCGTTCCGCCACCTGGGTCGGTTGGCCCGAGTCGCCGCAGCCGCTCAAAAACAGGCCGGCCGCCAGTGCCGCTCCAGCCGCCAGGTGCACCGTTCGTGGAATGATCGAACGCATTTTGTTGACCTCAGCAAGTTAAAGACTCAATTGGTTCCGGCCGCGGTAATCAGCCGTTTCCACCCGTGTTCTGTGCCGGATGGATCAGTACGGTAGCGCGAAGATACGATTCACGCCACCGTTGACCGTCGTGAAGGGTGGTAAACTCAGATTCATGGCGAATCTTCAGGTGGTCAACGCACGCATCTGGACTGGCGATCCCGGACAACCCTGGGCGGGTGCCGTGGTGATCCGTGACGGCCGATTTACCACCGTCACGCCGCTCGAGGCCGCTGCAGCCGTTCGCGACACGGAGAAATCATTAGCCACGCTGGACCTTGGCGGGGCGATTGTCCTGCCCGGTCTGATCGATGCGCATCTCCACGTCCTGATGGGCGGCGAATCGTTGAGCAAACTCGACCTGACCGCGGTTTCGTCACGAGAGGAATTTGAAGACGCCATCGCCCGGCATCATCGTGCGTTGCCTTCGGATCGCTGGCTGCTCGCGCACGGCTGGTCGGAAGAAAACTGGGGCGGTGAAGAGCCGAGCAAGGCATGGCTCGCCGCGGCGGGCGATCGCCCCGCGGTCTGCACCCGCATGGATCTCCACGCGGCGATCGTCAATCAGGCCGTTCTGGATCAGTGCGACCTCAAATCGGATGTGCCCGGCGGGCGCATTGTTCGTGATGCCTCGACCGGTGAACCGACGGGGCTGCTGGTTGAAGGTGCAGCGTGGCAACTCGTCAATCCTATTCTGCCCCGGCCGAGCGCTGAAGAAGCGCAGCAACACCTGTGGCTGGCGCAGGAGCACCTGCACCGTCTTGGAGTGACTGCGGTCGGCTCCATGGAGTACCAGCGTCAGATCGAAACGGTCTACGAACCGCTGATTGACGAACTGACTTTGCGCTGCCGTCTCACGGTGCTTGATCGGGACTGGCCGATCGACTGTGAATTCGGCCGCCAGTTTCCCGCGCGCGGTCATGATCCGGCCCAGTTGGCCGTCATCGGATACAAGGCGTTCGCGGACGGCACGCTCGGATCACGAACCGCTGCGCTGCTCGAAGACTACGCCGATGATCCGGGGAATTGCGGTCTGTTGATCGAGCTGGCACGCGAGGGTCACCTGTGCGACTGGGCGCAAACCGTTTCCAAAGCGGGGCTCTCGCCGTCGATCCACGCCATTGGTGACCACGCGGTGCGGCTTGCGCTGGATGCACTGGAAGACATCGGACCGGAACGCCGGCCGCGGATTGAACATGCCCAGCAGATTGACCCCGCGGACCTGACGCGTTTTGCGGGACGCATCGCCAGCATGCAACCGCTGCACAAGGCCGATGACGGGCGGTACGCGGCTCGACGCCTCGGCAACGAACGCCTCACGGGGTTCTTCCCGTTTCGGCAGTTGATCGATGTCGGCGCGCACCTGGCCTTCGGATCAGACTGGCCGGTCGTCAGTTGTGATCCCATGCTCGGCGTGCGCGCTGCGGTCACCGGCCTGACATTGGCCGGGCAGGTCATTCGGCCGGAAGAAAATCTCACCGTCGATGAGGCGTTTCGCGCCTACACGGACCAGGCCGCGTACGCGCTGGGATTCTCCGATCTCGGACGCATTGCGCCGGGATACCGCGCCGACCTGACCGTGCTTGATCGGGATCCGTGGGCGATCGATTGGGCGCAGGAGACGCCGCGCGTGGTTCGCACCATCATCGACGGACACACCGTCATGACGAGCGGGTGAGGATGGTCTCGTTCGATCGTCTCGCTGATGTGCCGCTTCAGTCCACCTCAAGTCGGCGGACCTGCCGCGCATCCGCATCGGCAATCGTGATGCGTCCGTTCTCCTCATCGTCAATGCCGACTTTCACCACTTCGACCCCGCGCCCGTTTCGGACGGAAATCGCACCGCCGCGGTTGGCTTGGTTGAAGCCGGCAACGAAGACCGGCACGCCGTAGGCATTGCTCAGATTCAGAAGTCCGCCCTGACTTCGACCGCCCATGGCGGCGAGCCGTGTACCGTCGGCCCGGAAGAAGGCCAGGGTCGGGCCGGTCCCCGGGCGCGCGTCCAGAGTCGCAAGAATCCGGCCGGCATTGTCGTTCAAGTCCAACCGTCCGCCGCCGTCTTCACGGGCCACCGCCAGCAGGGCGATCTCACCATCGGTGTTGAACAGGTTGAGAAAACCTGCGCCGGTGTCGCCCAGCGCGCCAGTTGTGAGGACCGGACGTCCTTCGTTTTGCAGAATTTCGAGCAGGCCGCCCTGTTCACCCGCGCCGGCCGTGACCACCGGTCGCCCTTCCGAATTGGTGATCACCATCACGCCGGCACCGGTTTGGTCCGCATCCTGCGCGACCACGGTCGAGCCCTGAGCGTTGCGGACCGACATGCGCCCGCCGTGTTGACCGGCGCGCAGTTCAGCCACGATCGCACTGTTGGCATGACGCAGTCGCAGTTCGCCACCGTGCTCGTTGCTTTGCGCCTGCACCACCGGTTGGCCTGTCTCATCATGCACGCTCAGGGTGCTTCGGCCGTTGCTGCCGCCGGCCCGTACGAGCGGTTGTCCTTCCCGGTTGGTCAGCGAGAGTGAACCGCCGTCGGCTTCGGGCGTCAGGTTGAAGTAGGTCGAATCATCCCTGCCAAACACTTCCAGATGGCCGCCATCCACGTTGGCGCGCGCGGTGAACGCCTGCCCGCCGTTCCGGGACCAGAGCTGGAGCATGCCGCCGGCTTCATCCGCGTACGCGCTGAACACCGGCGTGCCGTTGACATCCCAGAGGTTGATATCGCCGCCGTCCGGGTTGGCCATCGCGCGAAAAACGTTTCTTCCTTCCGCGTCCCAGAGATCGAGTTGGCCGCCCGCCGCGCTCGCATCGGCGGCGAAGACCAGTTGGCCTGCATCGTTGATGATCTCGAACCGTTTCGCCTGAATAACTTCGGGAATCTGCTTCGCGGCAGTCGCGGCCAAGCCCGCTCCGACGAGCAGGAGCCCGGTGACCGCCATCGTCAATCGGCGGTAGCGTCGCGTCTGACCACGGAGTTCAGTCAGTTCAGTTTCGAGCGAGTTCAGGCGTTGGAGCAATTCATTCTGATCGTGACTCATGGATATACACTCGATTGAAGAGATTTCACTGTGGATTCGGGATCGCCGGCGATGCCGGTCTCTTTACAGTCCATCGGTTGCGCATCGCGCCCGGCTGGAGATTGATTCAACGTTCAGCGTCGGGCGTTGCTTGCCGCCTGCATCTCGAAAATCGGCATCGCCGGAACGGATTGATCCTGGGCGATCCTCGACCATGCCTCGGCGTACTGCTGCGCCCGGACGGGCAGGTAGCCGGGATACGCCGGCCGGGCCGCTTCCACCACCGCGCGGTCGAGCGTGACGATGCCCAACGCATCGGTGGTTTCGAGCACGATTGTTCCGTTCGGCGCGACGGCGATCGACGGCCCGCCGATCAGAACACCTTCTTCGGGATTCGGCCGATTGACCGAAAGCACGTACGCCGTGCTGGTCAGCGCATTGGCGATGAAGACCGGTCGCCAGCGGCCGTAGGTCGCCATCTCGGTCGCGCGGGGCGCGAGAATCGCCTCGACTCCCTGCGCGCCCAGCAGGTGAGATCCTTCGGGACGGTTGATATCCGAGCAAATCTGCACGCCGACGGGCATGGTGAACCCATCAATTCGGCTCGGCGCGTACTCGCCGGGAACATAGTGACTGGTCTCCCAGAAGCCCGGTTCCTCGGGCAGATGGTTCTTGGCGTAGAGCGCGATCAGTTCGCCGCGTGAATTGAAAACCACCGCGGTGTTGCGGCGATCACCGGATTTCGGATCTTTCAGAATCACGCCGGCGACGAGGCCGATGCCGACCTCGCGCGCGGCCTCGGCCTGCATGAGAAAGCGAGGCCCGCCGGGCGACTCCGCATCGTCTTCCCGCGCCTGGCGGGTGGCGGGGGACCAGGGGTTACACGCCAGCTCGGGCAGCACCGCCAGCTCTGCGCCGTGGGATTTCGCCTCTTCCAGCCGGGCCCGCAATCGCTCTGCCGGGAGATTTTCATAGAAGACATCACTGATCAGGGCGATCGTCATGGTGGTCGGGGTTGTCATGGCGCAAAGCGTACCAACGTTCCGCCCGATCGGCTCCGATCAGTGCGGCCGGCAGCGAGTAACTGATCCATCGCCGTCCGCCGCGGCGGTATTATGCAGCGGATCATATGGAAGAGCCCGACCGTGGCCCGCAACGGAGTGACCGGCCCGTGGAGACCCGCGCCCATCGACAATTGAAGCGCCTAGC
>RECV01000170.1 GCA_007693845.1 Phycisphaerales bacterium
TTTAGCCTTGTGCCGAATCGATCGCCATCAGAATGGCTCGCCAGCTAATCCCGGGGATCGACGGCCCGGATTGAGAGGAAACCATGCAAGCAAGAGCTCGCCTCGACATTGCTGTCCGCCAACATGTCCTTGATCATCACGAGCGATACAAGCGAGTGGGCAAGGAGTTGGATGGGGTGTATACGCCGGAGTATTTTTTCAAGCACCCAATGGGGCGGATCAGCGGAGAGTCAGCGCGGGTCACTTTAGCCAGAACAGACGAACGAATCATCAAGGTTGTTGATGAATTGCTCGGCTACTTCAAGGCTCGAGGCCGCACAATTCCATCGATGGTTGAGGCGGAGAAGGTGGTCCTCCTGCATTGGATATTGACGGATCAAGGGTGCGATCAGGAATCCCTTCAGGCCACCGTTCTACAGGATTGGAGTCACAACGCTGTTCATCATGCTCTGGCACATGGCGCCGAGGCTTCGCACATAGCAAGACAGGCACATTGGGAAGAGTATGTCCGTAAGGCCTTTTCGGTTGTCGATCCAGAGCAGTCGGTGTTGCTTGCAAAGGTCGAGGACCGAAGCTCAAGCTCGGCCAGCGATGCGATGGCAACGGCGAAGCGAGTCCCTGTCGTGGATGAGCAGCAAGCGATGAACAGTCGTGGTGCGCCGTCAAGCGCAACCGGCCGTGGGCTGTCGAACAATGACGAGGTTGCGGATCGAAGAAGCCCACCGCTGAGCAAGAGCGATCTGGCGCGGCGCATCCACAACCGAGCCGAGGCTCGCCCCCGTGACGTGAGCTGGGACCGGTTTGATCTGCAGCCAGCAAGAGGCGTGAAAGCGAATCTCTATACCGTCAGCCTCAAGGGTATGGACCTCGCCATGCGGGAACGGGTTGAAAAAAGTGCCGACCAATCTCAGCCATAATGAACCAAAGCCGCCACGATTGCTCGTGATTGCGTGACTCTCGAGTTTCGCAACGTAGTGTGCTGGAATGGAAGCACAAACAGACAAGCGATTTCAGAGCACTGCGAGTGTGGCCCGCCGCCTTGGGCTGCCGCTCGCATGGGTACAGCGTGAGGCGAGGGCTGGGCGACTACCATCTTTGGTGGTGGGGCGACGACTGCTCTTGGACGCAAAAGCCGTGGAGCAGGCGCTCGCCGAGCGTGTCCGGAATGGTCGAGGGGGACAGCCATGACTTTCGCTCCCACTGGCCCCGACCCTCGCGACGATCCTCGTTTCGCCGGCGTGACCTTATTGAGCGACCGGCAGGTTTGTCGGCTCTTAGGGATCGGCCGCCGTACGGTGTGGACCTGGTCCAGGACGGGCGATCTGCCTGCACCTGTTCAGCTTGGCCGGCTTCAACGTTGGCGGCTATCTGATTTGGAACGACACATTCAGCGGCAAGCGGAGAAGTCGTCTCACGGCTGGGGTTCCACGCAAAGGGAGGGCGTCTCTTGAGCAAACTGATGCATCAGTTCGGCCGCGTCCCCTACGCTGTCGTGACAAGCGGCGCGATCGCTTACCAGAAGCCGGGCGCAGTGAAGGTGTACCTTCAATTGTGTGCCCATGTGAATCGCGACTGGACGGTCCATATCGGCATGCGTCGGCTCGCTGATCTTTCGGGCATGATGATCGGATCGGTTTCTCGGTCAACGAAAGAACTCGAGGATGCGGGACTCATCACCATTGACCGCCCTGGCCCCGGCAGTGCGTACAGCTACACCATCTCCACTTCGCCACCATCGAACCGTTCGCGCGTCGGTGAACAGGTAACCGTTCGCGCGCCAGAGAACGGTACTCCTACGGACCGTTCGCGCCTGAGTGAACAGTCTGGCATCGATACCGTTCGCGCGTCGGTGAACGGGCAGAAAAAGAACCGTTCACCCGTACGCAACGGGACCGTTCGCGCGCGGGCACAAAACCGTTCGCGCGCCAGTGAACAAAACAGAATGAACAGAGAGAAACAGAGCGCAGGTGCTAACGCACCTGCGCCGAAGCAATCGCGCCAGCGACGAAACCGCCTGTGGGACGCCGTGGCCGAAGAGTGGTTCGGCGGCGAAATCCCGAAGCCGCAGGCGGCCCGCGCTGGCAAAATTGTGAACGCGCTACGCGACTATAACGCCACCCCAGCGGACCTCACCACGCGGATCGAGCGTTATCGTCGGTCGTGGCCGAATGCTGAATGCACACCCGAGGCGATCGTCAAGCATTGGCATCGCTTCGGGAGATCTGATTCGGATGAACTGCTCGAAACCGGCCCATGCACAGCGGCCGAAGTCTATCGGATGTTCGCGGGGGCGCAACAAATGACGAGTTCGAACTCGATCGACGCCACCCGCACGGACCAGGCCGCGCTGCTCAATGAGCTACGAGAGGCCGGTTGCGACATAAAGTCGCCGAACTGCATCCGATGCGAGTTTCACAGCGAGCGGAACCCATCGGCTGGCATCTACCGCGGCGACGATGGTGTGTGGCGCTACAAGTGCCACGCCTGCGGCCTGCACGGCGACATCTTCGACATCCGGGCACATCGCACCGGCCGGCCGGTCGCGGATCTTCTGCGCGAGGAACGCGGCGTTGAGGCACGTCCATCGTCCAACGGTGAAGAACCGATCACCGAACCGCGCGTTCCGGCGTACCCCACTGTGGATGATCTTCTCGCCACCATCCCTGGCACCGTGGAGGCAATCTACAAGTACACAGATCCAGCCAGCCAGCGCCTCGACCTACTCGTGATCCGGTGGATGGGCTCAGGCAAGAAACAATTTTGCCAGGGGCATCAAATCGATCGCGGTTTTGTGAAGAAAGCGCCACCGAAGCCGTGGCCGCTCTACAACCGCGCTCGGGTCAACCGCGCGAACACGGTGATCGTCGTCGAGGGCGAGAAGTGCGTCCATGCCCTGCATGATCTTGGCTTGATCGCCACGACGAATCCCGGCGGTGCAGGGAAGGCCGCTCATGCGGACTGGACGCCGCTCGCCGGCAAGGCCGTGTATCTCTGGCCCGAAGCCGATCCCGTCGATAAACACGGCAAGCGCCCGGGCATCGCGCATATGCGTGAAGTCGAACGCATCCTGCGCGGCCTGACACCACCTGCACGGCTGCACTGGATCGATCCCGACACACTCGGCCTACCCCCGAAGGGCGACGTAGCCGATCTACTCGAGCGCCTGGGTGATGAGCCGGCCGAGCGAAAGCGTCTCGCGGTCGAGGAAGTGCTCGACGCCGCGCAGCCGCTCGGCGCGTCTGCTGACGTGCTCGCTTATGCGAACGATGTAATCAGTGGACGCCGGCGTGCTGTGTCATGGCCATGGTCGAGCGTCAGCCCACTGACGGCCGCGCTCCTGCCGGGCACGGTGTCGATCGTCTGTGGTGAGGGAGGATCAGGAAAGAGCTTCTGGATTCTCCAGGCGGCTCAGCATTGGCATGCGGAAGGCGAGCGCGTCGCGGTGCTGGAGTTGGAGGAAGATCACACCTACCACCTGTACCGCGCGTTGGCGCAGCGATCAGGATGTGCTCGGCTTACGGATGCATCGTGGATGCGCGATCACGCCGATGAGGCCCGCGAGATTATCCAGCGTGAGGCCGACTGGATCGATGAGTTCGGTCACGTCCTGCACGAACCCCCTGCCGGCGATGCCCTGATGCAACTCGGCGACGTGGTGAAGTGGATCGAACGCATGGCCGAGGCCGGGAACCGCGTGATCGTGGTCGATCCAGTCACGGCGGCGGCGACAAGCGACAAGCCTTGGATCGAGGATCAGCGGTTCGTCATGCACGTGAAGCGCATCGCGCGAGAGTTTGAATGCTCCATCGTGCTGATCACGCATCCCCGCAAGGGCCGGAAGAGCTCGGCGCTCATGGAGGACCTGGCCGGCGGCGCGGCGTACACCCGGTTCGCATCGACCGTGCTGTGGTTGGAGCACAAGTACCCGGCGAAAACAGTATCTGCCCGAAGGGTGACACCAATGGGCGGCATCACTGACACCATCGACGCCGATCGAATCCTGCGAATCCTGAAATCACGGAACGGACCGGGCGGCGGTCGTCAACTTGCGTTCACGATGAACACAGACACGCTCACATTCGCTGAGCACGGCGTCGTCATCCAACACGACGGAGGAGATACGGACGCATGAGCACGTCAAGGCGACAACCCGAACGGTTTGCCCGCAGTACGGAATTCAACTCCCTGCTGGTTCACGATGTGTGGCAAGAGCAACCGTCAGGTGCATCCGCTTCCGGGGTGAGCCGAGAGGGTTTAACAGGGATGTCCTCCTGGAGTCCATCGAATCGGTGGTGCTCTAGTTCGATGGGCGATGCCAGACGTTCGACCCCCGCCCACCGGCTACTGGTTGGTAACATCGGCGATGAGAACCATTCAGCCAGTAAGGCTGTTCGTCGGCGAATCGGCGAGGATGAGCATCAAGTGATCCAACTGCACGATGATGGCGTGCAGCTCTGGATGAACTCGATGATGCATGATGATGAGGAGTTCGGACACATGGCTACTGACGCCCGGAAGAAGTCCACGAAGAAGCGTGCGGCGAAGAAAGGAACGCTCGCGGACGAACTTCGTGATCTCATCCGCAAAGCAGAGAAACGCGGCATCACGCGGTACAAGATTGCGAAGGTGTCCGGACTCTCCGAGAGCACGCTGTCAAAGTTCATGAGCGGCGATGGGGTGCCGAGACTCGACACCGCACAGAGGATTGTTGAAGCGATTGGCGGGCGAATACGAATCGATACTTGATGAAATTCAAGTATGCCGTAGAATTGAGTAGGTAAAGCTGGAAAGGAGCAGGTCAATGGCGAGCATCTACAAACGAAAGCGGAGACGGCCGATCCCCGAGGGGGCGTCAATCGTCACTTCCCGTGGCAAGCGATACGCGAAGTGGAAGGATGCACGTGGTAGATCACGCCGTGCGTCATTGGCTGATGACGGGCATCACATCGTCATCGAGTCGAAGAAGTGGTACTTCACATATTCCACAGCCAGTGGCGAACGGAAGCCGATGACGGGTACCGAAGATTACGATGCCACGAAACGGATTGCCTCGAAACTTGAGACCGAGGCATCCGAGTACTTCCACGGCACGCGCACTGCTCGGCAGGACCGGTTCCGTAACGCGGCGGCAAAGCCGCTGAAGACTCACATCGCTGAGTTCGAGCGAAAGATGATCGCTGAAGGTCGGACTGAACGGCACGCGACATCGACCTCAACGATGGTATCGTCGATTGCCGAACTGGAGGGTTTTCACCAGATTGATCAGATCACTGCTGACCACGTCACCCACTTCGCGGAGTCATTGCGTCGAGAGAAGAGATCACCACGTACGATCCACAAGTATCTGACGGCGATCAAGTCCTTCACACGCTGGCTTGTTGCTGAGGGGAAGTTGATCGGCGATCCTCTCGCCGGTGTCAAGAAGCCATCTCCGCAGCGGCAGCGGGAGCGACGCATGCTGCTGCCGGATGAGTTTCATTGGCTTCAAGAAGCAGCACGAGGCCATGGCCTGCGTTATGGACTCAGCGGTGAGGAGCGGGCGATGCTGTATGACTTCGCGATCCAGACGGGGCTGCGCGCCGGCGAGATTCGCAGTCTGCGTTGCTCACAGCTCTATCTCCACGGCGAAGCGCCGTATGTGCGGGTGTCGGCAGGCGCGACGAAGAATCGTCAAGCCGCACAGCAATATCTCCTTCGCGGGCTTGCTCAACAATTGGCCGAGTACATCAAAACAAAACTGCCGAGCGCTTCGGTCTTCGATATGCCTCGGGAACGAGAGTTGCCAGCGATGCTGCGGGAAGATCTGGAGGCGGCGCGAGCGGCATGGCTCACCGAAGTCACGGGCGATCCGGATGAGTACCGCCGGCGCGAACAGAGTGACTTGCTCCTGGTCACCAACCATACCGGCCAAGTGCTCGACTTTCATGCACTCCGTCACACATGTGGCGCGTGGGCGGCATCGGCCGGCGCTCATCCGAAGGAAGTTCAGACGCTGATGCGACACTGCTCGATCACGCTGACGATGGATACCTACGGTCACCTGTTCCTGGGGCAGGCGGCAACGATCGTACAGCGATTTGCCATCTACCAACCACGGGTCCAAGAACTGCAGATGACGGGCACGGATGACAGCGGGTCGAAATGGGCAGCAAATGGGCAGCGCGCTAACGGCACATTGCAGCACACCACGGCGAACGTCGATGCTGCTGTCCAATCGCCGATTCGCGTCGAAACCCGTAGAATGCAGGGAATCGGCACACCTCGGCGCACGACGGCGCAACAAATCAAGAGCGGGCCTGTGGCGGAATTGGCAGACGCAGCGGACTTAAAATCCGCAG
>RECV01000210.1 GCA_007693845.1 Phycisphaerales bacterium
TCGACGTACCGGCGCAGCTCACGAGCGCCTTCTCGCAGCCGACCGACATTGATGAGCGTGCGCGCGAGATCGCGACGGAACTGCGGCGCGGCGGGCGCGATTTCGCTGGCGGTGCGGTACGACTCGATCGCATCTTCGGGACGGTTCATGAACTCCAGCAGTCGGCCGCGCTCCCAGTGGAAGGCCGGCCATTCGGGAAGCAGTTCAATCGCGCGGTCCATGGATTCGAGCGCGGCATCCATGTCGCCGAGCAGGCGGTAGACCTCGGCCAGACTGCGGTGGGAATTGTGATACTGCGGACGGTTCTCCAGCGCGACCTGGAGATGTGTCTTCGCCTCGCGGGCCAGCTCTTGCATGCGGTCTTCACGTCCCTCTTGCCGCGCGACTTCAGCGCGGCGGAGGATGGACTGCGCGAGGTTATGCCGGGGCATCCAGCCGTCGGGATTCTTCGCCACCGTATCGCGCCACAGCGTTTCAGAGTTCTCGTAGATCAGCGTCTGCCGCCACGTCAGCGCAAACAGAATGGGCAGCACGATGACACCGAGGGCGATCCAGACGCGTGGCTGAGGGATCAGATAGGCCAGGCCGCCGATGACGAACGCGATGAATCCGATGCTGGCGTGATACACAAAGTGATCCGCCACGAACGAGAAGAGGTGGGGGTAGACGTTGAAGTACCCCAGCGCGGGAAAGACCGTGCCGGCGTAGAAGGACAGCGCGACGAACGGCCCGCGGTAACCGCGCCGCAACGCTTCCAGACACGCCAGACCGACCACGATGCAGATTACCAGCGGCAGGTACTGCAGCGGGTTAGAGGCGTCGATCTCCCACCGGGGATAGATGAACATGAGCGGTTCCGGCCAGAGCATCTTGCCGGGGTAGAACAGCAGGGCGCGCGTTGCGATCAGCGTACGTTCAACGAAGGAATGATCGAAGTCCGCGCCCTCCGCGCCGACCCATTCGCGTTCGATAGCGGCGGTGTTCATCGCGAGCAGGAATCCGACGATGAAAAACGGCGCGAGCGGCAGCAGTCTTTGCCAGGTGATCGGGTGTCGCTGCCAGATCATCACGAGGATCAGGGCCGCGGGCAGTGAGCAGGTGACGGTCTTGCTGAACAGCGCCAGCAGGAACAACCCGAGCGCTGCAGCGTACCATTCCCAGGGGGAGCGGCGGTGATCTCCGGCGGATGAGCCGGGCGTGTTGACGAGAAACCGCAGGCGATCGTAGTGGAGATAGGCCAGCGCTGCGGCGAGGTAGAAGAAGAGTGAAAGCACGTTCTTGCGCTCACTGACCCACGCCACCGATTCGACCATGATGGGATGCAGCGCGAAGACCAGAGCGATGGCGAGTGCGCCTGGAATGCGCAGCCGCACCAGCACGATCCACAGCAGGATGGCGTTCAGGCCGTGCAAAAGCACGTTGACCGCGTGGTAGCCCCTTGGGTTCAGTTCCCACAACTGGTATTCCACCCAGAAGCTGGTGAAAACCATCGGATAGTACTGCGGCGTTTCGTAGGGAATCCAGATGCGCAGCAAACCATCAAAATCGCGCAGCAGTTCGTTTTCTGTGACGTAGTCGTTGTCATCCCAGATCCAGCCGGCATCGAACGCAGGCAGGTAGGCGAGGATCGTGATGAGCACGATTCCCGCCATCGCCCACGGCGCCCAGGTGGGCAGCGATCCCGGTTGGCGCGCCAGATCGGTTGTCCGCGCGCTGTTCATGGGATGTTATCTCCCGCCGGATTTGCCGTTCTCACGATCCGCAACCTGTCGCGCTGCATCGGCGATCAGTTCGTTCATCGTCGGGTGGGGGTGGAGCGTGCCGGCCAGATCGTCGAGTTCCGCGCCCATTTCCACGGCGAGCGCGCCTTCGCCGATCATTTCCGCCGCGCTCGTGCCGACCAGCCCGACGCCGAGGATGATCTTCGTGTCGGGGTCGTAGATGATCTTCGTCAGGCCGTCCGTGCGCCCCATGCCGACAGCGCGGCCGGACGCCCCCCACGGCAGTTTGACGATGTCGTGGTTGACGCCTTCCGCTTTGGCCTGCGATTCGGTCAGCCCGCACCATGCGATCTGCGGATCGGTGAAGATCGTGACCGGCACCGCGCGCACGTCGAGCGCGGATTTCCAGCCGGCGATGGATTCCGCGGCGACGCGCCCCTGCGCGAGCGCGAAGTCCGCCAGCAGCGGCCCGCCGGTGACATCGCCGACCGCGTACAGCCGCGGGTCGGTTGTGCGAAGCTGATCGTCGACCCGAATGAAACCGTCTTCGTCAAGGGTGACACCGGTTCGATCGAGGTTGAGTTTGTCGGTGTTCGCGCGCTGACCGATCGCGACGATCACGCGGTCGAATTCGGTGGTCTTCGGCGCGTTCTTGCCGGCAAACGTGATGTGAATGCGCTTGCCCTTGGCCTCGGCGCTTTCAACGGTCGTTTCGAGTGCGGTGTGTTCGAGGTCCTTAGCCAGCTGTCGCGTGACATTGCGGGTGAGGTCCGCATCCACCGAGGGCAGCCATGCATTGCCTTCGTGCACGAGCGTGACCTTGCTGCCCAGCGCGCGGTAGATGAGCGACATTTCGATGGCCATGTATCCGCCGCCGATGACGAGCAGATTTTCGGGGATGGACTCAATGTCGAGCGCGCGACCGGGCGTGAGAACGCGCTCGCCATCAAACGGCAGGGCGGGATGTTCGATGGGTCTGGAGCCGGTCGCGATCAGCGCGCGACGAAAGCGTACGCGGGGCACGCTGCCGCCGACCACGTTCACGCGGCGGGTGTCTTCGAAATTCGCTTCGCCTTGCAGGTGCTCGACGTTCAGCTTTTTCGCTTGCGCGGCGAGACCCTTGCTGAGCGTTGTGCGCGCTTTGTCCAGCCAGGCGCGAATCGCAGCACGGTCGATCTTCGGCGGGCCGTACGTCACACCGAACTGTTGCGCACGTTCGCCGTTTTGGATCGTTTCCGCGATGTGAAGGAGGGTCTTGGACGGGACGCACCCTTCGTGCAGGCAGATTCCGCCGAGCGAATCGCGAGGGTCGATGATGACGGTCTCCACGCCGAGTTCAGCCGCACGAAACGCGGCCGCGTACCCGCCGGGGCCGCCACCGATGACGGCCAGATCGACTTCTTGTGTGAATTCACCGACGACCATGGGGGCGGAGGCACGAGGGCACGAAGGCAAGGAGGCACGGAGTGATTCGAGTCATCAGGATGCACATCATAACGTGAATTCAGATGCTCGGACTAGCCAGACTTCGGATGAGACCCTGAAGGATTCGATCGGTTTCACGAAGCAGGTCGGTCAATTCGCGATCGTCATCGAGGTAGTTCAATTCGGTTGCCAGTTCGATCTGGGTGTCCAGTTCGTAGAGCGAGCCGCGCGCGACCCGCAAAAACCTGATGTAATCCGCCTGGCGTTGACGGGCGTACCCCTCGGCAATATTGCATGGAACCGAAACGGCAGATCGCCGCATCTGGCTGGTCAATCCATAAAGTTCTTCCGGCGGCATGCACCGAGTTGCCTGATAGATACAGCGCGCTAATTGCATTGCCTTCTGCCAGGCAATCAAATCTCGGAAAGTTCGGATTTCGGCCACAGAATTCCCCTCCGAAACTCAAATTCTCAAACCCTCTTGCCTCCGTGCCTCGGTGCCTTCATGCCTTCTCCCTCTACATCACCAACCGTCCGGGATTTTCGAGTTCGCCGATTATGGCGCGCATGAAATTGATCTCATCCCCGCCGTCGATGATGCGGTGATCGAAGGAATGGCTGAGCGGCATGATGAAGCGCGGCGCGATCTCGCCGTTGACCACCCACGGCATCCACTTGGTGCGGCCGGTCGCGAGCACCGCGACCTGGGGCGGGGTGACGATCGGCGTGGAATAGCGGCTGCCGCCGACCGCGCCGGGATTGGAAATCGTGTACGTCCCGCCGCGCGTGTCGTTCACCGCGAAACTCGCGGTGCGCGCCTTTTCCGCAATCTCCGCCAGCGCGACCGCGATCTGCGGCACCGAGAGTTGGTCGGCATCGCGAATCACCGGCGCGATCAGGCCGCGCTCGGTGTGCACGCCCACCGCGATGTTGATGTACTTGCGGTAGATGATTTCCTGTTTGTCCGCGTCGTAGCTGGCGTTGAACATCGGAAACAGCCGCAAACCTTTGGCGACCGCGCGGATCACAAAGGCGAGCATCGTCAGCTTCGGCTGGTCCGGCGTGAGTTCCTGATCATTGTACTGCTTGCGCAGCCGCTCGAGTTCCGTGACATCCGCATCGTCGGAATCGGTGACGTGCGGGATCGTGGTCCACGACTGGCTCATCACTTTGGCGATGGTCCTCCGCGCCTGTGAGCAGGCAACGCGCCGAATCTCGCCGTGATTGTCCGTCTCATCCGTACCGGCCGGCAGTTCCGTGACGCGGTTGATGATCTGCGTGCTACCCGTGGCGTGCGCGATCTGCTTCGTCGGCGGCGATTGCGGCTTCCTGCTGTCGCGCTGCGTCTTTGCGGTGGATGGTTGCGATGAAGCCCCGCCGTCCTTCACGAAGCTCTCCACATCAGTGCGGGTCACGCGCCCGCCCGGACCGGAGCCGGGGATGATTTCGATATCGATCTCCATCTGCCGCGCGAGCTTGCGCACGGCGGGGGAGGCGGGCTTGCGACGTCCACCGGATGCACCGTTGCCGGTGCCATTTCCAGTGCCGGTCGCGTGCCGAGACGGCGCAGCCGTGGCGGTTCCGCCGCCTGATGATGATGCAGCACTGCCGGCGGCTTTCGTCTGCGTTCGGCTGGTTTCCGATTCGGATGTGCCGGCGGATTTCGCCTTGGCACCGCCCGCTTCACCGAAGGTGACCATCACATCGCCGACGTTGACCGTCTGGTTCTCTTCCACGTGCCATTTGGCGATCGTTCCGCTGGCCGGGGAGGGAATCTCGACCGCGGCCTTGTCGGTCTCAACCTCCATCAGCGGCTGATCTTCCTGGACCGGGTCGCCCTCCTTGACGAGGAGTTTGATGATCTGTCCTTCGTGGACGCCTTCACCGAGATCGGGCAGTCGAAATTCCTTCGCCATAGTGCGGAACTCCGGTTGGGGCCGGCCGTCATCGACGGCGGCCGAATCGTGCGAATCATTCAATACGTCTTCGCGATGATACACGATCCATTCCGCAGCGACGCGGAGCGGAGCATTACCGGAACGCGGCTGCATCACTCCCGGTTTTCGGGGCTCACTCCCAGTCTCCGGGGCGCACGCCCAGTCTTCGGGGCGCACGTCCAGTCTTCGGGGCGCACGTCCAGTCTCCGGGGCGCACGCCCAGTCTTTGGGGCGCATTCCCAATCTTCGGGGCACACGCCCAATCTTCGGGGCGCACGCCCAGTCCTTGGGGTGCACTCCCAATCTCCGGGGCGCACTCTCAATGCGGCATTCACGAACCACGATTCGGCTGAAAAGCCCGACGCTCACCCGCCACCACATCCCGTTATGCTGAAGGGAAGATGCACACCGCGCCTGTTTCCATCGCCAGCGTGCCGACGGGGCTCGAATCGATCGCGGCGGATGAGGCGATCGAACGCCTGACCGACTGCCGCATCATCGAGAAGCGGCGGGGGCGAATCATTGTGGCGAGCTCCTCGGGGCCGGAACAACTGCGTTCCATGCGGACCGTCTTCCGCTGGTTCGCATACGTCGGGCGCATCACGGACATTCCCGCCGATGCCACCGGGCCGGAGATTTTGTGCCGCATGGCCGAGTCGATGGATTGGGACGCGGCGGTTGATCGCTGGCGCGACTGGCGTCGCCATTCCGGCAAATTGCCTGACGATCCGCCGCACTTCCGCGTGACCGCTTCCCGATTCGGCGAGCACGCCTACTCGTCCGTGGACCTCATGCGCGAGCTCGGCGCGATGCTCGTTTCGCGCTACGGTTGGCCCGTGCGGCTGAAGCAACCCGATCTGGATGTGGATGTTCACCTGCACGATGGAGAAGCGCTGCTGGGTATCGTCCTCACGCAGCGCAGTCTGCATCACGATCGAAACTGGACGGCGGGGCCGACCGGGCTGAAGGCGCCGATCGCCGCGGCCCTGGCGCGATTGCTCGCGCCGCAACCGGGTGAACGCATCGTCGATCCGCTGTGCGGCTCCGGCGCGCTGCCGATTGAAACCGCCGTGCTGGAGCCGCGTGCGATCGTGCTGGCGGGTGATCAGGAAGCCGCGCTCATCGACATGGCCCGGCACAACGCAGCGCAGGTCGGCGCATCCATTCAAACCAGTGTCTGGGATGCCCGGCAACTGCCGCTCGAAGACGCTTCGGTCGAT
>RECV01000156.1 GCA_007693845.1 Phycisphaerales bacterium
ACGCAGACCGATCCACTTGAGTTTCAGTACGCAGATCAGGGACGGATCGACATTGAAGAAGGCGATCTGGTGACCACTGATGACGGAACCAGCGCGAGGTGGCGCCGTGTCGAAGCGGTTAAGCCAGGTGAGTTTGCCGATCCTGCCTTGCGCGGCGGATACGCATTGATCCGAATTAAGCGAGATGAGCCCGGAGTCCAGGTCATCGAAGCGACGGGGCACTCGATGATGAGGGTGAACGGCCAGCCGCGGGTCGGTGATATCTACCGCACCGGGATGGTCAAGCTGCCGGTGGAACTCAAGGCCGGCGTCAATGACATCCTGGTGCACTGTGTCCGCGGCGAGTTCGAGTTTCAGTTGCGACCAGCGCGCGGCCGGGCGGAGTTGAATCTGGACGATCCGACCATTCCTGATCTGCTCACCGATCGGACGTCGCATGATGAGGCGGCGGTGGTCATTCTTAACGCGCACGCTGAGAGATTACGTGGCGGGACGATCGAAGCCAGCACGGCCCATGCGGAGCCGATTCGGACGAAGATCCCCGACATACTCTCGCTTTCGACGCGGAAAGTTCCGTTTGCGTTGCCTGATATCGACACGCAGCAAGGTGAATCTTCGGTCGATGTGATGCTGCGCCTGCTGGATGCGGATGGCGAAGTGCTGGACCACGACACGTTGTCCCTGCGCGTGAGGGAGCCGCACCAATCGCATCGCAGAACATTCCGAAGCGGGATCGACGGCTCGCTGCAGTATTACGCGGTCCAACCGGCGACGGGCATGATGCAGGATGAAAACGGTGAGGAAGTCGAAGCACCTTCTCCACCCGGTCTGGTTCTGTCGCTGCACGGCGCATCCGTCGAAGCGATCAGTCAGGCGAGGTCGTATGAACCCAAGTCGTGGACACACATCGTGGCGCCGACGAACCGTCGGCCGTTTGGTTTCGACTGGGAGGACTGGGGGCGCATCGACGCGATGGAAGTTCTGGAAGTCGCGGAACGTGAACTGCGTCCCGATCCGTTGCGCCGCTACCTGACGGGTCATTCGATGGGCGGGCATGGCACCTGGCAGATTGGAGTGCACTATCCCGACCGCTTTGCCGCGATCGGTCCGAGCGCGAGCTGGATCAGCTTCTGGTCGTACACCGGCGCGGCTGAGTACGATGAGGATCATCCGCATGAGGCGATGCTCAAACGCGCGGTCAGCCCGAGCGATACTCTCGCGCTGGAGTCCAACCTGGCGCGATATGCGATCTACATCCTGCACGGCGATGAGGACGAAAGCGTGCCCGTCGAGCAGGCCCGCATCATGCGCGAGCGGCTCGGAAGATTTCATACCAATTTCAGTTACTACGAGCGGCCGGGGGCCGGCCACTGGTGGGGCAGTCAGTGCATGGACTGGCCGCCGATGTTCGAAATGTTTGAACGCGAACGGTTGACACCCTCCGATCAGCGCGATGCGATTGATTTCACAACGGCCACGCCCGGCATCTCGGCATCGGCGGATTGGATCACCATCCACGCGCCGCAGGCGTGGTTGAAACCGGCCCGGGTCCAGGTGAGCCGCGATCGGGAACTTCGTCTGTTCTTCGGCGAAACAACCAACATCGCCCGGTTGGCGATCGAACTGGTCGGTCTGGAAGAGGGCGAGCCGGTTTCAGTGGAATTGGATGACACACATTTCGATGACATCGACTGGCCGGAGAGTGGCGCGTTGTACTTTGAGCGAGCCGAATCGGACGGCGCCTGGCAGGTGGCCGCACCATTCGACCCGCAACAGAAGGGGCCCCATCGGGCTGGCCTGTTCAAGAGCGCGTTCGATCATCACATGGTTTTCGTGATCGGTACGCAGGGCACAGAAGAGGAGAACACCTGGGCGTTTCACAAAGCGCGCTACGATGCGGAGACGTTCTGGTATCGCGGCAACGGTGCGGTGGATATCGTCGCCGATGTCGACTTCGATGCGTCGGCCGACCCGGACCGCAACGTGATTCTGTACGGCCACGCGGGAATGAATGCGGCATGGACCGAAGTGATCGACGATGATGAGCTTCACGTCGAACGCGATCGCGTGCGGTTGGGTGATCGCGAATTGACGGGAGCGACGCGCAGTGTGCTGGCGATCCGTCCGCGTCGGGGCAGTGCGCACGCCAGCGTCGGCATCGTGGCCGGCACCGGCCTGCCCGGCCTGCGCGCGACGGAGCGTATGCCGTACTTCGTCTCTGGTGTCGCCTATCCGGATGTTTTCATTTACGACGCCGATCTCTGGTCCGTCGGTATCGAGGCGGTGCGTGCTTCGGGGTTCTTCTGCACGGACTGGTCGGTCGCGAACGGCGATATCGCATGGACGGAGTAAACGGTCCGGCCCTGCCATCTACCTCAGGAGAAGTTCAGGAGAAGAAGGGCAGGGCGGGGTAGAGCGCCCGCACGAGCAGTTGCGTCACGATCAGCGCGTACACACCCGCGACGAGATCATCGACCAGTACGCCCCAGCCGGCGCGAAGTGATTGCAGTTGATTGGCCGGCGGAATCTTCGTGATATCGAAGAACCGGAACGTCACGAACGCCGTGAGCGCCAGCGAGGCATTCCACGCCAGCGTGTCCGCTTCAAGCGGAAAGATCCACGGCAGAAAGAGCAGCGGCAGCACAACCCCCGCGGTTTCGTCAGCAACGACTTCGGACGGATCTTTCTTCCCGAACGCCTGCTCCGCCACCTCGCCGAAGCGAATGCAGACGATGGAGAAGAACAGGCCGATCAGGAGCAGCGTAAGGTCGATCATCCACGCCGGGAGCCAGATCCAGACGAGCAGCAGCGCGATGAGGACCGGCGGGATGGAGCCCCATGTTCCCGGGCCGGGCTTCAGCCATCCCAGCCCGCCCGTGGTCAGCAACCAGAGACTGAAGCGGCGGCTCATCCGGAGATAACCCCGCCTTCCGGCCCGTCCTTACCCTTCTTTCGCAGTACGGCCTGCAGGCCGGTGACGTAGGGCACGCCCGACCAGATCGTCACAATGACCGTGGCGTAGACGAGGATGTCGCGTGTCCATGCCGCCCATGCGTTCGCCGGATCATGCGGTTCGAGATTGACCGCGATGAAGATGACGATCGGAATCATCACGGATTGAAGCACCATTTTCCACTTGCCCGCCCACTTTGCGCCGCCGCTCTCGCCCATCGATTCAAGCAGGCCGCGCACGCTCGTGACGAGCAACTCGCGGGCGAAAATCACGACCACCATCCAGGAATACACGCCGGTCGCCATGTTGAAGAAATCACCCTCCGCGGCCCTTTCGGGAATCACGAACCGCGGCCCGGCCAGATAGATAAACGCGCCGAGCACGAGCACCTTGTCGCAGAAGGGGTCCATGATCCGGCCGAACACCGATTCCACACCCCATCGTCGGGCGAGGAAACCATCGGCCCAGTCAGTGATCGCAGCGAGGATGAAGAGTACGATCGCAACATTCGCCCAGATTGAGCCGGTCTCGGGAAACCGGTACTGATTGAGCGCAAAGAAGAATGCGGCAGCGAGAAAGAGTCGCATGACCGTCAGCGCATTCGGCAGATGGCGCAACGTCGAGGTTTCCATCGTGCAATATCCTATCGCGCCGCCGGCCGAGCGGGTGGACCGCCCGAGACGCGCCGGTGATGGAGATTGTACCCGTCACGGCTTCATGACCTCGCGGCCTCCGGTGACCGCGGCATCAGTCATGCTTCCCGCGCATGTGGCGGTATCCACGGTAAACCATCAGGAAGATGCTCGTTACGATCAGACCGACCGAGAGTCCGGCAAAGGTGCCGAGGATCAGGCCGGCGAACACGTTCTGCGCCAGCACGCTGACGATGACCACGCTGATGATCGTCACCACCAAAATCGCGATCGCCTGATACGCGTTGTCTCGCCAGCGCAGGTTCGGACCGGCGACGGTGTCGGTGACCAGGTTGTACCTCTCGCGATCACTCAACCCGCGCCGCTTCGACGCCAGGGTTGATGGTGATGTCGTCATCGACGGTGTTGAAGAATCGGGCGGGGATTTCAAAGTTATTGCCAACCTGCTCGCCGTGGATCAGGACCCATCCGGCTTGGGTTCGGTCGTGCTGGGTGCTGAGCCATTCGCAGCGGTGGCCTGCGATTGTGCAGCGCGGGCTCGTGCGGCTTTGGCATCATCGCTCACGCGGCCCAGGACCTGCGGCAGTTCGATACCGGCCTGCTCGGCCAGCTCGTGCATGGCCGGCAGTGAACCGATGAGTCCCGAGAGGAAGTCCGAAGTCGACCCGCCCGTGCCGTGACCGTTGCGACCGGAGTCCCAGACCGTGATCTTGTCGATCTTGAGATTCTGAATCGCCTTGACCTGTTCGGCGACGATGGTGGGCAACTGCTCGATCATCAGGAGCGTCGGCGCGATCTCCGGGTTGGACTGGCACGCTTCGACCAGACGTCGGTAACCCTCGGCTTTCGCTTCGAGCACTTTCTGCGTGCCTTCGGCTTCGGCCATGTATCGCGCCAGAATCGCATCGGCTTCGCCGCGCGCTTCGCGCCGCTGCTTCTCGGCCTCCGCTTCCGCGGCGATCTCGATTCGCTTCTTTTCGATCTCCTGCGGGGCGAGTTGTTCCTTGGCAAGTCGCGCGAGTTCCTCTTCGCGCTCGGCGAGGAGAATCGCTTCTTTGGCTTTGGCCGCCGCGACCTCGCCGCGCCGTTTCGCTTCGGCGCTGATTTCCGCCAGTTTGGCGTTGGATTCCGCGATGTTGGCCGACGAGGTGTTCTCGCCGTCCACGGCGAAGGCCTCTGCTTCGGCGACCTGCACGCGTTGTTGCTGTTCAGCCCGCTTCTGGGCGGCGATGGTTTCCGCTTCGCGTTCGGCGGTGGCGATCTCCTGATCGCGCTTCGATTCCACTTCGCCGGTGACCGCTTTCGCTTCGAGCTGGGCGAGCGCGACGCGCTGCTTGCGTTCGGCTTCCTTTTCCCCTTCCACCGCCATCGCCTGCTCGCGCGCGACATTGATCGTCTTTTCACGAACCGCGATGGCCTGGCCGGTCTCGCCGTCCCGGACCTGTTCGGCGACTTCGACTTTCGCACGTTCGATGGCTTCCGCGGCGGCGCGCTGGCCGATCGCGACGATGTAGCCGCTTTCGTCCGTAATATCACGCACGTTCACGTTGATCAGTTCAAGACCGACCTTGTTGATTTCCTGGGTCACGTTCTCGTGAATCAGGTGCATGAACTTTTCGCGGTCGCGGTTGATCTCTTCAATTGAGAGTGTCGCAATCACGAGACGCAACTGTCCGAGGATGATGTCCTGCGCCTGGTCACGAATCTTGCGGTCGTCCAACATGAGCAGACGCTCCGCAGCGTTCTGCATCAGGACCGGCTCGGTGGCGATACCGACGGTGAACGTGGAGGGAACGTTCACGCGGATGTTGTTGTACGAAAGCGCGCCTTCGAGCGGAATCTCGATCACCATCGGCTCAAGGTTCAGGTAGGCGAAATCCTGAATGAGCGGGATGACGAACGTGCCACCGCCGTGAATGCACTTGGCGGCCTTGTTCGTGCCGACCCGGCCGTAGACGACGAGAACGCGGTTGGAGGGGCAGCGTTTGTACTGCTTGATCACGAAGACGAGAAAGAACAGCAGCAGCAGAAGCACGCCGCCGATCAGCGGCACGATCCAGACGGCGTTGCCGAGTTCGGGCCCGGTCTGCGCCACGAGTGGCGTCTGCAGCATGGCGGTGGGCAAAAGGTTGATCTCTACCATCGAACGCCTCCAGAAGTGCTTTCAAAAAGGGGAATGCGGGACACCGTCAAACACGGGCCACGGTCAGGGAACGATCTTCATTCACGCGTGTCACTCTGACGCGTGCCTGTGAAGGAATGGGTTCAGCGTCGGAGATGGCGGTGTAGATCCGCTGCCGACCGTTAATGACGACCTGCACTTGCCCCCGGCCGGCACCTCTCTCGGGAATGTTGGCGTAGACGGTGCCTTCAGTACCGAGGGCGGTTTCGGTGGTGATGTTCCCGCTGGACTGCAGATCGTGCACGGCTTTCAGCAGCAGGATGAGCATCCACATCATGCCGAAGCCGGTGGCCACGCCGAAGAACATGCTGGGCATCCATTCCCATCCGAACGCGCGGAGAGCGGCAATTCCACCCCAGCCTGCGCCCATCAGAAAAGCCGCGATCCCCTGAACAGAAAGCAGTTTGAACGACTCGGTCGGATCGCCTGATGAATCAAGTTCGACTTCGCTGATCGCGCCCTCGCCGCCGATGAGCATGAACCCCAGGCGCAGCAGAAAGAAG
>RECV01000090.1 GCA_007693845.1 Phycisphaerales bacterium
AACGGGCGGGCCGATCTGCGCTGACGCTTGGGCAGCCGGACATCGTGCTGCGTCAGCAACATCACACAAGCAGGCAACTCGAATCAAAGGGGAAGCGACATGACGTGGAATGTCTCGTCTGGATTCACGCCGTTGGCGGCGTGTGTGCTGGCGGCAGTGTTGTGGGGATGCGCACCATCGGCCGAGCGTTACCCAGTGCAGCCCGTGCCTCAACAATCGACCGGCCCCGCGCCGCAGGAACAGCCGCGGACGGTCCAACGTACACCGCCGGAGACGCAGCGGCCGGTCAGGGATGAAACGGGTCTCGCGGTGCCGGATGAGACGGTGACCACGGAATCAACGCGCGAAGAGCTGGCAGAGCAGGTGGCGTACTACTACCTTGATTCGGTGCACATGGCGGTCGTCAGCCGCGAGGCGCTGGATGATCATGGTTTAGGTGATGATGTTGCTCAGAAAATGCGTGAGGCGTTCAGCGAACTGGGCATGCGCGTACAGAACGCAGCGGGGGCGTCGCTGCACGGAACGGATGCGAATACGATTCGTCGTCTGTCGCAGCAACTCGATGCCGATTTGATCACTGTTGTGCTGGGAAACTCCCAGAAGCGATCGAGTCTTGGCCGCATGATGAGCTATGAAGCGACGCTGCGTGGCACGGTCTATGAAGCGGATGGCAACCTTGTCGCGACGAAGGAGGTCAACAAGGTCGGCGACCGCAGCAGTCGTGAGCGGAACGCGGAACGAAGCGCCCTGGTCAACGCTGCGGAAGAGCTCGGGCCGTTTCTGACTGAGCAGATCATTCGCAAGGTGGGGCAGAACGTGATTACGCGGCGATTGACGATCGTCGGTATTCAGTATCACGTGACGGTGTCGCAGATCATCGCGCACCTGAAGAGTCAGCCGGGGATCAATGATGTGCGGCTGCTGCATTGGAACGACCAGACGCGCACGGCACAATTCATCATTTACCTGCAACCAGCTGCGCGAGGGAATCTCGGCGCGTATGTGTCACAGACGCCCGACATGAAGGTTCGTGTGCTGCAAGAAGATCAACGAGGCATCTATGGCCGAGAACGGAGGATTGACCGATGACGATCGCGCTACGAGGAATACTGGGCTTCCTGTTAGCTGTGGCTGTGATGGTGTCGCCTGTCTCGGCGAATGACACAGCGCCGGGCGCGATGGACGCCATGGAAGCCGCGGCACGGCAGGCGGTCGAGGATGCGGTTTCGCAGATGTTGCGGAATGTGCCGGATGATATTGAGTCGATCGCGGTCTTTCCGGTGCTGAACGATGACGATGGTTTCTTCAAGCATCTGATTGAGCATGAATTGATTCAGGAAGGGGGCCATCGCGGCTTTCGTGTGGTGACGCGCAGCGAGTCGGAGTGGGACTTGCTGATTGGTGAGTTTGTTTTCACCGAAGACAACTTCGACATCATGCCCGAAGAGCAATTGCGGCGGTTCGGTCGTGTGCTTGGCGCAGACGCACTGGTGTGGAGCCGCGTGCGAGCGCTGGGGATGGATGACACGGGTTTGAAGGGGCGGGCGCGTGTGGAGACGCGGCTCGGCGTTGTTGAGACGGGACAACTCGCTGGCTCCGGAAGTGGGATCGGATTAGTGGCGGTTGACAGTGAGACGTTCATTACGGCGTTTGTGTTCGGCTTGATAGGCCAGCCGTGGTTCTGGCCAATGGTGGTGATCGCTATTGTGGGTGGTGTGGTGCTTGCTGTGGTCTGGCTTTGGCTGAAGCGCCGGGTTGATCTGGCAACCAAGCCGCGCGAAGTGGTTCGCTGAGTGAGGACAAACGGAATAGGAGCGTCAGCATGGGTTGGTTCAGCAGAAAGAGCGATCGCTGGGAACGACAGCCGGGCGATATCGCCACGCGCATCGAGTCGCAGAACGTTAAGCGCGACTTCATCAATCGTCCTTTCGTGGTGTATGACGGTACGGTCGCACTTGTGTTCACGGAAGGGCGGCTGGTCGGGCATCTGGCATCCGGAAAGCACGATATCGACGGTCCATTCCGCAAATGGCTTGCGGGCGATACGCCGACGACGCTCGTCATTGTTGATGATGGCGACATTACGGTGGACTTCGACATCACCGGGTTGTATAGCCGTGAGAACATCCAGGCGGATGCCGCGGTGCGCGTGGTCTTTTCGCTCGATCGTCCCGAAGAGTTCTATCGCAACGTCATGAAGGATCGCAAGCAGTACGCGGAAGAAGATCTGCGCACACTGTTGCGATCCGAGTTGTTCGATGCACTGCTCGCGTTCACCAGCACACATCCAATTGATGATCTCTACGGCAATCCCGCGCTGCGATCGCAGGCCGAGCAGCAGTTGCGCGATCGGGTTGGTGCGAGTCTCTCTCGCGTGGGCTTCTCGCTGGTCGCGGTCAATGTACTTCGCATCACCTCGGACCAGTTCGATGCGCATCGCGGCAAGCAAGCTGATGTGCATATGGAAGGTCGTGATACGGATGTTGAGGCGGCCCGGCTGGAGGTGATGAAGAAGGCCCGCGAGAACCTGGCTGATGCTGTGAGACACCGCGCGGTGACGAAAACAGAACTCCAGGACGCCATCAACCAGGCCGTGCACGAACTCGGCCTCAAGGATCGTTTGCGTGAGGATGAACTGGCTCAACTCAATGCACGGCTGGAACAGGACGCTCTCGACTATGAGCAGCAGCGTACGCAGTCGCGAGAGATGGGTGCGGTCGAACACGAACTTGATGTCGATTCCACGAAGCGCGATCACGAGCGGGACCAGTCCGGCCTTGATGTCGATACCTTCCTTGCCCAGCAGATCAAGCAGGCCGAGGCCGGCGAACAGTTGCGCGACTTCGAGCGTTCCGGCGATGAGAAAGACTGGGAACTTGCCCGCAAGATGCGCGACGACGCGCTTGAAGCCCGCAAACGCAAGAAGATGACCGACGTCGAAATCGAGCGAGAACGCATCGAATCTCTCTCCAAGGCGGACACCTCGACCAAGATCGCCCTTGGTCTCGGCGATGCTGAAACGCTGCTCGAGCTTGAACGTCTTGAGAAGCAGGAAAACATGTCGCCCGAGCAGTTGCTCGTGCTTGCCGCGGAGAAGAGCGAAGCCGCTGCCGCTGCCCTCGCAGAGCGTTTCAAAGCCGAAGGCAAAATGAACGACGATCTTATGGAGCAGCTCAAGCGACAACTTGATATGGAGCGGCAGACCAATCGTGAGCATGCTGGCCAACTTGAACGCGTTCTCAATCAAGCACTCGACAAGATGGGCGATGTTGCCTCTGCCCGCGCTAAGGCTGGCGGGCCCGGCGATCAGACCATCGTTACTGGTGGCATGGGAGGGCCTACGGTCGTGAACCCGAATCAACCGAAGAAGCCGAAGGATGACGGTGATGACGCGAAAGAGTGACACGCGCATGCTTGTATTTGGCCGCCTGGAAAGCTCACCCTAGACCACCGCATGGGAACTGATGGCTCGACCCGCTCCAGATGAATACAAAGACACCCTGGCGGAGACCACCGTTCTCTCCGGTCAGTACGAGATCGTGCGCAAGCTCGGCGAAGGTGGCATGGGCGAGGTGCATCTTGCCAAGGACCGCTACCTCAACGATCGGCTGGTCGCCATCAAGACCTTGCCTGCCCTGCGAGCCGCCTCCAAGCGCGCCATCAGGCAGCTTCAGCAGGAAGCTGCCGCCATGGCGGATCTCACGCATGAGCACATCGTTCGGTTCTATCACTTCGGCCAACACGAGGGGCTGCCGTTTCTGGTGATGCAGTACATTGACGGCCGCACACTTGATGATCTGCTTGAGGAGAAGGTCACGCTCACGGAGGAGGAGTTGCTTGACATTGCTCGTCCGATTGCCGGGGCCCTCGATTATGCTCACAGTCGAGGCGTAATTCACAAGGACATCAAGCCGAGCAACATATTCATCGATGGCGAGGGCAAGCCGTATCTGGCAGATTTCGGCGTCGCGCGAATTGCCAAGGACACGATTTCACAGGTCACCGGTCGTGATACCACGAGCGGTACGCTCATGTACATGAGTCCGGAGCAATGCCTCGGTGAGCATGATCTCACTACCGCAACCGACATCTATTCGTTTGCGACTGTGTTGTACGAGTGCTTGGCCGGGCGGCCTCCGTTCAGTTCTGGGCCGATTCGGGAGTTGATCCTCAACGAACAGCCGGCGGCGATCGACACATGCTCCAACCACATCAACACTACACTTCAGTATGGACTGGTCAAGACGGCCGATGCTCGGCCAGAATCAGCGGGGGAGCTTGTCTCTCAACTCCAGGTCAGCAGGAGACCATCGCCTGTTGCTTCGCCGGAAAAACCAGCTGACAACTCCGTGAATCCGGTCGCTGCTCGACGAACGCCGGTTGGGAAATGGGCGGCAGTGATCGTGGTGATCGCATTGCTCGGTCTTGGCATGATTTATGTTGTTGTATCAGATTCCGGAAGAGCTCCTTCTACCCCGGAGACGGCTGGCGATCAACGCTCCGAGATGTCCTTGCCAAGTATGACAGATGAAGCGACGTCTTCGCGAACTGGGTCGCGAGAAGATTCCGATGTAACACAATCTCGCGCATCAATCGTTGAGGAGCAAATGGAAATGGTGCGTGATGTTCGTGCATCTCCTGATGCGCGAGCTCAAGCGATCGTGCGTTTATACCAGCACGACGCTAAACGATTCGACTGGAAGACGCTGCATGACAAGATCTCGTCTGATGAAGTCCCCCGGAAAGTCATCGACTTGGGTGGGGGTGTGGAGATGGCGTTCATCTTCATCGGCCCGGGCACGTTCACGATGGGAAGCCCTGGCAACGAGTCGGGCCGCTTTGATAACGAAGGTCCGCAGCGACAGGTCAGAATCTCCCGTGGCTTCTGGCTTGCGGAAACGCCGACGACGCAGGCGCAGTGGCAGCGGGTGATGGGAAACAATCCAAGCCACTTCAAGGGTGATCTGAATCGTCCCGTGGAGCGTATCTCATGGAACGACTCGAAGGATCTTGCGAATCGGTTCAGCGAACGGTACGGAGTCAGCGCTCGCTTGCCGACGGAAGCAGAATGGGAGTACGCGTGCCGCGCAGGGACGAGGACGCGTTACTCATTCGGCAACAATCCAGATCAACTGGGCGATCATGCGTGGTACAGCGGCAATTCGAACAGAAGCACGCAACCAGTGCGTCGGAAGAAGCCGAATCCGTGGGGCCTGTACGACATGAACGGGAATGTGTGGGAGTGGGTGGCAGATTGGTACGGCGAGTACGAAGCGGGTGTCGTGACTGATCCCACTGGACCCCGAACAGGTTCGCTCCGTGTTCTTCGCGGCGGGTCGTGGTTCGGCCGCCCGCGCTACCTGCGATCGGCGAACCGCAACTGGAACTCGCCGGACTACCGCCTCATCTACTTCGGTGTCCGATTGGCCCTGGACTCGGATTAGTTTTTGCTCTCTTTCCCTTTTACCCTTTCCTTTTTTCTTGCCGAGCGTAGCGAGGCCGAACATTGAAACAGTTGCCAACCTGGCGATCACCAGCGAATAGCAAATGACCTACGCTCCCGACGAACACGATCAAACGCTTCTCTCGCTCTCTAGCGGCGAGGTACTGTCGGAGCGCTATCAGCTTGTGCGTGAACTCGGCCGAGGCGGCATGGGTGTGGTGTGGCTGGCTGAGGATGAGCATCTCGATAGCCGACCGATGGCGATCAAGGTGCTACCGTCGGCGCTGTGCCGCAATGCCCGCGCAGTCGCGCGGCTGAAGAAAGAAGCCCTCATCAACCTTGAGCTGACGCACCCGCACATCGTGCGGTTGTTCAACTTTGAGCAGGACCCGCAGCGATCAGCCGTGGCGTATCTCGTGATGCAGTACGTCCAAGGCAAGACGCTCGACGATCTGCTTGTCGAGTATCCAGACGGTCTGCCGCTGGAGCGCGTGCGGGAGTGGGCGGAGCAACTCTCGCAGGCGATCGACCATGCCCACGCGAAACAAATCCTGCACCGCGACATCAAGCCAAGCAACATCATCATTGATGGTGATGGCAACGCGTACCTGATGGACTTCGGCATCGCGCGCGAAGCCAAGGACACGATGACGCGCGTCACCGGCCGCGAATCATCCGGCACATTGCCTTACATGAGCCCGCAACAGTTGATGGGAAAGAACAGTCGAAGCAACGATATCTATTCATTCGCGGCCACACTGTACGAGGCACTCTGTGGCCGTCCACCCTTTGAGACTGGCGACATCGCCACTC
>RECV01000157.1 GCA_007693845.1 Phycisphaerales bacterium
GACATGATCTTTCCCGAGGGACTGCAGAGCGAGGATGAGTTCGCCCACATGGCGGAAGGTTCGCCCGGCTGGCTGCTGGCGAACATGACCGAGTTCGGCAAGACGCCGGACATTCCCGCGTCACGATTCAAGGAGCTCGGCTACCGTTGCGTGATTTATCCGCTCAGCATGCAACGTCTGGCGATGGGGCACATCGTGCGCGGCCTGGCCACGCTCAAGCAGGAAGGGACCGTGCAATCGCTGATCGACGAGATGCAGACGCGAAAGGATCTCTACAAGATGCTCGACTACGTGCCGGGTGAGGAATGGCGCTTCCCGCACGGATGAGCCGCTGAGCTGCTGAGCCGTTGAGCCGCGAGCCGCAGGCGAGCGTTCCGGCTATCCTGAACCCGCCGATGAGTCTTCCCGATTCCGCCGCAACCACTTCCGAACCCGCCGTCGCCGTGCGTGATGTGAGCTTCCGGTACGACTCGGGCGTGGCCGCGCTGGAGTCGATTTCCCTCACCGTGCCTCACGGCTCGCGCCTGGGGATCCTCGGGCCGAACGGCGGGGGGAAGTCCACGCTGCTGAAACTCATCCTCGGACTGATCAAGCCGACGCGCGGCCGCGTTGAAGTGCTCGGCCTGCCGCCCCGTCGCGCGACCCGCTCACGTCAGGTCGGTTACCTGCCGCAACGCCTCAATGCAGCGTGGAACGCGCCGCTGAATGTCCGACAGGTTGTCGCCATGACCGCCGCGCTTGATGTCGCGCCATGGCGGGCGTTGCCATCGGAGTTGAAGCGGCGGATTGACGATCTGCTCGATCTCGTCGGCATGGCGCACCTGGCCGGGCGGCCGATCGGTGAACTCTCCGGCGGGCAGCAGCAGCGTGCGTTTATCGCCCGCGCGCTGGTCAGTCGGCCGCGCGTGCTGCTTCTCGATGAACCGACCGTCGGTATCGACCAGGCCGGTCAGGCGCAGTTCGCGCGATTGCTCGAAGCGATTCATCGTGAACTCGATCTCACGATTCTGATTGTCAGCCACGACCTGCGCGCGATTGCGGCGGGATGCGATGATATTGCGGTCCTGTCGCGGACGCTGCACTACCACGCCTCGCCGGAAGGCCTGACACCCGAGGTGCTCGCTGAAGTCTTCCACCACGACATCGCGGCCTTTGCCCACCTTCGCCATGGCACGAACGGGCACGATATCGATGAGAAGGACCGTGGCACGAACACGCCGTCGCCGGAGGATCAGCCATGATGCTCGCCTGGCAGACGCTGGAGTATCTCGAGTTCGCATTCGCGCGGCAGGCGATCATCGCGGCACTGTGCATCGCCACGGCGGCCTCGGCGCTGAGCGGCATTGTCGTGCTCAAACGCCTCGCCTTCGTCGGACAGGGCATCAGTCACGCGGCCTTCGGCGGGATCGGCGTCGTCGCCATCCTCGGTTTGTCCGCAGCGATCGGCGAAATGGTGATCTTTGCGTTTTGCCTCGCCTCGGCGCTCGCCGTGGCGGGGTTGACCCGTTCGCGCACCGAGGAAGATACCGCGATCGGCATTGTGCTCGTCGCGACGATGGCGCTGGGGTTTCTTCTGCTCGGGTTGCGGCAGACGCTCGCCGCGCCCGGCGCGTGGGAGTGGTATCGATCGTTCATTGCCGGTTCACCCCGGCCGGACGGGTGGGAGGCGATTCTCTTCGGTTCCGTGCACACCGCCGGGCAGGCGGGCATGTGGTTGTCGATCGCCGTCATGGTCATTGTGCTGTTGACGGTCTGGTGGTTTCGTCGGCCTTTGATCGCGTTCGTCTTTGATGAAGTCGCCGCCCGGGCCTCGGGGGTACGCACCAATGCCATACGAATCCTGCTGATGGTGCTGCTCGCGCTGGTCGTGGTCGTCGGCATGAAACTGGTGGGGGTGGTCCTGATCAGCGCGCTGCTGATCCTGCCCGGCGCGATCGCGGGACAGGTCACCCGGCGGCTGCTGCCGCATCTGCTGATCACGTGGCTGACATCGGTCGTCGGCGTGCTCGGCGGACTCGTTCTGTCGTTTGAGTTTGATCGGTTCGGCCTTCCCACCGGCCCCTGCATCGTGCTGGTGTTGATCGCGATGTTTACGGTCGGCGCTGCCTGGCGTCTCATCGCCAACACCGTCGCGCGCTTCAGCGGTCGATGATCATGATCTCATCCAGCGGCTTGCGCGAAATGTTCGGCACGACGCAGTCCGCCGCGGGATAGCCGACGGGAATCAGCAGAAACGGTCGCTCGTATTCGGGGCGGTTGAGCAGTTTCGCCAGAAACTTCATCGGGCTCGGCGTGTGCGTGAGGGTGGCCAGACCGGCGTGATGCGCTGCCGCGAGGAGCAAACCCGTCGCGATGCCGACCGATTCGTTGACGTAGTACACCTGATCGGATTCGGTGCGTGGGTTGTCATCCTTCATGAGTTTGAAGACGACGATGAGCCACGGCGCGACTTCGAGAAAGGGTTTCTGATCATCCGTGCCGAATGGGTAGAGATCGCGCAGCCAGGTCTCGCTCGCTCGCCGGGTGTAGAACTCGCGTTCTTCTGCTTCGGCGGCGACGCGGATCTCCCGTTTGAGATTTGGATCCTGCACGGCCACGAACCGCCACGGCTGTTTGTTCGCGCCACTCGGCGCCGTGCCGGCGGCAGCGATGATCTGCTCGATCGTCTCCCGCGACACGGGTTGATCCGAGAACATGCGCACCGTTCGTCGCTGATGCATGATCTCGTGAAAACGTCGCGCGGCATCCTCCGCAGAGGTATCGGGCGCGTACGAACGATGCGGAATGAATTGCTCGGATTGGGACATAACGCCACGATTGTAATCGCCGCGTCATCCACGGCGAAGTCGGGCCTGACGACCGCCGGGAGGAAGGCCCGGTGTCACTTTCTGCCGGCGACCATGCTCCGGAAGGTGATATCGAGAGAATCATCGTCCGCCCCGACCGGCCGCAGCACGACCGTCAGCGGCTGGTTCGGCACAAACCGCTCGATTGGGAGGTCAAAGGTTCGTCTGGTTGATGATTCCATCGGCAAATGCAGACGATGCTGCTGCTTCAGGTTGCCGTCGTAAAGGGTGATCACATCGAATGCGACGGGCAGCAGAAGGTTTTCCGCCTCGATGGTGAAACGAAATAGCTTCTCTGATTCGTATTCGACGTATTGTGGCTTGCGGATAGCAATGGCGTCTTTCAAATGATCGAGTCGTTGCGCATCGTCAACCAGCATGGTCAGCAGCTTCTCATGCGATAGGATCTCCAGTTCTCCATGCAGTTCCCGCTCGCCCCAGAGCGTCGCCCCCTGTGGATTGACGTGCTGAACCGTGGTGCTGATGTGATACGTGACCGGCGACCGAGACCGGCTGCCAACGCGCCATCGAAGTGGTCGGGTTAATGCGAAATTGTTCTGATTCGGCGTGGTCCATCGTCTGAAAACAGCACTGGCAACGTCAACGTCGTCTTCTCCAAGGGTGACAGATTCGAGCTGGACGGTGATTTGGTATGACTGATTACTGCCAAGCCGCTCGACAAATCCGTGAACTTCAAAGTCGTGGTGGTCGCCTTCGAGGACCGTACGCGATGGTGGCATGATCAGGTTGAGCCCTTGCTCCACGTAGGTCGCCACCTGTGCCGGGGTGGCGATCCCGGCCGCCGCGGCCCTTTCAATCAGATCGCCCCACGCGCCGGTCCACTGGTGCTGCGGGTCGGCCTGGAAGGCGAGCGCCTGGTCGATTAAATCGATCTCATCAGCACGAGTAACTTCGCCGGCAACGATGCGTCGGGTCAGTTCTTCAACCGCGGGGATGGCTGCAGTCTGGTTGGACCGCGTTGCTTGCCAGTGCAGCAGCCCGATCGGCTTGTGTTGATGGATGTCCCATCCCAGATCAAACTGGTGGTGAGAGGTCACGACAAGGCCCATCACCCCCAGCATCAGGCAGAGGGTCGCACATCTCGCGAGCCGCGGTTTGGCCCAGGTTTGCGGGTAGTACACGGCGCCGTCGCGCTCGAGTGACGAGCCGCACTAAGGGCAGGTCTTGTGCTCAAATCCCGAGCCGCGGAGATCAAAACGGCAAGAGAGACACGCGGGTGTCGTGCGGGTCGCGCGCCGCCACGCGCCGCCGATGCCGATCATCAGAGCGATGACCACGAGCGTGATGCAGAGTGCCTCCAGCGTCATATGGGAATCCCCATGAGCGGACGTCGATGGTTGGGCCATCCATTGTAGGTAGGAGATTGCGGGGCAGGCAGGATGAGTGGGTGGGGGGGCGAGGCGGTCACCCCGGGGGTTGCTTCCTGACCCGGGGGTTCCTCCCTGCGTCGTCACCCCCGGCTTCGGTGCGCGTTCGACCGATGCATCCCGCGGCCGCTATAATCGAATCCGAGATTGTGAAGTTCGTCACGAACCGCCCGTATGGGGCCGATTTTCCCCGCTCGGGTGGCTGAAATCACCTCCAGTCGTCAGAATTGTTCCCATGCCCTATACGCTCCAACCCGCCGGCGGCTACGACGTCGATGTCGAGACGACCGAGTACCTCGATGACCGCATCGATGCGCCGGACCGCTGGATTCTCAATTTCGGCCCGCAGCACCCCGCGACCCACACCACGTTGCGAATCATTCTCGAGCTGGACGGCGAGCGCGTGGTTCGCGCCACGCCCCACATCGGGTACCTGCACTCCGGCTTCGAGAAGCTCGGCGAGCACCACGACTACAACCAGTACGTCTGCACCGTCAGCCGGATGGACTACGTTTCACCGATCGTGAACGACATCGCCTGGCATCACGCGGTGGAGACGCTCTTCGGCATCGATCTCACGCCGCGTTGCAAGGTAATCCGCACGATCATGGCGGAACTCGGCCGCATTCAGAACCACCTGCTCTGCGTCGGCGCTGCCGCGCTCGACCTCGGCGCGTTCACGGGCTTTCTGTACGGGTTCAACGAACGCGAGTACATCTACGACATCATCGACTACATCTCCGGCCAACGGTTCCATCCGGACTGGACGCGTGTCGGCGGGTTGATGCAGGACCTGCCCGATGAAGAGATCTTCAAGAAGATGGTCAAGAACTTCATCCGCGTCCGCATGCCGAAAGCGCTGAAAGACATGGAGGTTCTGCTGAACCGAAACCGGATCTTCATCGACCGGCTCGAAGGCATCGGGACCGTCACGGCGGAGGAGGCGGTTGCGTGGAGTCTGACCGGACCACTGGCCCGTGCGGCGGGCGTGAAACGTGATCTGCGGAAGGATGAACCGTATCTCTGCTACGCCGACAACTGGGACGGTCAAGGCGCCGAGGCCGTCAAGTTCTCCGTGCCGATCGCCACGACCGGCGACACGTATGCTCGCTACCTCGTCCGCTTCGAGGAATTGCAGCAGTCGGTCAAGATCATCGAGCAACTGATCGACAACATTCCGGGCGGTTCCGTCAATGTCGTCGCAGATGGCAAGGTGCGCATTCCTCCGAAGGGCGATGTCTACGGCTCGATCGAAGCGACGATTCAGCACTTTGAACTGTTCATGCACAATCGCGGCTTCGACACACCGATCGGTGAAGCGTATGGCGCAATTGAATCGGCGAACGGTGAACTCGGGTTCTACGTGGTCGCGGATGGCGGCCGATGCCCGTGGCGGGCCAGCACGCGTCCGCCGGCGTTCATCAACTACCAGGCCTTCCCGAAAATGCTCGAAGGTCACCAACTGGCCGACCTCGTCGCGGTGCTGGGGTCCATCAATGTGATCGCGGCGGAACTGGATCGATGAAGTAGACTGACTAAGCAGACCGGAGCCCATTCATGGCTTGGATCGTCAAAGAATCAGCAAAGATGAAGATTGATCGTCGGCCGGAGCCGTATCTGACCGACGAGATGAAGGCGCGTTACGAGAAGGACGTTCTGCCCCGCTACGAGACGAAGATGGGCGCGATGATGCCGATCCTGCACGATGTGCAGCACGCGTACAATCACATTCCGTATCAGGCGATGGAAGAGATCGCGGCATTTCTCGACCTGCATCCCGGCGATATCCTCGATACCGTCTCCTTCTACGAAGAGTTCCACACGCATCCGGTCGGCAAGTACACGATTGCGGTCTGCCAGTCGATTGCGTGCGAAGTCTGCGGCCACCAGGCGATTCTCGATCATCTGCGTGAGAAGCTCGATATCGAGCCGCACGAGACGACCGAAGACGGCAAGTTCACGCTGCTCGCGCTGGAGTGCCTCGGCGCTTGCGATGATGCGCCGTGCTGTCTGATCAATGATGATCGGCACAACAAGCTGACGATCGAAGGCATCGACAAGGTTCTCGATTCACTGCCGGACTAGAGGAAACATGGCCGAGAAGAAGGACAAGACGCTCATGCGGAATCTCGGCGAGTTCGTCGGGCACATTGTCCGGGCAGTGAAGACCGAGCCGAAGGTCCGGCGAATCAAGCATGAAGAAGATGACCACGGCAACATGATTGTGCGACGCACCACGATTGAGGAGATTGAATTCCGCGATATGAGGAAGTAACCCCCCGAAGCCGGGTCTGACGAGTGAGCGAAGCGAACGAGGAAGACCCGGGGTCACGGCTGGTGAACGCTCATCCATCCGCCCGTTCACCTTCTTCTGGTAATCCACCCGGACCTTCCTCCCTGCGGTCGTCAGGTCCGGCTTCACGCAAGTTTCCATTTCCTGATTCCTAGTTTCTGATTGTTCATCCATGCCACTCACCGACCCCGTACTCTGCAAGCGCATTCCCACCAAGCCGTGGGGTGACCCGAAGGACCGCAAGCTCATCACGTACGATGAGTACGTCAGGACCGGCGGTTACCAGGCGCTGGAAAGAGCCCTCGACATGGACCCCAAGGACATCGTCGAGGAAGTCAAGGCCGCCCAGTTGCGCGGCCGCGGCGGCGCGGGCTTTCCCTGCGGCGTGAAGTGGTCCTTCCTTCCCGAGCCGGATGGCGGTCGGCGGTACCTGGCGATCAACTGCGATGAAGCCGAGCCGGGCACCTTCAAGGATCGCCTGCTCGTCGATTTCGATCCGCACTACGTGCTCGAAGGCATCGCCATTGCGTGCTACGCGTGTCAACTCGATACCGCGTACTTCTTCATCCGGGGCGAGTACCGTCACCAGGCCAAGACATTCGAACGCGCGATCAAGGAAGCGTACGACAACGGTATTTTCGGGCCGCAGGGTCTGTTGCGCGGCAAAGTGGACTTTGCGGTTGAGTGCTATCAGCACCGCGGCGCGGGGGCGTACATCTGCGGTGAGGAAACCGGGCTGCTGGAAGCGATTGAAGGCAAGCGCGGCTGGCCGCGCATCAAGCCGCCGTTCCCCGCGGTGAAGGGTCTCTTCGGTCGGCCGACGATCATCAACAATGTCGAAACACTCGCCGCCGTCGCCCCGATCATCGAAAAGGGCGCGAAGTGGTGGAACGAGATCGGGTGCGAAAGCTCGATCGGCGGACCGCCCAGCTACGGCACGAAGCTGATGGGCGTGTCCGGCCACGTCAATTCGCCCGGCGTGTTCGAGTGTGAGCTCGGCATTCCCCTCTCCAAACTCGTCAATGATTACTGCGACGGGATGCGCGGTGGGAAGAAGTTCAAAGGCGCGATCGCCGGGGGCGTGTCGATGGGCATCCTCGGCCCGGATCAGTTCGACGCCGAGATGGACTTTGACATCGGCAAGAAATACGACGTAATGGGCCTCGGCACCGCGTGCCCGACGATCTTCGATGAAGACACCGACATGGTCGCGGTCGCGCGCAACATCGCGCGGTTCTTCAAGAACGAATCCTGCGGCCAGTGCACTCCCTGCCGCGAAGGCGCGCAGTGGATCTACAAGCTCATCGGCCGAATCGAGCAGGGCAACGCCACGAGCAAGGATCTGGACTTGTTGCTCGAACTCGGCCAGTCGATGGGCGCGATGCCCGGCACGACGATCTGCGGCCTGGCGGACGGCAACAACTGGGCGATTCGGACGATTGTGAACAAGTACCGCGATGAGTTCGAAGCGCGCGTCAAGCCGTATTCGGTCGCCGTCAACGCGACGGTGGGCGCGACGGGCTAGAATTCATCCATGCCGCCCACCAGCGATATCAAGGATCAAGCGGCGGGTGAAGGTGATCAGCGCGAAGTGAACGAGCGTGGCAACGCGCGGGCCGTGCTCGCGCTGGCGTTCGGAGTTGCGTCCCTGCCTGCCGCCATGTGCGTGGGCTTTGGGTTTCTCTTCGCACTTCCGGCGGTCATCCTGGGGCGCAGCGCACTCAATACGCCGAGGGGCAATCTGGCCCGCACGGGGATGTACACGGGAATCGTCGGGATGGTGGTCTCGCTCCTCAGCGTGATTCTCGTTATCTTTCTGGTCGGGACGGGCGGCGTGCCCGATGAAAACGGCGTGGACGGGGAATCACCGGATGATTCACATCGCGGTCCTTTTGAAGCCCTACCTGGACCTGATCCTGAATGGCCAGAAGACGATCGAATGCCGCTTAACCCGGCAGGCGAGACCCCCTTTTGAAAAAATCGAGCCGGGCGAGCGCCTGTATCTCAAGCAATCCGCCGGTCCGTACCGCGCGACGGCCGTCGCCGATCATGTCCTCTGTGAAGGCGGGCTGACGCCGAAGCGCATCCGACAGATCGTGCGAGATTACAACGAATGGATCTGCGGCCCGCCGGAGTGGTTTCGTGAGCGGGCGCAATACTGCCGCTTCATCACCCTGATCTGGTTGCGCGATGTGCAGCCGGTCGACACCGGCCCGCGCATCCGTCCCTTGCAGGGGGCCGCGTGGATGATGCTCGAAGATGATCCCGCGTGGCGGTGCGACCGGAGTCACGAACAGTCCTTCACGATTTCCATCACCGCGGGCAATCTCAAGCACGGCACTCTGTACACGACCGGCTTGATGGACCGGTTCCCCGAGGCGTGTCAGGGCGGCCGCACCCGCGCGGAGGCAGGCCGCATGCTGACGCTGCTCCTGCACGACGGGCCGCGGGTCGAGACCGACATCGTCGCCCCGCGCAAACTCTTTCGCACGCGCTGTTGGAAGTCCTGGTTCGCGAAGCACGATGCGCGCGAGGGTGATCACGTGATCTTCACGCCGATCGGGGAGCGAGCGTATCAGGTCGGGCTGATTCGCGGCCGATGAAGGGGAGAACCCGACGCGACCGCGATGAGGTCCGCGCGGGACGGCTTTCATCGCTTTGACGGATTACAGCACGAACTTGCGCAGGTCTTCATCCTGCATGATCTGCTTCAGCCGTTCGCGCACGAACTCATCGCTGATGGTCAGTTCCGTCTCGCCATTTTTCACCATGTCCGGCGCCCGGAAGCTGATCTCCTCGAAGACGCACTCCATCACGGTCATCAGCCGCCGCGCGCCGATGTTTTCCATCGATGCGTTCGCTTCCGCCGCAAGGTCGGCCATCGCGTCGACCGATTCGGGCGTGAACGTGATCGTCAGCCCTTCGGTTTCCAGCAGCGCTTCCTGCTGACGGGTGAGTGCCGCATGAGGCTCGGTGAGGATGCGCTTGAAGTCGTCGCGGGTCAACGCCTCCAGTTCCACGCGGATGGGGAAGCGCCCCTGCAACTCCGGCATGAGGTCCTTCACGCTCGATGAATGAAACGCGCCCGCCGCGACGAACAGCACTTGATCGGTGTTCACCACGCCGTGCCGGGTATTGACCGCGGAACCCTCGACGATCGGCAGCAGGTCGCGCTGCACGCCCTGACGGGACACATCCGCGCCGTGCTTGCTTTCGCTCGTGGCGATCTTGTCGATCTCATCGAGAAAGATGATGCCGGACTGCTCGGTCCGCTCGATCGCCTGTTCGACCGTCTTGTCCGTATCGACGAGTTTGTCGGTTTCCTCTTCAAGAAGGATCGCGCGGGCGCGCTTGACGGTGACCTTCCGGCGGTGGGACTTCTCGGGAATGAGATTTTCCAGAATGGACGACATGCCGGGGTCGAACTGATCCGGCCCCATCATGCCCATGATCGGCGCGGCCTGCTTCTCGCGCACGGTGATTTCGATTTCACGGTCGTCGAAAAAGCCCTCGCGCACTTTCTGGCGCATGCGCTCTCGGACGCGGTTGTGTTCATCGGACGCGGTCTCCGATGCGGTTTTCGTTTCGGCGACGGTGACGGGGCCGGGTGTGCCGGCTTGTTCACGCCGATAGCCGGCGTCCTCATCGCGCACCCAGCCGCGCTCCGGCGCGTCGTGCTTGGCCTTCGCGTCGGAACCGCTCTGATCCTCGCCGAGCAGCAGTGAGACAAGTCGCTCTTCGGCGGCCGCTTCGGCTCTTTCGCGGACCTGGTCGGCCTGCTCTCGCCGGACCATTTTGATGGCAACTTCCAGAAGATCGCGCACCATGGATTCGACATCTCGGCCGTGGTATCCGACTTCGGTGTACTTGCTCGCTTCAACCTTGATGAACGGCGCACTGACGAGTTTGGAAAGACGCCGGGCGATCTCGGTCTTTCCCACGCCGGTCGGCCCGATCATGATGATGTTCTTCGGCGCGACCTCACGGGCAAGATCGGGATCAAGCTGCCGACGACGCCAGCGATTGCGTACCGCCACGGCCACGGCACGTTTGGCGTTGTCCTGGCCGATGATAAAGCGATCGAGTTCAGCAACAATTTCACGGGGCGTCAGATCTTTCATGGCCCGCATTGTAGTCACCTCGCGGCCCGCCCGGTTTGACGCATGCGCGCGAGGTCCGTGAAGGTGAGCGGTGCGAAGCTTGTGTGCGCATCGGTCGTCGGTCTGAGCGTCAGCGCGGGGCAAGCCCGCGCCGCGAAACGGTGTTCTTCGTGCCTCGGTGCCTTGATGCCTCGGTGCCTTCTTCCGCTACAGTTCCACCATCTGCATGTCGGATTCGATTTCTTCCGCGCCCTTCGGCATGTGGACTTCGCTGATGAACTCACCCAGGTCGTGCTCGTGCGCCATTTGCGAGCGCACGTTGGCGGCGTTGTAACCCTCCGCGCTGCCGCCGGCGAAATCGGCCATCAGATCGAGCGCGAGCTGGGCTTCGCTCTTGCAGTAGTCGATCGGATTGATCGCGCGCTCGAACGCCTGCAGGCGATTGTTGGCATTCTCGAACGTGCCGGCTTTCTCCGCCCAGGTCGCGCCGGGCAGAACCACATCGGCGCGTTTCGTGATCCGATTCGGCAGGGTGTCGATCGCGACGATGAATTTCGTGCGGAGGGAATCATCCAGATCGGCCGTCACCCAGTCGCTCGCGTAGTTGCCGGTGATCACCGCCGCGTCGATCATCGGGTCACCCTTGACCTTCTCGAAGAACGCCGCGCTATCCAGGACGCGATCAGAGGCGAGTTTGTCCAGCACGCGCTGCACGCCCCGCGCGTTCGGCGCCTTTTCCGCGTAGAGCTTGAAGCCGTCTTTGAAAGTCTTGTCTTCGCCGTGAAAGGGCACCGGGCCGACGCCGAAGATGGCTTCGGGGTCATGCTGCAGCACCATCATCGCGAGCAGGTAGGCGTCTTCGCAGGAGAGCATCGGGCTGATCATGGCCGCAATGCGTTGCGCGCCGGCCAATCCTTCATTCACGCGCTGGTAGGCGTTCTCGTAAGCCAGAGGCGCTTCGGTGTCTTGGTAAGGATCTTCGCCCTTGATTGACGGCATGAGCAGCCGCTGCTCATCGTGCACGAACTTCCAGCCGTAGCGCACTTCATCGGTGATCCAGTACCGGTTAACATCGAGGTTGAAGCGCGGCTTGAGGCGGTAGATCACGCCTTTGTTGTGCTCAATCGTGATGTTGTCCCCCGATGCCGTGATGCCGTCGATTGACGGCGTTTTGGTGAGGAACCACACACGCTGCTGGAACAGGAAGTCTTTATCGAGCAGCGCGCCGACCGGGCACATGTCGATGACGTTCGCGCTCAGTTCGTTGTCGAGCGCCATGCCGGGGAAGAGATCGATCTGCTCAAACGCGCCGCGGCCTTCGACGATCAACTCGTTCGTGCCGGTCACTTCGCGCGTGAACCGCACGCAGCGGGTGCACATGATGCACCGGTCGGAATACAGAAGCACGTGCGGGCCGAGGTCTTTCTTCGGCTGCTTGATTTTCTGTTCGGCGAAGCGCGCCTGCCCCCGGCCGAACTGGTACGAGTAATCCTGCAGATGACATTCACCCGCCTGATCGCAGATCGCGCAATCGACCGGGTGGTTGATCAGCAGGTACTCCATGACCGACTTCTGGTTGGCGATCGCCTTCGGCGAGTCGGTGTAGACCACCTGGCCTTCCCCGGCCGGCTGCTGACATGTCGGCAGCAGTTTCGGGATCGGCTCGAGCTTGTTCTCGTTGCGCGGATTGGGCGCCCAGACTTCCGCGAGGCAGATGCGGCAGTTGGCGGCGATCGAGATTCCCGGGTGATAGCAGTAATGCGGGATCTCGATTTCGTTCTCCAGCGCAACCTGGAGAATGGTCTGGCCCTTCTCGAAGGAGCAGACCTTGCCGTTGATGGTGAGCGTGGCGTTCTGGCCGTTGTCGGAACTCATAGGCAACCGATCGTATCGGAAAAGCGTGAAAATCGCCCACGCCGGACGGCATGGAATCGGCCCTTGCGGGGCCGAAGGGCGCGGTTTGTGAATTGTATCACGAGTGGTGGGGTGGGGCAGCGTGGCCGGCCTGCGTCGGGAACACGCATCGCGGGAAGCGGATATGCTGCGAACTCTGATGAGCAGTCCGGAACCGCAACCCACGCCTGAGATGTCCCTTGACGCCGATCAATTGATCTTGATCGTCGTCGGTGCCCATCCCCGCGCAGAGCAGAGTGATCGCCCGGTGGCGTACCGGCTGCGGGAGCGGGTGCTCAGTTGGCTCGACGCCCAGCCGGAGGATGAACTCGATTTTCGCCGCCAGCCGCTGGTGTTGACTGATCTGTGGTATCTCAACGATGAGTCGCTTCATCTGGCGCCGGTGATCGCCATCGGCGAGCCGGAGGTCAATGCCGCCACGGCACGACTGGCGAGGCATCTGCCGACAGCGTTCATTGTCGAGCAGGCGTTCCGCGTTCAGCTTGATCCAGAGTACATTGATCTGAAGGCATGTGTCTGGGGTGATCGACCGAGCGCGACGGTGAGCGGCGTGGACCTGCTGGTTGAGCGTTATCTCGATTCATTTCTGCGATCCGCGCATGAATTGCCGATTGACGAGTGATTGATGATCAAGACGCGCCGCTTTCAAGACCTTTTGACGAGTTCTGCGGCCCGCTTGCCGATGAGGGGCTCAGGCGTATGATGCGATGCCGAACTTTCACAGGCCCGCCCGGAAGTAATCCACATGAACGAACAGAACCGTTTCACGACAGACGCCGCCCTTGATCCGCAGGCCGTTGATGCGGCGCGGATGATTGATCCCCGCAACGCGGTGCCGTACCAGCGCACGCGCGAGATGACGCTCGATGAGTTGATGCTCGAGAATCGGGTCGTCTTTCTCGTCGGGGAGATCAACCACGCCAGCGCGGCCCGCGTGATGATGCAGATGCTGTATCTCGAAGATCAGAAACGCGGCCAGGACATCAACTTTTACATCAACTCGCCCGGCGGATCGGTGGATGACACGCTGGCGATCTACGACACGATGACGTTTATCAGCGCCGATGTCTCGACGTACTGCATCGGCCGGGCGTACTCCGGCGGGGCGGTGCTGCTCTGCGCCGGCGAGGCGGGTAAGCGGCACATTCTTCCGCATGCCAAGGTGATGATCCACCAGCCCTACGGCGGCGTCACCGGGCAGACCAGCGACATTCAGATTCAGGCCGAGCAGATCATCAAGGCGAAGCAGACGCTCAACGAGATCATTTCTCGTCACTCCGGCCAGCCGATCGAGCAGGTCGCCAAAGACGGCGAACGCGACAAGTATTTCACCGCGCAGGAGGCGAAAGATTACGGCCTCGTCGATATCGTCTTCACGCCGGATAAGAAGAAGGACAAAGACAAGAAGAAGTAGTCACGAAGATGCGGGCGCGAATTCATCGTGAACCGCCCCTCGAACGATTCTCAGGCAATCCCACACACGTTTGCACCGCAAACTGTTTACCGAAAACTGAAACGAGAACCCAACCCCCATGTCCACTCTCGTTCCCATCGTCATCGAAAAGACCGGCCGCGGCGAGCGGGCCTACGACATCTTCTCCCGGCTGCTGACCGATCGCATCGTGTTCGTCAGCGGTCCGGTCATGGACGAAATGGCAAATCTTGTCGTGGCGCAGCTTCTGTTCCTCGCCAACGAAGACGCCAAGAGCGACATCTCGCTCTACATCAACTCGCCCGGCGGATCGATCACGGCCGGGCTTGGCATCGTGGACACGATGAACTTCATTCCCTGCGATGTCTCCACCTACATCATCGGCCAGGCCGCATCGATGGGATCGGTCATCGCCTGCTCCGGCGCGAAGGGCAAACGTTACACCCTTCCTAACGCAGAGAACCTGATGCACCAGCCGCTGCTCTCCGGCGTGATGGAAGGCCAAGCGACCGACCTCGAAATCGAAGCCAAGCACATCCTCCGGATGCGGGATTCGATCTACAAGATCTACGCCGAAGCGAGCGGCCAGAAGGTCGAACGCATCGCCGATGATTGTGAACGCAACAAGTGGCTCACCTCCGAAGAGATGCTCGAATACGGTCTTGTCGACAAGGTGCTCGAACGCCTGCCCGAACAAGAGAAGAGCTGACCCGCAGCCGCTCGCGGTTCACTGATCGCGGTTCATTTCGAGCGCTGCATGACGCGCTGTTCAATTTCCTGCGCGATGTCGCGCGCGCGGGCGAGTGATTCGGCCAGGTGGGCTTCGAACGAGGCCCGTTCGCTCTGATCGTCCAGCAGCGGCAGGTTGATGCGCACGTTCCACGCGGCCGCCCGGGCCGCCGTTTCGGCAAGCACCGCCGCAATCGCCAGATCGCTGTCCAGCATGCGGCTGGTCGTGCCGCACAACGCCTGCAGTCGTTCGATCGTTCGCAGGGAGATTTCCAGCACTTCGCGCGGTGCGGTGATGGCGGCCTTGACCGCGCCCGGCCACGCTTCACGACGTTTCGGATCATCCCGGTCCAGCTTCCACAACGCGTTCAGGGCGGCGTACGCCTGGGCATCTCGATCGGCCAGATCGAGCGACTCCCGGGCGAGCATGTCCAGTTCCTCCAACGCCGCGCGGTGATCGGTATCGTGTTCCGCCAGTTTCTCTTTGCCCACCGAATATGCGACAACCATCTGTCCAAGCGATGCGCCGAGTGCACTGACCAGTGAGGCGACCGCACCGCCGCCGGGCGTCGGCGATTTCGCGCTGAGCGATTTGATGAACGCCGCGAGCGTGGCTTCACGGAAGGAGTCGGAGGATTCAGACGGCGCGGCGGGTGGCGATGAGGTCATGCGTCGGATTTCCTCGGGGCGAGTGACGGAACGTGCGAAGTGGGCGGGGTTACTTGCGGATCGTCGCGCTGAACGCCGATTCAAGCGTACGCATCACCGGATCGATCTGTTCATCCGCTTCCTCGTGGGTCAGCGTGCGGTTGGACGCGCGGAAGCGGAGCCGAAGCGTGAGCGATTTCTTGCCCTTCTCGATCGGTTTGCCGCGGAACGTGGTGACGAACTCGATCGAGTCGAGATGCTCGATGACCAGTTCGCGCAGGCGCAGCTCTATATCGAGCCAGCTCACGCTTTCGTCGATGATCACCGAGATATCGCGTTCGATCGCGGGGAAGCTCGGCAGGGGCTTCGCTTCCGTCACCGGCGGGTACTGATCGTAGTAGGCGGGCAGGCCGATCTCGGCGGCGAAGACTGGCTGGTCAATGTCGAACTGTTTCGCCACCTTCGGATCGATGACGCCGAACGCACCGAGCAGGCGGTTATCGCCGCCGGTGCGAATCGCTGCGCCGGGCGTGAACCACGGCAGGACATTGGAGGTTTCCACCTGCGTGGTGGCGTCGGTGCCGCGGATGATGCGCACGAGCCGATCGATCACGCCGCGCATCTCGCGCAGGCCGCGTTCGGGTGAATCGGCGGTGTGGATGATCGCGAGGTTGACCGATTCCATGTGCTGTTTGCCGTTCATCGCAAACGTCGAGGCGGTTTCGAAGAATTTGCCATCGCGCACGCCGTTGTCGAGGTTGAACGCCATCACCCGGAGCAGACTGGGCAGGATCGACGGCCGCAGCGCGGGCTCTGCCCCGGCGCGCTCATCATCCACCCGCAACAGTTGCATATTGCTGGGCAGGAACCGGCGTGCGGCCTGATCGCTGACCAGTGAGTGCGTGGTCGTTTCGAGATAGCCCCAGCCAACGAGGGCATCGTTCACCGCCCGGCGCGCCAGCACCGTCGATTGCGGCGGGGCGACGCGAATCTCGATCTTGTCCGCAATCGGGATCGTGTCGTGGCCGACCATGCGGCTGACTTCCTCGATCAGATCGACCTCCCGCTCGATGTCCAGCCGGTTCGGCGGAATGGTGCAGATCAGCGTGCCGTCTTCCGCGCGCGGCTCGAAGCCGAGACGATCGAGCATGCCGGTGATCGTCGCATCATCGACCTCCATCCCCAGCAGATCGCGGCAGCGCTGGCAACGCATGGAGACCTCGCGCGCTTCGGGAATTGCCGCGCCGTCGGAGACGACGCCTTCACACAGTTCGCCGCCGGCGAGTTCGAGGATCAATTCCGCCAGGCGATCCGCGGCGTGGTTGACCTGTGCGGCATGAACGCCCCGTTCGAAGCGGTAACTCGAATCGCTGGCGATGTTCAGCCGCCGACTGGTGTTCCGAACCGTGACCGGATCGAAGGTCGCCGCCTCAATCAGAATGTCGGTCGTCTGATCGCTGACGGCGGTGAGCGCGCCGCCCTTGACGCCCGCGATCGCCACGGCCCGTTCAGCATCCGCGATCACCAGATCGGACCCGTCGAGCTTGACTTCCGCAGCTCCCTCGCCGATCGGCAGGAACGGCTCTTTGTCCTTCGCCATCCGGATCACGATTTCCGGGCCCTTGAGTTCGTTCAGATCAAAGACGTGCGTTGGCTGGCCGAGCTCGAAGAGCACGAAGTTTGTGGCGTCGACGATGTTGTTGCGCGGGATGTCGCCGCGGGCGGCCAGGCGATCCTTGAGCCAGTCGGGCGAAGGGCCGACCTTGACGCCGCGGATGATCCGCGCGGTGTAGAGCGGGCAGCGGCCGGGCTCGCGGTTGCGCACGGAGACGATCGAGGCCGCATCGGGGCCGGTCGGCTTCGGCGCGGCGGTCGGGAGTTTCAGCGTGCGGCCCGAGAGGGCGGCGATCTCCCGCGCGAGACCGACGTGGCAGAGACAGTCGCCGCGATTGGAGGTCAGCTCCACATCCTGCCGCGTATCCGTGCCGTCGGAGATTTCCACCGGCTCGGAATGCTCGACGGGAAAGCCCGCGCGCGTGAGCAGATCGGCCTGGGCCTCCGCATCGGCCGGCGGGTCGAGGTAGTCATTGATCCAGCGAACGGAAGTATTCATGGGAGCGAAAAGCGTATCGTGCAGAGGGCGTTTCCGAAAGCACCGCAGGAAGCGAGGGTGGCGATCGAGCCAGCGGCTCACGCCCGTTCACTCTTCACACCGCACTGCTCACGGTTCATGCCTCACAGTTCACTGTTGCCTACGCCCGCCTTCCGTACACTACGCCCATGTCCGAACTCAGCCACATTCCCGTTCTGCTCGATGATGTGCTGCGTCTGCTCTCGCCTCAGGCGGGCGAGACGTTCATCGATGCGACGCTCGGCCGGGGCGGGCACGCGGAGGCGATCGCCCGTGCGGTCGGGCCGGATGGCATGCTGATCGGGGCGGATCTGGACCCGGCGAACCTCGAATTCGTCCGCGATCGGCTCCGGCCATTGAACGTGCCGCTGGAACTGTTGCATACGAACTTCGCGGTTCTGCCAGCCATTCTGCGGCAGCGCGGCTGGTCGGCGGACGGTCTGCTGGCGGATCTGGGGTTCAGCTCCACGCAGATGGACGATCCGGAGCGGGGGTTCAGCTTCTCCGCGGACGGCCCCTTGGATATGCGTCTGGACCCGACCGCGCCGCGAACGGCGGCGGATCTGATCGCTGAATTGGACGAGCGTGCGTTGGCGGATGTGATTTATTCCTACGGCGAAGAGCCGTTCTCGCGCAAGATCGCGCGAAAACTTGTGGAAAGTCGGAAGTCTGAGCCGATTGAAACGACAGCACGTCTTGCCGGACTGGTTCGAGAGGCCTACGGAGCGCGGGCCCGACAATCGCGAATGCACCCGGCGACGCGCACCTTCATGGCCCTGCGCATCGCAGTCAACGATGAGCTGGGCGGACTGACGCGGCTTCTGGAGTTGATTGCAGAAGCCGCAGCGTCGGATGCGGGTGACGCGTGGCTGAAATGGGGAGCGCGGGTCGGCATCATCAGCTTCCACAGTCTCGAGGATCGGCTCGTCAAGCGGGCGTTCGTAGAGCTTGATCGACGCGGCCTGGCGACTCGACTGACCAGGAAGCCCGTGACCGCCGGTGAACAGGAAGTGGCCGGCAATGTACGGGCGCGTTCGGCCAAACTCCGGGTCGTCAGGATCGACGGCCCCAACTCGTGAAGGTTCGTGCCTATACTGCGGCCGGACCGACAGGAGCTCACCCCTGAAGGGTGGCTAGCGGTCGGGAATGACCCCTGCCCCAGCACGGATGCTGATGAACATGACACGTGAGAACAAACTGGCGCTCGTGATCGGATTCGGACTCGTCCTGTTCGTCGGAATCCTGATCTCCGATCATTTTTCCACCGCACAGAATCAGGAGTCGGCGGACCTCGTTTCTGCGCGCGGCGGGGGGACCACCTCCGCCGACCAGCGCCGCCGCGATCCGCAGTTGCTCGAAGCCCCGCGCGCCAGCGAGGAACGCGCCCGATTCACCCCCAGCCCGACGCTGATGGGAACCGGCGAACTCCGCACCGCGGAGGCCGACGATCGTGAAAGTCAGCGCGGCCGGGAATCGGAGCGCAATCGCCAGAGCGAACGCGATGATCGCGCCAGCCGATCCGATGAGTCGGAACGGATCGTCATCGGCGGACAGAACGGCCGCACCAGCCGCGACAATGACTCGCGCCGCGCCGAATCGCCGGTTCGCTTCCACGATGTCCGTTCCGGTGAATCGCTCGGGGCGATTGCGCGGCAGTACTACGGCGATGAGTCGCTCTACCGCCAGCTCGCTGAGTTCAACGATATCAGCAACCCGAACCTGGTCCCAGCCGGTCGGCGTTTGCGCATTCCCGTGGTGGAGGTCCTGCGTGGCGAGGCCCCCGCGCCGTCCGCTACCGAATCACCGCGACGGGCACCGGAGCCGGCCTACACGAGCTACACGATTCAGCGTGGCGACACGCTCTCCAAGATTGCCCAGCGTCTGCTCGGTTCGGCCCAGCGCTGGCGAGAGATCTACGAACTGAACCGCGATGTGATCAACGATGCCGACAATGTGCCGCTCGGTGCGGAGATCCGGATTCCCCGGCCCTAGCTGCCCCGGCGGCCCGTCGATCACGGCTTCACGTCTCCGCGTTTTCAGAACAGGTCACTCCGATTCACGCCTCCATGTTCGCCAAGCTGCTCATCATCATCATCGTGGCCGGCTGCACGGCTGCGACACTCCTGGTCAATCGGCAGCACAGGATTGATACGGCCCACGAGATCGCCGGGCTGCACGCGCGGATTGTCGACCACGAACAGAATCTGTGGCGATTGCGGCAGGAGATTGCCAGTCGGAGCCGACCGGAGGATATCCGCCGGGCACTTCAGTCGTTCGATCGCCATTGGGTCTCGCTGCCCAATCGTTCCCGACTGCGGGAGCCGCGGCCGGAAATCCGTCTCGCCACGGGTGGCGACTTCCGCATTCGTGATGCGCGCTACGAGGCGGACGATGCCATCGATGAGCACGACCTTGGAGGTTGATCCGTGACCGGACCGCAACCCCTGCACGAACGACAGATGCAACGTGCGACCGCGTGGGGACGGGTCATGGTCATCGGCATGATCCTGCTCATGGGTTTTCAGCTTGCGCGCGTTGTGCAGCTCAAGATCAGTCCCAACGAAAAGCTTGCAGCGCACGTCGGTTCGACCATGTCCAGCCGTCCGGAGTTCGCCAAGCGCGGCGATGTCGTCGACCGGCGCGGCCGGGTGGTGGCGACCAGTTCCCTCGGCTACCGGCTGTTCGTCGATCCCAAGCTCGTGCACGATCTCGGCACGATTGCCGCGGAAATCGCGGAAGCCATCGATGCCGATCCGGTCGAAATCGATCGGGAAATCATTCCCCGTCGTGACCGCCGTTACGTGGTCATCAGGCACCTGCTGGAAGATTGGCAGGTCGATGCGATTCGGCGGGCGAACATCCGCGGCGTCGGTCTCCAGCCGCGGCTCGTGCGTCACTATCCCAACGGCGAACTGGCTGCCGGTCTCATCGGCATGGTCGGCTTCGAGCATACCGGGCTCGGCGGCATGGAGCATCGCTTTGATCAGCAACTCGAACCGCAATCCGGGCGATTGACCTACCTTCGTGATGCCCGCCAGCGCGCGCTCTGGATCGAGCCGACCGGCTATGAACCGGGGCGAAGCGGCGAGACCGTTCAGCTCAGTCTCGATCTGGTGATCCAGGAAATCGTCGAGCGGCACATGCAGAACGTCGTTGCGTCACACAATGCCGGCGGGGGGCGGATGGTCGTCCTCGATTCCCAGACCGGCGAGGTGCTCGCGCTGACCGACATTCTCAATCCCCGCGAAGGGTGGGAAGAGCAGACCGAAGACCCGATGCGCGAGCGGCATCCCGCGCTCGGGCGGAACCGCTGTGTAACCGATCCCTATGAGCCCGGCTCCACGTTCAAGCCCTTCATCTGGGCGGTGGCGACGGAACTCGGCAAGGTGACGCTGGATGAGCGGCTCGATACGCCCGCTGTCGGCGTGTACCGCACCAGCCGCGGACGCCGCATCCGCGACGCGTTCAACCACGGCAACGCCACCTGGCACGATGTGATGACCAAGAGTCTCAACAGCGGCATGGCGATCGTCGCCGAGCGCATGAGCAAGCAGCAGATGCAGGAAGCGATTGCCCGGTTCGGCTTCGGTCAGCGCACGAACTGCGGCCTGCCGGGAGAATCGCCCGGCATCGTGACCTCGCCTCGCGCGTGGAATCATTACACGCAGACGTCCGTTCCAATGGGCCACGAAATTGCGGTGACGCCGATGCAGATGGTCCAGGCGTTTGCGGTGTTCGCCCGCGATGGCACCCTGCCGCGGGTTCGGCTGACTGCGCTTGGGCCGGAGGAACGCGCGCTTGAAGTCACCAACCGTGTGCTCTCAGAGGAGATCACGCGCAAGACCCGCCGCGCAATGCGCGATGTCATGACCGAAGGCACCGGCCGGCGGGCGCAGTCCGAGAAGTACCAGCTCTTTTCCAAATCAGGTACAGCGCAACTTCCCAAGCGCGACGGCGGGGGGTACCACGAACGTCGCTACGTCGCGAGCTTCATCGCCGGCGCGCCGTACACCGATCCGCGTATCGTCGTGCTCTGTGTGATTGACGATCCCGATCCGGAAATCGGCTACTTCGGCGGCGCCGTGGCCGGGCCGGTCGTACGCGATGTGATCGACGAAGTGCTGATCTACCTCGGCGTGGAGCCCGATCAACCAGATATCGAACAGCCGATGGTTCTTCGAAGACCATAGGTCAGCGCGCCCGATAACCCGACGCGTGAAGCGTTATCTGCGTTAACCTGGTTAATATCCGGCGCTAAAATGATGGTCTTTTGTCAAGGGTGATGAAAAATATTTTCATCACCCTTAAATCATTTGTATATTTCACGGGACTAATCGCGACAATGTTTTGGTCTGCGGTAACTCTTGTCAGCACTTCGTGAACTTCCCGTTACATGAGGGAAGACATGCAGGCAAGAGTACCGTGGTTCGTTCCAGATTGAGCGCTCAAATGGAGAATAGAAAGATGAAGAGAGCAGGAAGTAATCGTACCGGAATGATTCTCGTCGGATGCCTTGCGGCGGCGGGTCTCTCACAAGTGACGTATGCATCGGTCATCGTTGGTGACAGTAGTGCGTACCAGTCCGACTCGTTGTCCACACTCTTTGAAGCACGTGCACGACTCGATGCCGGTAACAGCCAAACCTGGAAGACGGCATTCTGGCGGTCAGGAGAAAGTGTGCCGGTCGCGACCGGTGGTAACTTCACCTCACCGTGGATTTCAGGTCAGGCTCAGAACTTTGAACTGAGCTACGATGTGAATAGCGGCATGGCGGTCTGGATGGTCGATCTTCCGTCGCCGGTCGGCATGAATACGACGATGTCCGCCTTCCAATTGTCCCCCGGTAACCTGCTGGCGGGATTCCAGCTCTTTGCTCGTTCGGAAGGCGATGGAAGCAGCACTCTGTTGGACGGCATTGAAATCTCCGTCAATGGAAACGGCTATGAGTCAATTGCCGGCTTGAGTTCCCTCGAGTCCGGTGGCAGCCAGGTGTTTGCAGAATCCGACGCGGTGTACTTCACGGATCTGGTGGACTCCTTCTCAATTCGTGGCAGCATCACGTTTGACTGGCTGGATGGAACGAATCTGCAGGGCGATCGTTTTCGAGGATCGATCAAGCTGATTGAGGGCGAACTGATCCCCGCGCCCGGCGCACTTGCATTATTCGGCTCCGCGCTGCTCTGTGGCGCACGTCGCCGCCGCGCGTAATCAACCTGAGTTCATTTCGACGATCACCGTATCATTTCGGAAGCCCGCGTTCCCAAGCGAACGCGGGCTTCTCTTTTTTCGTGAACCGGCGACGCATTACCCCGCGCGATCATACGACTCCAGGTCGTACTGCTTGATCTTCTTGTACAACGTTGTGCGGTTGATATCGAGCTGCTCCGCCGTCTTCTGCCGATTCCAGTCGTTCGCTTCGAGCGCAGCGAGGATGATCTGCTTCTCCGGTTCCTCCAACGCACGTTTGAGCGGCAACGCGGGCTGGTTGGCGGCGGACCACGTGTGCGTCCCGCCATCCGAGGACGGAAGGGGTAACTTCGCGCGATTCTCCACCACGTGCTGCGGCAGATCTTCAACATCAATGCGCGGCGAGCGGCTCAGCACCACCGCGCGCTCGACGATGTTCTCCAGTTCACGAACGTTGCCTGGATACGCATAGCTGCGCAGTAAGGTCATCGCTGCTTCCGTGAACCCCGTCATCTGTTTGCCCGCATCCTTCGCCTTGATCTGCAGAAAATGCTCCGCCAACAACGGAATATCGCTGATCCGGTCGCGCAGCGGCGGCAACTGGATCATCACTACGTTGATCCGGTAGTACAGATCCTGCCGAAACTCACCGCTGGCGACCAGCTCTTCCAGTGGCTGGTTGCTCGCCAGCACCACGCGCACATCGACCTCGATCGGTGTGTTCGAGCCGACTGGCTCAAACGTGCGCTCCTGCAGCATGCGCAGCAGCTTGAGCTGCATGCCGGGTGAAGCGGAGTTGATCTCATCAAGAAACAGCGTCCCGCCGTGCGCGGCGAAGAAGCGGCCCTGCTTGTCCGCGTGCGCGCCGGTGAACGCGCCTTTCGTGTGGCCGAACAGCTCCGACTCCAGCAGCGTTTCCGGAATCGAGCCGCACGAGATTTCGACGTACGGCTGATCGCGGCGGGGCGAAGCGCGGTGAATCGCCCGCGCGATGAGCGACTTGCCCGTACCCGACTCGCCCGACATCAAGACGGTCGTCTTGCTCGGCGCGACTGCTTCAATCACATCGTACATGCGGCGCATGCGCGGATCACCGCCCACGATGTTGCCCAGGCCGTACTTCTGATCGAGCTGCTGGTGCAGGTTGGTGTTCTCCGCCAGCAGCGCCTGTTGCCGCACGGCTTTCTCGACCGCGAGGCGCAGCTCCTCATCGACCAGCGGCTTGGTCAGGTAATCAATCGCCCCGTAGCGAATCGACTTCACCGCCGCTTCGATCGTGCCGTAGCCGGTGATCACGATCGGCACGATCTGCCGATGCTGAGCGCGCAATTGCTTGATCAGTTCCAGACCGTTCATGCCCGGCATGGACATGTCGATCACCGCGACCGTAATCGGCGGGGCGTTTTCTTCCATATGTTCGAGTGCCGCTTCGGCGTGGGGCGCGGTCAACGTGTCATGGCCGCAATCTGCGAGATACGATGCGATCGACTCCGCGACGATCGCATCATCATCGACGATCAACACGCGCCCCGACTGGCCGGCCTTGCCGGCTTCTTCCGCGGGCGACTCCGCGTTCTTCTTGTTCTGGTCACGTTCAGTCATGATCCGATTCCGCGTGCGCGAGCAGTTCGCGAATGGCCACGTGAATCTTCAGGACTGCGCCCGTGCCGAACGGCACGTGCAGCAACTCCATCCGCCCGCCCAGTGATTCGACGATGCGGCGTGACAATTCCAGCCCGATGCCGTGTCCGTGCGGCTCCGCATCCGGTCGATCCGACAGCGGACCGGGGCCCGTATCGGCGATCAGCATGATCAACTCCCGGCGTTGCGAGGTGCAGACGCTCAACTCGACATGTCCCCGCGGCCGTCCGGTGCGGGCGCACGCCTGAATCGCGTTCCGCAGGCCGTTCTGAATGACCGTGCCGAGCGGACCGGTCGGCAGGGCGGCGGCTTCGGGCGAAATCTCCGTGTCGATCGTCACGCCCGCAGCTTCCGCTTCAGCGGCAACTGAGCGGATGATCGCGTTGATCGTTTCACCCACCGGCTGCTGCTCGTTGAAGACCGCCAGGCCCGCCGCCTCGCGGTGCATCAGCCCTTCGAGCAGAGTTTTCATCCGGTCGATCGACTCCCCGGCCAGCGCCAGCTTGTGTTCCGCATCGTCCGGCTGGCCGAGATGCGTCCGCGCGAGCTGCACGCACCGGCCGATGCCGTCCAGCAATGAATTCAACTCGTGCGCGATCTCCCGCACGAGCGGCGGGTCCGCAGCGCGGCGGGGCTCGTGCCGGTCGGGTTCTGATCGGCGGAACGAAGAGTGGGCAAAGGCATCGCGCATGATGCCAGGTCCATCGACCGCCCAAGCCGCGCGCTGAAGCGCGAATGATGCTTTCACGCAACATGTTTCCCGGACGCTCCGGCGTGAGCGGGCGAACAGCTATCCGGCCGTCTCAGATTGCCCAGATTAACACATCGAATCGTCACAAATCATTGCAAAAAACAGACTTGCGACTTGCGTGCCTCTGCTGATGAAGTACGGTATTCGTGTGCGGCCGGTGCGGACGACTCTGGAGGAGAAGTCGTCCCCGGCCGTTATTTCTTTTGGGGTTCCGGTCGGGGCCCAACCACCCGATCAAGGCGGAGCAACGCCCGCTCACGTGATGGCCGGCGTGTCCGGTCCGTTCTCAGAGTGGCTCGAAGCAGGCGGCGCTGCGCCACAGTTCACGCAGCGTTCGACCTCGGCCGAATTGACGTTGCTGCATTCAACACATTGCCACGGCTGCCACGCCGCATCGACCTGCTCGCGGGTCAGCATCAGCAGTTCCGCAGGCAGTTGCACGCCGCAATGGTGACAAAGCCCGTACTCGCCGAGGGTCTCCAGCGTGAACAGCGGAATGAAGTAGAGCGTGAAACACCGACTCACCCGTCGGTGGGTGTACTCCGCATCGGTTCGGCACTTCGGGCAGTGGAACTGGCCGCGTGCGACGATCTTCTCCCGGCCTTTGGAACCCCAGATGATCATGATGAAAACTCCCAGGAACGTTGCCGCCGGACGCATCCGCCGCCCCCACGGCAACGGAGTTCCCGGTCGCGATTCAAAGTATCGACCCCGTACTTCAAGTCAAGCACAATCAGTACGATTGGAAGCATAAAGCTCGCCGGAAAATGAAGCAGGCCGCTCAGCAGATGTTCGCGCAAGGATGGCACTCCACCCTCCACATCGCCGCGGCCTTCTCTCCGTGGTCGTTTGGGGTACGCGGACTTATGGGCACGGCCCCCAGTGGGCCAGCAGCATCAGCAGATCCATCACGTTGACGA
>RECV01000287.1 GCA_007693845.1 Phycisphaerales bacterium
GTGAGCGATGATAGCGGGGCAAGGGCGGGCAGGAACCGCGGCGCTTCGGCAGGCAATCCTGACGTTGAACCGCAGGGCACCGACCACACACAACCAACCAGTTCCACCTAAAACGGACACGCCGCCTGGAAGTGCATCGGCGCTGCGTTGCCGGGATGCACGAACCAGAGTTCGCGCGCGTGGAGCAGCAGGCGATCCGACAGGGCGAGGACTTCCGGCGGGGCGTAGAGGTCATCGCCGAGGATCGGGTGGCCGATCTCTTTGAGGTGCAGGCGAAGCTGGTGTGAGCGGCCGGTGATGGGCTTGAGATCCAAGCGCGTGCGTTGGGGATCGTCCAGTCGCTCGATGACGGTGTAATCGGTGATGGATGGCCGGCCGTGCTCGTGATCGATGAGCTGGCGGGGTTTGTTGGCGGGGTCCATGTCCTTGCGGATGGGCAGGTCGATGCGCCCGGTGTCGGACTGGACGTGGCCGGCGACGATGGCGGTGTAGCGCTTTTCGACTTCGCGGTCATGGAACTGGCGGCTGAGCTCACGGTGGGCTTCGGCATCGAATGCCATGACGATCACGCCCGAGGTGTCGCGGTCCAGACGGTGAACAATGCGGGCTTCGGGGTATTGGCGCTGCACGCGCGTGGCGAGGCAATCCAGTTTCGCCGCGCCGATGCCCGGTACGCTGAGCAGGCCGTGGGGCTTGTTCAGCACGATGATGCGTTCGTCCCGGTGCAGGACCGGCGGGATCGGAGCGTCGGCGGTATCCACGCAGGAGAGGGTAACAACTGCACCGAGGCACGCAGCGGAGCCGACGGGGGCCTATGATGGGGAGCTTTGCAACCAGCATGAACAGGGCCGGATCAGCATGGGCCCGGAACTTGAATTGACAGGAGTGAATGGTGTTCAATATGCTTGAATTGTCTTCTTTAACGACGGCTGGCACGGCGATCGCGGCCTCGCTGCTTCTGGTGGTGAGCGCGACGGCCGGTCAGGACCCGACTTCCGAAGAGCCGGCATGGGTCAGCGCGGAGCGCGGCATCCTCGAAAATCACGTGCAGTTGACCTTCCCGGACCGGTTCTCGCGTGCCGGTGAAGCGTACTTCTCGCCCGACGATTCGCAGATCATCTTCCAAGCGACCGAAGCTGATGCCGAAGGGGACGAAGCGGACTTTTACGGCATGTATCTCGCGGACGTGGTTCGTGATGACGATGATCGGATCACAGGGATCGAGAACATTCAGCGCATCAGCCCGCGCGCTTCCGCGAACACGTGTGGGTGGTTCCATCCGACCAAGCCGAACAAGGCGATCTTCGCCTCGACGGTCGTCTTCCCGACGGATTCGGAACCGCCGGGCTATCAGCGCGGCTCGGGACGATACCGCTGGATGTTCCCGCCGGAGATGGACATCGTCGAAGTGGATCTCGATCAAGCGGACGGCTCGGTGGACTCACTGCGCCGGGTGATCGGCAACCCCGAAGCGTATCTCGCGGAGTGTTCGATCAGCCCGGATGGGCGGCATCTGCTCTACTGCTCGCTGGAGACCAATCTCGGCGATCTCTTCGTGAAGGATCTGGAGACGGGGAAGACCAATCGCATCGTGCAGGCCGAGGGGTATGACGGCGGGCCGTTCTTCTCGCCGGACGGAAAGCGGATCTGCTACCGCTCCGATCGACGGGGCAACAACCTGTTGCAGCTTTTCATCGGTGAATTGAAGTTCAACTCTGAAGGCACGATCATCGGCCTGAAGCGCGAGTTTCAGATCACCGACAACGAGCACGTGAACTGGGCTCCGTTCTGGCATCCCAACGGGCGATTCCTCGTGTACGCCAGCAGCGAGGTCAGTCACCGCCAGTACGAGATTTTTATGATCGACGCGGACCCGGGCAATCTTGAAGGATCAACCGGCACGGTGAAGTACGGCACCCGGAACCGCCGTTTGACGCACGCGGAAGGGTTTGATGGACTTCCGGTCTTCAACTCGGACGGTTCGGTCATGATGTGGACGAGTCAGCGCGATGGCAGCCGCACGAGCCAGTTGTGGGTCGCGGATTTCGTGATTGACATGGATGCTGCGCCGACGCCGCCGCGACGGCCGTACGGCGGTGGGGGCGATCGGTAACTTCGCTTGCGCGATCGGATCGCGGGGGATGATCTGACCAGCGGGAAGGAACCCCGCTGCTGAATGGTGACTGAACCGCACTGATGTCTTCTTCCTCTGACCAACGCCGGTATCTGATTCCGTTTCGATCGCTGCTTTTGCCGCAGATCTTCACGGAGACGTTGATCATCGGCGGCGGGGTGGCGGGGATGCGCGCGGCGATCGAGGCGGCGAAGTTCGGTGATGTGATCATCGTGCTCAAGCAGCCGCTGAATCAGTCCGCCTCGAGTTGGGCGCAGGGTGGGATCGCCGCGGTCCACGCCTTGGGCGATACCGTGGATGAGCACGTGCGCGACACGCTCGAAGCCGGGGCGGGGCTGTGCGATGAACCGGCGGTGCGCGCGATGATCGAACCTTCCGATCAGTGCATCGAGGAGCTCCTGCGCTGGGGCATGCAGTTTGATCGCACTGCAGAGGGCATATTGAGCTACGGGCGAGAGGGCGGCCACGGCCGATCGCGCATCCTGCATGCGGGCGGTGCGGCGACGGGGCGCGAACTGGTCCGAACACTCATCGAGCAGATTCGCGGCAACGAGCGCATTCGCGTTTTCGATGAATGCTTCGCGCTGGATCTGCTTTCTGCATCTTCGCCCGACGATGCGCAACCCGCGCCGGTGCGCGGCGCGATCACCCACCACCCCCGGTACGGCCTGCAGATCATCTGGTCACGCGCGACGATTCTTGCGACCGGCGGGGCGGGACAGGTCTACCGCGAGACCACGAATCCGCGCGTCGCGACGGGGGACGGGCTTGCCATGGCGTATCGAGCCGGCGCGGAGCTGGTCGATCTGGAGTTCATGCAGTTTCATCCGACGACGCTGTACGTCGCCGGTGCGGGGCGGGCACTGATCACCGAAGCGGTGCGCGGCGAAGGGGCGTATCTGACCGACCGCGCGGGGCATCGCTTCATGCCCGAGTACCACGAGATGGCGGAGCTGGCGCCGCGCGATGTCGTCAGTCGCGCGATCATTGAGCAGGTCGCACGCACGCGCGAGACATCGGTCTACCTGGATGCGCGACACCTGGATCGCGATGCGTTCGCGAAGAGGTTCCCCGATCTCGTTCGGCTGCTCGCAGGATTCGATCTGGATCCGAGTGAAGATCTGATTCCGGTCTCACCCTCCGCGCACTACACGATCGGCGGGGTTCGCACGGACCTCGACGGCCGCACCAACCTGCCCGGGCTGTACGCCTGCGGCGAGGCGGCGGGCAACGGCGTGCACGGCGCGAATCGGCTGGCGAGCAACTCACTGCTGGAGGGGCTGGTCTTCGGCTCGCGGACGGCCCGCACGATCGCGGAAGATCAGGCGACCGGTGCCGGCTCCATGACGATCAACAGCGAGATTCGGACGGATGAGCACGGCGAACTGGATCTGGTGGATGTGCGATCGAGTCTGCGAAGTGCCATGTGGCGGAACGTCGGCATCACGCGGACCGAAACGAAGCTGACGGATGTGATTGACATGTTTGAATTTTGGTCCCGGTACACGATGCAGAACGTCTTTGACGATCCGATGGGGTGGGAGACGCAGAATCTCCTGACGATCGGCGGGCTGATGAGCCGCGCCGCGCTCGCGCGGACCGAAAGCCGTGGCGTGCATGCGCGGTTGGACTATCCGGCAACGGACTCGGCGTGGCAGCATCGACTGGTCTGGCGCATCGGCGAAGCCACGCCGCGGTCAACCGGGCAACAGGTGGCGGAGGTGTCTGCATGATCTCACCGATGCGAACGCTTCAGTTGTTGTGTCTGGCGGTGATGTTCCCGGTGCTCGCCGCGTGCGAACCGTACCGCGTGGAGTACCACCGCCGGCCGTCGTTCATGCATCAGGTGGCTGATAACGAGCTACCCGATGAAGTGGTCATGCGGGACGGCACGCGGATCGTGTACGGCTCGCCGCCGGGGGGACGTTCGCGGGCGCCATCCAAGCCGAAGTCCGATGAAGAAAGCGGCGGGGCGTCGGAGCTTCGTGAAGAGCGATCGGACGGTGAAATCACGCTGCGCGGCTTCATGCCCGAGCATCTGCTGGCGCACCTGATCACGTGCCTGAACAACCGCGAGTACGACCTGATCTATGACCAACTGCTCTCCGAGCCGACGCGGCGTGAGTGGGAACGTGAAGGCCGGGACAAAGACGACTTCGCGAACTACCTCGAACGCAATCGGCGTGAGTTGGTGCGATCTCTCACTCGAATCTACATGGGCATCAATCATCACGACACGAGGATCGAGCATCTCGGCGAAGGTGTGACCGACGTCGTGCTCGGCCGCCGCGCTGCCGAGGGACTGAAGTTCCGTCGTGTGCGCATGCTCTCCGAGGGCTACTCGATCAAGCTGGTCATGATCCGCTGATGGCGGCCGGTGCGGAGCATTGAGTAGTGCAACTCTGTTTCTGTAATTGTCTGTCGGGGTTCACGTCGGCGGGGTGGCCGGAGGGAGGGGCGCAGCCCCGACCGGAGGCCGGCCCGCAGACGTCGCGTTGATCACGGCCACGCGACCGTGCTCATGTTGGCCCTCTCATGTCCATCGGGTCAAGTCATCTCATCATGCTTCAACTCCTTCCCGCCTCGGCTTCGGTTCATGCACCTTCAACAAGTCCATGTTGATGCTGTTGCGCGATTGCGTCTGCCACGTCTCGTGCACCTCGATCAACTGCGCGCCGAGCAGACGATCGCACGAACGCTGATTCGGGAACACGCACACCACCGCGCTGCGCTTCTTCAGCCGCCGCATCAGGTTCTCCAGCAGGTTCGTGCTCGTCAGACGAATCCGATGATCTGCCGGAATCCCCGGCTGCAGCACCGTCAGGCAATCCGGCAATCCCTCACGCAGCATCGACGCCACCTTCGGCGAACGCGGCTCCCACTTCACCGCCATCTCCTCACCACGCAGCAGACATTCCTTCTCATCTTCGCCGGCGAACACCGACTTCAAATCCGCCATCAAATCCCGTTGCTTCTTGTGCGACACCTTCTTCATCAGCTCCCGCTTGAAGTGCACCCGGCAACGCTGCCATGACACACCCTGGAAGTGACGCTTGATCGCGGCGCGAATCCCTGAATGCGCATCGCTCACGATCAACTGCACCCCGCCCAGGCCGCGATCCTTCAGCCCGCGAAAGACTTCGCCCCACGTCTGCTCGCTCTCGCTGTCACCCACACGCCAGTCGAGAATCTCCTTCATCCCCAGCGCGTTGTATCCCATCACCGTCAGTACCGCCTGGCTCACCACACGACCCTCAACGCGAACCTTCTCGTACCGCGCATCGATCTGAACGTACGGATACGACATCGCATCCAGCCGCCGGCGGCGGAACGCATCAAGCTTCTCATCCAGTTCCGAAGCGATCCGACTCACCGTCATCGACGAGATCTCGCCATCGCACATCGACTCCAGAACGTGCTGCACGTTCCGCGTTGAAACGCCTTGAAAGTACATCTCCGCACACGCCACCAGCAGCGCCCGTTCGCTCCGCTGATACTTCGCGAACATCGAGGGATGGTACGGCTCGCACCCCCGAACCTGCGGCACGTTCAGGTCCAGCTCGCCGATACGCGTCTTCAACCGTCGCGGCTTGAACCCGTTGCGATGGCCGCGGCGATCGCTCGAACGCTCGTGATACCCGGCACCGAGGTGATCCTCGACCTCATACTCCATCGCGTGCTTGAGCAGTTCCTCAACCATGATCCTCAATCCGTCCTTCTCGCGAAACACGTTCTGGAGATTCCCGACCAATTCGTGCATACTGTGCTTTGCCACTGTTCTGTCTCCTCAGGGATCGGTGTGTCTGTCAACACACGCTTGTAACTGATCCCGACAGACAGTGGCTTTTTGCCTTTTACAGAAACAAAGATACGCTTCCGAGCATTGCCTCGCGCGGCGCAACGGAAGCGATCTGAAATGCCTGGCCAATGAAAACGCGGCGAGCCAATCGGCTCGCCGCGTTTGGGACAGGTGATGTGATGCAC